>CABWZP010000008.1 GCA_902509965.1 uncultured SAR86 cluster bacterium
GCAGGCACTAATGTAGCAAGGATGCTTAAAGCAAAAGATACTCCACAAATTAATAATATTTGGCCAACATCGATACTGTATGGAAAGTAATTAATAAAATACTGATCAAGTAAATTCCGTTGAAGAATAGACTCAATAAAGGCTACAAGATTAGCTACGTTCCATGTACCAATTAATCCAAATGCAACTCCCAATATAATTCCAATAAAGCTTATTAGTGCACCTTGAAAGATGAATATAAGAACAAGTTGTTGATTAGAAGCACCTATAGTCTTTAGGATACCTATTTCTCTTTCTTTTGATTTTACGGTCATTATAACAGTAGATAAAATGATAAAAGAGGCAACTATTACAATAAGAAATAAAAGTAGGCTTGTTATCAATTTCTCCATTTGAACAGCTCTAAATAAAGTTCCATGTGTTCTTTTCCAGCTAGAGCCTACAAAATACTGTTTCTCACTTGATAGATTAAAAGAAAGTTCATTAGCGATTGCTTGAGCTTCAAAAAGATCATTAACTTTTACTCTAATGCTTTGTGTTGCATCCTTTTTATTATCTATTATTTGAGCTAGTTGATGAGATGTAACAACTAAAGATTGGTCTAATTCTGCTTTAAGTTCAAAAATTCCTGAAACAGTTAAATTAATTGAGCGAGGAAATGAACCTATTAATGTTGTTCTTATATTTGTTGTAGTTATTGTTATTGAATCGCCTAATGAAACTCCAAGAAACGAGGCAAGCCAATTTCCAATAACAATATTATTTCCATCATTAACGCTAGCAAGTGATCCGGCAATTATAAACTTCGGCAATATAGACATATCCTCCTCTTTATATGAATCTATCCCAGTTAACATAATTCCTCTTGATTTTGTTCCATGTGATGCCAAAGCTTGAAGTTGTATATATGGTGAAGCTTGAACAACCAATGGATTGTTTTCTAATTTATCAACTAGAGTTTCATAATCATTTATGGGTTTGTCTGAATGAATTAAAACGTGAGGTACAACTCCTAAAATTCTATCCTGCAATTCTTTTTCAAGACCATTCATTACAGATGTAACTATAATTAATGCGGAAACAGCGATAGCAAGAGCAGCAATTGCAATACCGGATGTTAAAGAAATTAGTCCGCCTTTCTTAGATCGAAAATACTTGTAACCCAGGCGTATGGGTAAACTAACCATAATTTATTTTAGTAATGACTTTAATACTTTTTCAATGCTTCCTTTGTAGGGAGGTCTTATAGTTTCGAATAATTTATCAAATTTAAAACCAATATCTTTAAAAACAGCCCTTTGATTAGAGAAATTTTTAAACCCATCATAAGAGTGATATCTTCCGATACCTGAAGGCCCTACTCCACCAAAAGGAAGATCTTTCTGTTGGATATGGCCGACCACATTATTGATAGTAACGCCACCTGAAGATGTGTTATTTAAAATATTAGCTTGTTCATCTTTATTGGAACCGAAGTAATATAAACCTAGAGGTCTATCCTTGGAATTAATAAGATCTAATGCTTCATTAATATTTTCATAGGTAACTACAGGCAGAACTGGTCCAAATATCTCTTCATGCATAACATTCATATCTTCAGTGGTATTGGTAATTATTGTTGGAGGAATTTTATAAAACTCTTGTTGACCGAAATCTTCATTTGATGGATTTATCTGATTAATATGAGCACCTTTTTCTTTTGCATCAGTAACAAGTGAATTGATTCTATCGTAATGTCTTTCATTAATTATAGAAGTGTAGTCTTCGTTATCCTTAATTGAAGGATAGAATTCCTTTACGGTATTTTCTACTTCAGATATGAATTCATCTTTTTTATCTTTATGAACCAAGACATAATCTGGAGCTAGGCATATCTGGCCTGCATTCATAGTCTTTCCAAACATTATTCTTTTTGCAGACACCTTCATGTCAGCACTATTTCCAATAACAACTGGAGATTTACCTCCCAGCTCAAGCGTAACTGGAACTAAGTTTTGAGCAGCAGATTGCATGACATGTTTAGCAACCTCTCCACTCCCTGTATATAACAAATGATCAAAGTGTAATTTAGTGAATGATGATCCAACCTCAGGCCCACCTAAAAATGTTGCAAACTCTGTTTCATCAAAAGCTTTATCGCATAAATCTTTCATTAAGGCTGCTGAAATAGGAGATAATTCGCTAGGCTTATGCATTACCTGATTCCCTGCAGCAAAGATGGATGCGAGAGGCCCAAAACCAAGATTAATTGGAAAGTTCCATGGAGAGATCATTCCTACGGTTCCAAGAGGCTCATAACTTACATAAGACTTAGCTCCAAATAGTCCCATCGGAAAGTTAGAATATCTTTTATCAACCTTAGTCCATTTTTTAATATTTTTAATTGCATTATCTATCTCAGGAACAATTGTATAAGCATCTGTCATTAATGAAGCATTTTTAGATCTATTACCAAAATCAGAATTTAAAGCTTCAACAAAGTCATATCTATTATCCATGATTAAAGCTTTTAATCTATTAAGTCTATCTATTCTAAGTTCAATAGAGGGAGCTCCCTCTTCTATAAAATGTTTTTTCTGGGCACTTAAAATGCCATTCATTGATTCGTATGTATTTTCCATAATATATCCTGCTTTTATCTGTCAGCTTTATCTTTGTTATTACTCGACCTTATCATGTTTCTCATTTGTTCCCAATCATCCTCAGATAATTTTGAGAGGTTAGAAAAGGTACCACCACCAGTTAGATACTGAGCTCCATCGATTGCTATAGTTTGTCCAGTTAAGTATTCACATCCATCAGCCATCAAGAAAGTTGCTAGATTCTGTAACTCACTCATTTCTCCGACTCTTCCCATTGGATGATCTCCCATTACACTTCCATCATCTCCATTAGGATTTAGTCTCTCCCAAGCTCCTTTTGTAGGAAATGGTCCAGGTGCGATAGCATTAACCTTAATTCCATATTGGCCCCATTCAGCAGCTAAAGATTGAGTCATTGCATGAAGACCTGTTTTAGACATTGCCGAAGGAACAACAAAAGGTGATCCAGTCCATACCCATGTAGCCAAAATAGAAACTATTGAACCTTTATAATCTGCTTCAATCCATCTTTTTCCTACTGCATGTGTAACGTAGAAAGTTCCATGAAATACAATATTAGCGATTGCATCAAAGCCTTTTGGTGATAAATCTTTAGTTGGCGATATAAAGTTGCCAGCTGCATTATTAACCAAGCCATCTAAAGGACCGGAATCAAAAATAGTTTGTATGTAACTATCCACATCTTTAGAGTCTCTAATATCTAAGGTTGAAAAATGTACCTTGGCGCCATATTCCTCTTTAAGTTCGTTAGCAGTTTTTTCAAGAACATTCTCTCTTCTTCCACATATAAATATCTCTGCACCATGCTTTGCAAAGTGTGTTGCCATTTCTTTTCCAAGTCCGGTGCCGCCGCCCGTTACAAGAATTCTTTTATCTTTTAATAGGTCATCTTTAAACATTTTTATCCTCTTTATTTATAATTTTAATAATAGCATTTGCCCATTTATCTGAATAATTTAATGATGGAACAAAGTCTAGCTTTTCACCACCAGCATCTATGAAAAGTTCTTTATACTCATCTCCTATCTCAATAATTGTCTCAAGGCAATCTGCTGTAAAAGCTGGTGAGAAAACAAGAACATTTTTAGAACCATTTTTAGCTAAATCCTCCAAGACTTCATCACTGAAGGGCTCAAGCCAGTTCTTGGTAAGACGAGATTGGTATGAAACAATATAATCAGATGATTTAATATTTAGCGCATCTGCTAGTAATTTTGTAGTTTCATAGGTTGTTGCTTTGTAACAAAACTTATTTTCTTTTGTAATTCCTGATTCGCAATCATTGTCTGAACACAAAGAATCTGAATAAATTTTATTTACGTGACTTAGGGGTAAGCCATGATAGCTAAAAACAATCTTGTCATAATTCTGAATGTCGAAATGGTTAGCTTGATCTATCCAAGCCTCAAGAAAATATTCATCGTCATAAAATTGATTAATAAATTTAATTTCAGGAATTGACCATCTTTTATCTAACACTCGGGATATTTCTGCATAAACCGAACCAGTTGTAGATGCAGCATAGTGAGGGAATAAAGGTAGAATTATTAACTCATCAGGATTACTTTCAAGTAGCTTGTTTAAATTATCTTCTATCGAAGGCTTTTGATACCTCATTGCATAAGCAACATCATAGTGCGGAAGTAGGTCTCTTATTTTTTCAGTTAATTTATGAGTATTATGAAGTAATGGCGAACCAGTATTTGGATTCCATAGTTTTTTATATATCTTTGATGATGAGAAAGATCTTAGAGGACAGATTATAAAATTTACAAGAATAAACCTAAGTATGAATGGATAATCAAGGACTCTTTTATCCATTAAAAATTGATTTAAGAATTTATAAACACTCCAGTAAGAAGGTGTATCTGGTGTTCCTAAATTAACTAATAATAATGCTTTGGTTTTAATCAATTAAATTTTCCTTAAAGATTGGATGAACTATTATAAAGAAAATGATAAGAATACATAATCCTGAACTAAAAACATACAAAAGATTGGGTTGTATAGCATAAATTGGCATTGCTACGACAGGTACCATCATATGACCTATTGGCATAACTGATCCTAGATATCCAGCTGCTGAGCCTTGGTTTTCTGGTAAATGACTTAGTGATAAACTTGATGCTGTTGCAGGTCGCATCATGCCAACACCAAAGCCGTTAAATATTAAAGTTAAGTAATATATGGCAATTGTATCTGAATAACTCATGGCATAATAAGATAAAGCCATTAATAAACCACCGCATATCAGCAATTTATAATTATTTAATGCAACCAAATCAGTAAATAGATATTGGCTGACAATAGCTGAAATTGATATAAGAGCGAAAGAGACGCTTATAAGAATAGCAAGATCATCCAGACTTCCAAATGTATCAGTTACAAAAAAACCAATAGACTGAAGAAGAGAAGCTTGACATAAACTTGTCAATGCAGCTAAAAATAAAAAAGGCCAAACATTATTAGAGGAGTATGAAATTTTAGATATTTCAGGATCTCTAGGTTTAATTTCATGCTGCTCAAGATTAAAGAATATTCCTATGGAGCCTATTAAGGCTAATGCACTAAATAGATAAAATGGAGTTTCTTTTGTAACTAAGAATAAAATTCCTCCAAGAAGCGGCCCCATTACTGTTCCCGCAAGAAAGCTTGATTCCATTCTTGCAAATTCTAATGTTCTTTCTTCTCTTGAGCTTGTATCAGCAACATAAGCAAAAGAAGCTGGTCTAGTTGCTGATCCAATAATTCCATTTATGAGGCGGCCTAAGATCAATAAAGGAAATAAATAAATTACGTCTAGCACATTCCTTTCAACTAAAAATAAGGGAGTAATAAGTGCAACCATAGATACTGCATAACCTACAAGACCTAGTATTGCTATATTCCTCCTTCCATATCTATCACTAGCCCTCCCCCAGCCTGCACTTGTCATAGCCCATGCTACTGCAGAAATTGCAAAAATTATTGAAGTTTGCACTTCAGAAAGTCCAAGGTCTCTAGCTAGAGGAGGAACTAAAACAAATACAAATGATTGACCTAAGCCAACTGTAAAAAGTCCAAATTTTAACCAAAAACCACCACTATTCATAAACCAGACTCCACACAAATACCTTGTTTGGAGTAATTACAAAATATTCGTAATATTCTATAAATGCATGACTCCACTCATGATCATAAGGTTGAGCAGGTTTGTTAAAAGAAGAGTTGAGCATATAAATATCTGATGCACTATTACTTAAATCTTTGGCTCTATGTAATAAAATAGAAACCTTACTAGTATCTATTGGTGGTTGTAACCAATGCTCTTTTTCTAGAATGCTATTAAGTGAAGAGTAAAAAAACTCTGAATCGATTAAGTCATAAGCTTTATCATTTACATTATCGATACTATAGGGCCCATGTGATCCTATTAATGAAAAAGAATTATGATTTAGATGAATAAAGTTATACTCATTAAAGGATGTAATTTCTGAAAATAAATTTTTCCAAGAGATATTTTGATCTCCTTTTATATTCCATTGCAATGAGGTAAAGGTCGCGTGATTACTTAATCGAACTTTTATGCTTTGTATATTATCAAGATTGGGTCTTAATAATTTGATAGGAATAATTTTAGTCAATCTTAGAGATGCCAACAAGCTCCCTGATTTCGCCAAGCATGTCAGCTGCAAGAGGTCTTACCTTTGCAGCTCCAGCATCAAGCAAATCATTAACAAGATTTTTATCTTGCTGTAATTTATTAAACGTTTCTCGAATCGGACTTAATTCTTTATTAATACTTTCAAAAAGTTTATTTTTAGCATCACCCCATGAAATCCCGTCAGCATATTCACTTGCAAAATTAGCTTGCTCTGGAGATGTTGAAAAATGACGATATAAATTAAAAACATTGCACCCTTCTACATCTTTTGGCTCACCTGGCTCTAAAGAGTTAGTAACAATTTTAGCTATGGATTTTTTTAAAGTTCTTTCATCAGATAGTAATGGAATAATATTATTATAAGATTTACTCATCTTTCTACCGTCCAAACCTAACACCACTTTTCCATCATCTTGAATTATTGCCTCGGGAATATTAAAGGTTTTTTTGTAAAGGTAATTAAATCTATTTGCTATATCTCTTGTCATTTCTAGATGCTGCAATTGATCTGGACCAACTGGAACATGAGTTGAATTAAAAATTAGAATATCAGTAGCCATTAAAATAGGATATGAAAATAAGCCCATATTAATTCCTTTATCTTCGTCGGTTTTATTTTCTGCACTTGCAGCTTTGTATGCATGCGCTCGATTCATTAAACCCTTTGCGGTAATGCACGTTAATATCCAGTTAAGTTCTGTAATTTCTTTTATATCTGATTGTCTATAAAAAAAAGATGTATTTGTATCGAGTCCAGATGATAACCAAGCTAAAGCTATATCATTCACTGAAGCTCTTATGCTTTTGGAATCATTTGTTTTAATAAGGGCATGATAATCAGCTAAAAAGAAAAAAGACTCAGAACTTTCATTAGCTAGATTTAAGCTGGGTTTTATTGCTCCTAAATAATTTCCTATATGAGGAGTACCAGTTGTCGTAATTCCTGTTAGAATTCGTTTTTTCATTATTTAATTATAAACTTCATAAGGGTTAATGTGGAAACTAGTAAAGATTTATTTAAAAGTTTAGATCAAGCAGAAAAACTTTTTGCTGATGGTGCTATTAAAAAAGCTCAAAAGATTGTGAGGGATGTAAATAATCAGATTAAAAAATCTGGAAAAATTCCTAACAAGTTACGTCATAAGTTCAATGCTGCTCTTGCTCAATCAAGATATTATGACGATGTTTCATCCTTTGCTGCTAACCCTAAAAGAAATGAGCTAATTGATGCTATAAAAAATGTTGTTGAGAATCCTTCAGACACTCCAAAAAAACAAGCAAATATTATTCATGAATTGCAGACTAAATGGCAACTCTTAGATCTATCAAGTAGACCTGCTGGAAGAGAGCAATGGCAAACTTTTAATGAATTAACAAATAAAGCATGGGAGCCGTGTAAAGAATTTTTTGATGAACTTAAAGAGAAAAAAATTCAAAATGCAGTTCAAAGAAGAATATTGATTACTAAGATGAATAAGTATGTTGAAGATAATTCTGTTAAATGGCCTGAAGCTAGAAGTTTAATTAATTTTATTAATTCTATTTTTAATGAATGGAAGGAGTATGCTCCTGTATTAGATAAAGATCTTAAAAAATTAAGGGATGAATATTACGATGCTAAAAAACCAATTTCTAAAGAAATTGAGCGACAAGAAAATATAGTTATTAAAGCTAAAGAATCATTAATTTCAAAAGTTGATCTGATTAACGATGATGATAATGATGCTTGTATAAAGAAATTTAATGATCTTAAGCAGCAATGGAAATTAGCTGGTTCGGCGGGCAGGAAAAATGATAATAAGCTATGGGATAAATTCAATAAATCTGCTGATAGATTCTTTAATGCAAAAAAAGAAGATGTAGAAAAAGACTTGGAATCCTTGAAATTATTAACTGCAGATTTAAAGAATAAAACAAAAAATCCTTCTGAGTTACGATCTGAGGCGGCTCTGCTTATTAATCTTAATAAGACTAAGGAAATGCAAGTTTTTATGAAAAATGTAAAAACTTATCAAGATAATATTGCTCAAGAAGTAAGCATTGCAAAAGTGGAATCTTATAAAAATTTATACGAAATTTTACTTGATAAAAAAACTTCAGAAGATAAAAGTATTCCAAAATCTATTCTCAAAGCTATTCAAACTTCTGAAAATAAGCTTGATAAAGATAAGCTTACTTATTCATGTATCAAACTTGAAGTAATGGCAGACATTGAATCCTTGAAAAAAGATTCAAAATTAAGGCAAACCATTCAATTTGAGATGCTAGCAGATAAGTTTAATAAAGGTGTTAATAACAAGAAAATATTAATTGAGAAGCTCTTGGTAGATTTTTATTCCAATCTGCCTGCGAAAGATGCTGGTACTGATGAAAAAAAACTTTGGTCTAGGATAAGTAAAGCTTTAGATAACTTATCTAATGATTTGCCCTGATATCCAATGAGTCCATCCATTTTTCAGATCTAAAAGTTCTAACATAAAGGTAAGCTT
Source organism: uncultured SAR86 cluster bacterium (assembly GCA_902509965.1). Lineage (GTDB taxonomy): Bacteria > Pseudomonadota > Gammaproteobacteria > Magnimaribacterales > D2472 > MED-G78. The sequence continues at coordinate 8,736 of CABWZP010000008.1, forward strand.
TTACAGAATAATCTGCAATTAATGTAGCGAAAATAAATACAATATCAGCATCCAGATATAAAAATATAACAGCTAATAAAACTCTTATAAGCAACAAACAAGTTAGAGTAATGAGTAATGGGGACTTCGTATCCCCTGCTCCTCTTAAAGCTCCACCCAAGGAAAACTCTATTGCCATTAAGGGTTGAAGGGATCCCATAATCCAAATAAAAATTACGGTTAATCTTATAACTTCAGCATCATCAATTAAAAATCCAACAATCTTTTCAGCAAAGAGAATGATAAATACACCAAAAATAGTCATAAATGTAATAGATAAACGCATACCACTCCATGCTGACCTCTTTGCCTGAAGATTATCTTCAGCACCCATATGCTGACCAACCAAGCTAGCTCCAGCCATAGAGAAACCAAAACCAATAACAAATGAAAAAGCTAAAATCTGTATGCCTATTCCATAAGCTGCGTAAGCAGTTGTTCCATACTGGGCTACAATAATTAAAAAAGCATTAATACCTAACTGGAACACTGCTTGCTCTGCTGCGGCAGGAAGACCAACATGAAAAATATTCCTAATTCTTGGAATGTCTGTTACAAATAACGGAGAGTATTTTGTTTTTACTCTATTAGATCTCCATGCAATCAAAGATAGTAAAGCTCCACAAAAAAATGAAATACCATTTCCTATAGCAGCTCCGTAAACACCATAATTATTAAAGCCATAATATCCATGAGTTAAAATAATCATTGATGCAACACCTATGATATTCATAATTACTGAAATAATTAGTGGCGTTTTGACATCTCCTATAGATCTAAAGCCCGTTGTAATAGAAAGACCTATTGCAAGTAAGGGAAGAAAAGGCGCTAAGTATTTAAGGTAAATTACTGACATTACCAAGGCTTGACCTTTTAAGCCCAAAAAAGCAACGAAAGGCTCAGCATATAACCAAAGCAGACCTGCAAAAATAATACTAAACGTTAATGTTAATTGAATAGTTTGCGCCAAGTACCTGCTGCTTTCTTCCGGCTCTTTTGCACCCCAATGCCTTGCCATTAATGCAGTGGTGCCTGATAAAACACCCATTAATATTGCTTGAAGAATAAAACTAATTCTTTGACCTGTGATAGTTGCCGCTACTGCATCTTGGCCAAGACCTCCTACTACTTTAATAGCTATTATTGAAGAAGAGGCAAATAATAAGTTTGTAATAATTGTTGGCCAAGCTAGGCTCCATACACCGGACGAACCCTTTGGGATTTCAGATTTCTCATAAACAGTTTCCATTAATTTATCTGTCTAAATGATTTTAAGAAAAGAACGCCATAAACTAGTGTTAGAAAAAAACCAAGGATTGGAGTCTTGGGCCCATTCATAATTTTTTCTTTATAGACTATGCACTCAATTAAGTGCACAAAAAGAAGACCATAAAATGTAACAGTAACTATCCAAAAAAAATAAAAGTTACTAAAGGGTGCTGATAAATTTAGAAAACCTAGAATCCAAGGAATTAGAATGAGGTTGTCTAAAATTTTCATTATGTGATTCTATTTGAATTGAGAGTAGATAGATATATTTTTGTATCTAATTTAAGAGTTTAAAGCTCTAATAATTTCAGCATGCCTGCTTCTCGTAATTTTATATCTATAAACTAAAAAAGCAGGAATTAAAATCAAGCTAGCCACTACAGGACCTTGGATGACTATTAACGAATAAATTTCATCACTAGAACTGACTGATCCTTGAAAACCTATGAATGAAAGTACAAGCCCTGCAGTAAAACTACCTAATCCTGAATTGACTTTTTGCATAAAGGAAACAGCAGCATAAAGAATACCTTCTTGTCTTTTACCACTCTCTAACTCGACCTCATCACTAATATCACCAAGCATGGAATCTCTTGTCATTATTCCAATAATATTAAAAGTCATTCCAAAGATAAGGAAAGAAGAAAGAAATGGAATTAATTCCCAAGATCCCTTTTCAGGAGTAAGGCCTAAATTAAAAAATGTAAAAGGCATTAAGGTCATAAAGGAAACTATTGATAAACTAATGATAACGATATTTTTTTTATCAAACCTTTTAATAAGAACTGGTGTTAACAAAAATCCAAAATATGAACAAACTGCATAAACTGGTAAGAATGCTGTGATTTGAACAGTTGTAAATTCCCAAAAAAATGTATTTACATAAAGAGTTAAAGCATTACCTAAACCCCATGCAATAGCTAAAGTTAGGTTTATAAAAAATAATCTAATAAAAGATCTGTTTGATAAAGCTATTTTAATTTCATTATAAATATCTATTAATTTTATAGACCCACTCCACCTTGATAATGACTGACCTACTTTTAAAGTTGAGAAAGATGAAAACAAAATGGACATTATCATTATTGCTGCGCCTGCAAAAGCAAAAGGCAGATATGCATCTGGATTCAACATACCTCTAGGATATTCTGGAGTTGCTCTGAGAAAGATAAAATAACCTAAAAAAGCATTCGTAAGGCCTGCAAGCCAGCCAAATAATTCTCGCCAGGACATTATTAATGCCCTTTCCTCGTAATCTTTTGAAAGTTCAGCACCTAGACCTCTATGAGGAATATCAAAAAGGGTCATACCAACTCGCGTTAAAACTGCAAAACTAACCATCCATAAAAATAATCCAGTTTGAGAAACGTCCCAACTAGGATTTGGAATAAACAATAAGATATATCCTATGGTTAGAGGTATAAAAGAAATGAACATATAAGGATGTCTCCTACCCCATCGCGAATTAGTTCTATCTGTAATTGTTCCCATCAAAGGATCTGTAACAGCATCAACACATAGAGCCACTAGAATAGCTAAACCAGCTAAAGCAGGTTCTAAACCAGCAATATTTGTATAAAAAAAGAGTAAAAAAAACGTAAACATATCTGTTTTAACACCATTTGCAGCTGCGCCAGTTGCATAATTTCTTTTTAGAGCTGTTGAAATCATTTTTAAATTTTAAGAGTTAGTATTTAAATGAATTATAAGTTTATCCTTGAATTGATCAAGAATGGGTTGCTCGATCAAGTGACGCATATCTTCAATTATTATTAACTCACTTCCAGGTATTAATTTATGCATTTTATAGGCATTTTTTACCTTAAGTAATGGATCCTCCTCACCATGAACTATAAGGGTTGGAATTTTTATAGATTGAATTTTTTTAAATCTATTCTTTGAGGCAAGAATAGCTAGCAGTTGCCTTGAAAACCCTGTGTCATCTTTTGAACGTTTCATGTTTTCTATTGCTTGCTGTTTAAATTCAGGAGTATCAAATTCGTATCCTTTCATTCCAATAACTTTTATAAGCTCAACAGCTCGAAGATATCTATCTTCATAAGATGCATCTTTTGTGACGGATCTATCTAAAATTAATTTTCTAACTTCTCTTGTTGGGCTGTTAAAAGGGCTTGGAGTTGCTGCTGTCGAGGCAATGAGAGTGAAGGACTTGATTCTTTCTGAGTGATTAGCAGCCATAATTTGTGCAATCATACCTCCCATGGACATTCCAAGAAGATGTGCAGATTCAATATTTAATTTATCTAAAACTGATATGCCATCTAGGCCCATGTCATCTATTGTGTACTCAGATTTAAGGGGTAATCTCAAAATATACTTTAAGTAGTCGGTTGTATAATTAGGTGATCCTATAAATTTGGTAGATAAGCCAATATCTCTATTGTCATAAACAATGGGTCGAAAATTATTATCTTTTAGTAAATCAATTAGATTATCTGGCCATTGTGTAAGCTGACCACCTAAGCCTTGAACAAGAATTATTGGCTCAGCATGCGCGGGTCCATAATCTCTATAGTAGATTTTTATGCCATTATTATCCGCGTAACCTTCCTCAAATGCTTCCATAGGCTGATAAATTCCAAATAATATAATTAAAAATATATATTTATACATCAGATGAATGCATTAATACGATCTTCTACATTTTGTCTTAATGAGCCCCAAAATAATGAAATATCAAAATTATGTAAATCACCAGAATCAACTAATGTTCTAATTTTATCTACTAGCTCACCTCTTGTTTCAAGGAGGCCATTGGTACGATTAATCTGACAATCAAAATTTTGTAAAGTTGTCGGAATAATAGATTTAATAGAACCCGAATATTCTTTTGCTAAACGATTAGCAAAATTATAATTTTTTGCTTTAGTTGTAATTGCTAAATTGCTATCTAATGAATTTATCCATTTAGTATCTGTATTCCATGATAAAGGGTTTGTTGTTACTATTTTTTGGCCCATGTCTTGCTTTATCCATCCATCAGGAAGCCAGAAAATTGTTCTTTCTCTTGCTCTAACATGACCTTGCATTACAGTTGCCCAAGTAACAATGGTCCCTATGTCAGTTGGTGATTGTGAAGGTTTAAGATTTGGAAATAAAACTTTAAAAAACTTTTCTGGGATTATATATCCTATTAAATAGGCACATATCATTTGTTTTTTTAATGAGTTATTTTGAATGTTGTTATGAATAAGTCTCTGACCATGAAGAGCTCCTTGGCTATGTGCAGCTATAATGAATGGCTTGCCGTGATTAAAATTTTCTAAATAATAATTAAATGCATCTTCTACATCTTGATAGGCTAAATCATGAGCATTAAAACCATCTTTATTGATATCAAAATAGGAATAATAAGTAGCTTGCCTATAATGTGGGGCATAAATATTACATGATCCATTAAAAGCACTAGCTTGATTGATAAGCATTAGTTCAGTTCTATCATAAGAAGCAATATTCTTATCAATTTTACAATTCCAGTGTTTTCCAAAAAATCCAGTAGGATGAATATAAAAGACATCTACTTCAGAGGATGAAGTTATTGATGTATAAGATTCACTTGGAACTTCATGTTGCAGTCCTTTGATATCAGGCAGTGCTGCCCAGTTATAGGTGACACTATAATCAGGCTTTCTAGGATGCAAAGAATTATTAAAAGCTTGTTTTGGTTTTATAGGTGCAAGAAGCTTATAGAGTTCTTCTTTTTCCATGATTGCCTTTTAAGAAGTATAAATAGATTTTTTGGGTGCTCTAAAAACTTCTTCAACCATAGGTATAAAAAAGTCCAAATCATAAGACTCATAATCGGGATCAAAGCTATTTTGATCATATTTAGCACAAAATTCTGCACACTTATTAAAAAATTTGTGGCCTTTGTATCTATCGCGCATATTTTTATCTAAGCCAAGAAAATGAAAAAAGTAATATCCTTGAAAGATTCCATGATGTTTAACTATCCAGTGATTCTCCTCAGAGACGTATGGCTCAAGAATGGTCGCAGCTATATCTGCATGATTAGATGGCCCCAGTGTGTCACCGATATCATGAAGCAGTGCACAAACTACATACTCTGTATCTCTTCCATCTTTGTAAGCCCTTGTTGCTGTCTGCAAGCAATGAGTTAATCTATCGACAGCAAAACCGCCTGTATCACCCTTTAATAGCTTCATATGCTCAAGAAGCCTGCCAGGAAGGCTTAGAGTGTGTTCTCTACCCCACCCACCGATTATTTTGTAATCATCTTCGGTGCCATCAATCATTTTAGTAAAATTTGCTTGCTCGTTTTTCATGCTAAAAATTATATATTAAATAAATATATGATGATAATTAACCTATCGTTAAAAGTTTGTTAGTTGCAGTTGCTGTAGCGACAAGATTATCCTCTTGGTAAAGCTCAGCAGAAGTAAAAGCTATAGATTTTCCCATTTTTAATATCTTTGCATTAACTACTAGTCTTGCAGGCTTACAAGGCAACAAGTACTTCACATCAATATCTAAAGACAATGGATTAATTTTAAATTCATGTAAATTCAATATGAATTGAGCCATAGCAGAATCTAACATACCTGCTACAAATCCACCTTGAACTATTGTCCCATTTGAATGAGTTAAAGAGCTTGAAGGATTAAAAACACAGGAATATGTTTCATTGGCATCATTATATGAACAACTTTCAAAACCAAGAATATCTAAAAATTCAGGTTTATGTTCAACAAATAATTTCATCGTTTCATTAAGATTCTTCATATTTAAGTAACCTCATTATTGCTATGCTTGCTTTTTTTGTAATAGTTTTACTAGGTGCGTAAATAATTTGTTGCCCAATGGAATGAACAACAATTTGCATTATTTGATCTATTAGAAAAGGATCAAATTTAATTGGAAAAACTTCAGCTTTTATACCTTTTTTAACATCCGCTGATATTCTTCTCTTATTCAAACTCCAAACATCTTTTCCATAGTGACCTCTTGTGCTTTGAATAATAACGGCAGCCCATTTAGGTCTGATTGCAAGGAAATTTATGTACTCTGAATGCGCTGTTCTTACAACATCAACTGGAGATTTTGCTTCAGATTTTTTTTGAGTTACATGAGTGGCCAGAATTCTTGAAATATAAATAGCTGCTTGAGAGTAAATATCTTCTTTATCAACAAAATGATTATAAAATGTTCCATTAGCTACTCCTGAAATCTCGCATATCTCTTTAATAGATGAATTATGAAAACCTTTTTCATATAGTAAATCTATAGAAGCATCTATTAGCTTTAAGTGAGTCTTTTCTCTTTTAGATTCAGCAGGAGTAATGCTTGAAAAATAATTTGAAGTGTCCATTATCATCTGGTTATTTTACTTATGTATCTGAGATATGTCTCACAATTATGAAAGTCCTTTCAATTAGATTAATTACATTAGATCATTAAGATAATATAAACTCACAGGATGAATAAAGAGAAAATACTATTAGTCGGAGCATCAGGCTTTGCTGGACATCATGTGTTGCAAGAACTTAGTTCTAAAAATGTTGAGGTTACAACTTTATCTAGAAAAAGTTTACCTGGCCTTCCTCTTAATACTAAAAATTATATTTTTAATTTTACTGATATTGACTCTTATAATGAAATCCCGCTGGCTGATCACCTTGTTGTGTGTCTTGGTTCTCCTCTAAAATTATGGGACTTGGTTTATTTAAAAAAGAGTGACATTCCAAAATTTATTGCTTTAGATAAAGACTGTGTCATTAATTTAGCTAAAGCAGCTAAAAAAATAGGTATTAAAAAAATATCGATAGTTTCAGCGGTTGGTGCAAATTCACAATCTTTTAATACCTATCTTAAAACCAAAGGGAGAGTTGAGGAGGAGATTATTGCTATGAATTTTGAATCTACAAATATTTTTAGACCAGCGCATATGTGCGGCAGAATTGATTGGGAAAAAAGCAAAAATACCTATAGATTTGATGTTTTTATTGGAGAATATATAAGCATTCTCACTAAGCCTTTTATGATAGGCAGCTTAAACGATTTTAAGGGTGTGGATGTAAAAATATTAGCTAAATCTATAGCTAAGAATATTCTTATTAAAAATACCGGAGTTCAATATTTTACATACAGAAATTTTAATAATTAGTTAATGCTATCTTTGATAGTTAGCTAGTGCATCATTTATTTTTTTAACTGTATCAGCCTGAGCTACATTTTTTGTTTTTTCGTAAAAAGGATGTCCTAAAGTCGCTAGATCTTCAGCTTTTTCTATAACTCTATTCATAAAATCTTTAGAGGAAGCTAACTCATCTAAATAACCTGCTTCTATTGATTCTTGCATACTTAAAGGGTCTCCGTGCAAGACTGCTTTGTAAAAAAATCTTTTATTAACTCTAGCTTTAACTATCTCCATTATCTGAATTGGAATATCCATATTATTTCTTACTTCATTAGCTTGGCATATATATTGACCATTTATTGCAATTCTATAATCAGCGCAGCATGTAACAAAAATGCCTAGGGCGACAGAATGTCCTGAAACTGCAGCAACAATTGGCCTAGGGAAAGAATATAGTTCTAATAGAGTTTTGTAACCTAAAGAAACCATCTTAATGATCGCATCAACATCTCCTGAGCCAAGTGTTTTTAAATCAAATCCCCCAGAAAAAATACCCTCCCTTCCAGCTATAACAAGAGATCCACTATCTTTTGGTACTTCATTTAAACACTCATTCAATGCACTAAGCATGTCATATGAAAACACATTAGCTTTTCCATCATCAAGGGTAATAATTGAAACATCATTATGTTTAGTCAGTGTTGCAAGAGATTTTTTCATGATTTAAATACTATTTAAAGATATTCAATATAATACATTTCAATCATGTATTACTATAAAGATAATATATAAATTGAATACATTAAAATAACAAATTATGAGTTTTGAAGAATTAAGAGTAATCATCATAGTCTATGTATCTGCATTACTACCTATTTACTTAGTACTAAAGAATAGATCTGTCTTACCTGATTGGGTTCCAGGTATATATATTGGTGCATTTATTACATGTGCTCTCGGGTGGGAGTTATGGTTCACCTATGGATGGGTTGATGGTGATTCTGTTGATATAAGACGTTCAGCAAACTTAAATCAATGGCTCCCTTTACATATAAATTGGTTAATGAACTCCTTGGCAGATGCTGGAACAATTACATTAGGTGGATTATGGCTCATGTGGATGCAGGCAAAGAAAGACTATAAGATTTTTACATACTGGAACTGGTCAGCATTTAGTGTATTTATGCTTTGGTGTATTGGTCAAAATATTTTCGTTGAAATGTTTCTTTATCATGATCAACTTTCCGAGGGTAAAGATTTATCTTGGGCACCTCTATCTCCAGCAGGACCATACCTTAACCCTGTATTATTTGAATTTAATGATCGGAGTCTAATGCTACAAACTCAAATACCTTGGTTAATTCTTCCAGCGTTTATATATAAAGCAGTTATTCTTCTAAATAAAAAGGGGTCATATGAAATGACCCCAGAAGATTAAGTAATAATTTACTAGCTTGTTCGTTAGGAATGAGAGAGGTAAACCTAACCAAACTAGTAATACTTAATAATGCGACTTAGTTTTAAAGCTAAGCTCTCCGGAACTATTGGTTTGTCCATGGTAACCTTGTCCAGCTGGCATATAGAAGGTAATACCTGGATATTCTTTAAATTCATGTGCATGTTGATCGTCTCCAGCATCAGCTGTTCTTAAATAAACTTTATGTGTATAACCTGAAGCACCCTTGTATGGTCCTACAGAAACTGTGCCATTTACCTCTAATGCTCCAGAATTTTCACTAATATCTAATTTTGATTGATCATATGTTGTCACTATTTCTATTCTTCCATTTGTATACATACCTGCATGGACTCCGCAATGAGGATATAGAACTGATGGTGTGTCAGCCGTTACAGTAAGAGTATTATTAGACTGGCTCCACCCTTCATTTGAACCAATATTATTATTTCCAGCAGTGTCATTTTGGGCAGTAGAAATTTCAAATGGATGTGCTGTGAAAACACTATTTGCAGTTGGCTCAAAGACAATAGTATCTCCAACTCTTGCATATATTACTAAAGGAGTTGAATCTGCATTAACTCCATCAACTGTATAGTATGCAGAGCCGCTATTTCCGACTGTATAGGTTGTTGTTCTAAAGTTTTCAACGTCTGTAAGATTCGTTCTTGAGCTTTTATCAGAAATCCATTGCAAAGTATCAAAAATTATTTGATCAACTTCAGCACTATCAACTGTATCATCCAAAATGCCTTTGAGAAGAGGAGTAACATAATCTCTTGCTGTCATTGAGAAATATGCTTGTTCATTATTTGAGTCAACATAAACCTTCTGTAAAAAAGAAGAGAAGCTTCCTGATAGATTTTCTAATTGTGCATTGGTAACTGTATAGTTAGGTAAATCAAGATTAAGCAGCACGTCTCTCACAAGAGTTGTATCACCGAGGGAGGTTTCGGTTAGAGCATCTCTATTAAAAATCGCATCATTGATTGTAGAAACAGCTGTTAAGTTCGAAGCACCAGACTGGGTTTGGAGGACGCTAAGGGATTCATACATCATAAGCAACTGAGTATTTACTAAGGCAGCTTTATTTGAAGCAGCATCATTAACACTTAAATAGGGATCATCAAAACGAATCATGAAGTTTGAGTCAACACCTAGCTTCTCCTTAAGGGATTGATAAGTGAACCTATTATCAACATAAAGCATAGTACTCAATGGTGAGATAACTAGATTTTGTTCAGTAGTAGGATCAATTAATCCCATAATAAATGAATCTGCGTCATCAGTAACAGGATTGAAACCATCTTCAGCTAATAATTTTATAGTGGTAGTAATATTGTCATCTAATTCTAATGAGAATGAACCATCAGAGTTAGTTGTTGTTGAGTAATATGCACCTTCACAAGTGTCATCTCCATCTGCATCAGTGGTCGCCATGCAAACAGTTGCAGATTGAATATATCCATCTCTAATCAAAACTCCATCAAAATTAAATGTTGTCGAATCATCGGAAGTGTCATTTGTTACCGTTACACTAAAGTTCTGACTAGCAGATGCAGTTCCATCTGTTACTGACACTGTTAGTGCATAGCTGTTATCGCTATTTGCGTCTGTAGGAAACTCAAAATCGGGTGCTGTAATGAAGGTAACAATGCCTGAAGAGCTTATATTAAATAATGAACCATCTTCACCGCCGCTAATCGAGTAGGTTAATGAGTCTCCGTCTGCATCAGATGCTGAAACTGTAAAAGCGGATGTTTGGTTTTCTATAACAGAATAAGAAGTAGTAGATCCATCAATAACTGGTGGATTATTTGGGTTGTAGCCACCATCGCCACCACCTGAGCTAGAGCCACCACCGCCGCCACCACCGCATGCTGTTAATATTAAAAGGGGGAGTAATTTATTTATAATACTTTTTTTCATAACGCATCCTAAGCCAAAAGGCTATTAAAACTGGGCGTCAATGAAAAGTGTTTATAACAATATCAAAGCAAAGCAGTGGTTTGTAGTGATTAAGTTATTTTATATAACTTTATATGTCAAATAAAAATTATTTATTGTATTTAAAGGGATAAATCACTATTTACTTTGTAGTTTTACTACAATTAATGAATATTTTAATTAAAAAGACTTGAGGAGAGTTTTTATATTTGAAATCATCGAAGGGTTTCCTTGATAACTTTTTATTGAATCATCAGGACTATTCCAATCATGAGCTGAATCGGTAAAGAAATTTGAGTCTATCTTGAGCCAACTTGAATCCTCTAATGTTCCAGCTTTAATATAATAAATATGAGGTATTTCTTTTGCGTAGCTTATTACTCCTGATCCACAGTTCTCACAAAACCCCCTTCTAACATGACTTCCTGATGAACCTTTTACCTCATAGAACTTTAGCTGCCCTTCCATTGTAATATTCTTTTTGGCTACAAATAAAATAGTAGCCTTGCCAGAACCTGTAGATCTTTGACAATCTTTACAATGACAATTATGTGCTGATATTAATGAAGTTATATCAAACGAATATTTAATATTTCCACATTGGCATCTGCCAGTTTGGATAGAGGCAGTATTATTCATTTATGTCTCTTCATAAGTTATGGTCTTTATTTATACAATATAAACTTCAAACAAGTTTTAACATTTTGATATCTGGCATAGCAGTCATAAAAGCTCCCATCTCTGCTCCTAAGGCTTTAAAGTAATCTGTTTTTCCATGAAAGTCTTGAGATTCTTGATCTTTATACTTTTCTAAAAAAATGTAAGTTGTATCATCATCTTTATATAGATCATAATAAATAACCCCTTCCTCATTAGCATTTACCATTTCTACTAGCTTGCTAGCTACTTCTTCAAAATCCTTTCCAGAACCCTCTTTGATTTTTAATGTCGCTATTACTCCAATCATATTCATGCCTCTAAATGTTTAGATTTATTTTGGCATAGTATGTAAAGAAAAGGAAAACTTATAAAAAATGTATTAATATAATTTAAAATAAATCTTTAAAAGGAGTTAAATATGATGATATCTAAATGGGAATACAAAATAGTTGATTTAAATAACTCAACATCTATGGGTTACAGCAATCCAGAAACTGAAGAATTTAAAGAAAAGCACAAAGGCGAAAACTGGAAATTAATAATGATGAACATTGAGATAAACAAACTTGGCCAAGACGGATGGGAAATGGTTTCAATGAATGGTTCTCATGAAATTTACTTTAAACGCCCTGAGCAAACATAGTTATCTTTTTTGACAGATCTCTTTAGATTTAGCAGTTAGTTGCAAAAGTTTGTCATCACTTAGGTTGTTTATATCATAATTTCTATCCATTAGATCTAGGATTTTATAAATATATATATGTCCTAGCTCTCTGTCTTTTTTAAAAGCTACATCTAAAGCTGACAGGTTCATGAAGTTACTATTTTCTCTATCTTTCTTTGAAGAAAGTGATATTAAAAAATCTTTTACCTCAGCATCATCCTCAGAAGCATTAAACTTTATTAAGGTATTTTTTTTATATTCATCTGATCTTATAAGGCTATTGATGTTTGCATTGATACAGTCTGACCTTAAGATTTCTGGAGTGCAATCAATAAGCACAGTTGCCATTTGAGTATCTACTTTAGTGCATTCAACTTTAGATTGATCTGAAGAACACCCTGTAATTAATGCAACAATTAGCATTCGATTTAATAAATGCATATTGGATTTACAGAATAAAAAATATAAATTGATAGAAAATAAATGGAAGAACGATAAAGAAAAAGCTAAATTTATATAAATTAAAGTTTTCTTCTCCTTTAGTAAAAAAAATAAAAGCTATCATTCCTAAAATTGTTAAAAGGAATGCTGCAATGACTTGGTTTAAATCCATTTTTAGTCTCTAAAATTATTAAATTGAAGAGGAAGATCATATTTTTGATCTTTGATAACTTGGATGATTTGTTGAAGATCATCTCTTTTTTTACCATTTATGCGAATGCTATCACCTTGAATCGATGCTTGAACTTTAACTTTTGATTGTTTAACTAAAGTAGTTATTTTTTTTCCTAATTCTCTATCTATACCCTCTTGAAGAGAAATCTCCTGCCTTGCTGATCCGTTTGCAACTTCTACTATTCCAGGCTTAAGCGCTCTTAGATCAATGCCTCTTTTAGACAAAGATTCATGTAAAACTGGCTCCATTTGTTTAATTTGAAAATCTTCCTTGGTAGAAAGATTGATTTGTTTGTCAGTTAGAGTAAATTCTGCGCCAGTGCCCTTAAAATCAAATCTAGACTTTAGAACTCTGTTAGCTTGATCTACAGCGTTGGTTAATTCATGTATATTTAATTCTGATTTAATGTCGAAAGAAGCCATAGCATTTTTAATTAACTTTTGTTTTATTTTGGCATAATCAATTCTACTTCGCCATATGAAGTATGGTTTTTAAAAATTAATCTTCCTAAACCGGTAACTTATTTAATTTGACTCCTCCGCATATCAGCATCAAATTCTGGAAATGCTCCAATGTAACTTGTTATAAGCTTAATATGATCTTCAAATAGGGATTTATTATCAGCATCAAATTCAGGTAAAAGCTTTATATGAGTAAGTTGCTGAACTATCTCTTTTACAGACATATCACCCCAGTAATACACCTCAGCCATAGTTCTTGTTGCACGTTCTTCAAATGATTGAGACTCAAGATTGTTTCTGTAGGTGTTTATTGATTCTACTTGCGAAAATATATTATCAAGTGTTTCCTTGTCTTTTAACTCACTTTTTTCAAACTTATAAATAAGTCTTAGGGTTTGATATTGTGGTTCATTTGAATTGATCATGAGCCACATAAAATATGAAGCTTTTTCTTTTTCTGAGTTAAATTGAATATCTTTAACTTCACTATGAAAAGTTACACAGTACTCTTTTAGCTTTTCAATATATTGATCAATTGATTCACCGGTTTGTATAAATGGAACCTTGGAAAGCTTTAAGGACAATGGTTCTGTTTGTTTAGACATCTATTAAGATCCAAAATCTTTTAGATACTTATAAACATAAATAACAAACGCCAAAACAATTGTGTAACCAATCAGTTGGCCATACTTTTTATAAAATTCCATCATGCTATTTGATTTACCAATTAATCTTATCTTTTACGACATAGTAAAGTAGGCAAATTAATACGATATTTCCAATTATGTAGGTTGAATAATCCATAGAATTTTAAGCAAAAATCTTTACAAAAATAAAGCCAACAACAGAAACGCTTAAAAATAAGATTCCAACAAGCTTTAGCATTCCTACTGATTCATCTTTATTATTGTCCATAGAATCAGTATACAGATTTTAAAACAATTCTAATATCATACATCGCAAGGAGCCTCCACCGACATTCTCAATATTAGTTAAGTTTGTGTGCAATATCTTCGGATAATAACTAGAAAGTTCTAAAAGATTTTTCTTAGAAAAGTTACTATAGGCCCTCGAAGACATTAACAATATTTTATTGTTATCTCTATCTTTAACTTCAATACAATTTCCACAAAAGTTCTTAACTTCTTCCTTAGATAAGGTAATAACTCTATGATGCTTTTTTAATAGAGCTTCGATAGTATTCTCTTTAATGAGATCAGATCCAAGACAGGCAATATTTGAACCAATAAACATAACCACATTGGTGTGATAGATAGGTACATCATCTAGATAAGAACTAAAAAGATTTAATGTATACCCTCTTCTATTTGCCCAATGAGTTGCTAATTTAACAGAAGACCTTTTCGATACTGACATATAAGCAATTTTGTTAATCCTATCAAGAACCAAAGATCCAGTGCCCTCTAAAAATTGATTATCTTTTTCATATGTTGAAAAATCATTTTTAAGCAAGTAAGCATTTTGTAGAAAATTTATATTTTCTTTTGATCTTTCTAGTCTTCTATTTGGATTAAGCATGCTAAAAAGGTCATAAGTTTTATCAAAATATGTAATTACCCAGTTATTTGGAAAAATTCCGTCTAAGCATTCTTTAGGGCTATTTAAGGTTTGAAAAGCAATATTATTTTTATCAAGAAGTTTTGTTAATTCAAAGTGTTCTTTTTCTACAAGATCAGATAATTCTTTTGAGTTGTTATTACTCTGAAATATATTGGTTTTTGCTGATATTTCGTCATATCCAAAAGAAGCTGGTTTGACTAGAACTAAATTATTTGATGATTGAATCAATCTAATGTGTAAGGTACTTAATGACTGCTGTTATAAAAAAGAACTAGCTTAACTAAAGAAGAAAGTTAATAGAATTATTACTCCACAACCTAGAATCACCCAATTAACCCAATTATTCATACTCATAAGATTTACCTCTATTTATTTTGTGAATATATCCTTAATATTATTTTTCTTCTGGTTTCCCATTCCTATCAATAAAGAATAGGTAAGTTATAAAGGACAACATTACTATACTGCCCCAATCTCCATTATTTAAAAGATAATCATAAATGGTATAAAAAGTAACAGAAAGTGAAACCAACCAAAAGTGTCTTCCATAAGCTAATAATTTTTTCATTTAAAAAGTATAAACTAGATTTATAACCTATCAAGTGTGAGCTAGGTGGTAGAAAAACTACCACTTTATCTACCACTTTTTAAAATCCTCAAATAAATTATAAATAGACATACCCTAAAAAAGCTTTAAAATAGCGAGTCTTAGCGTTGGAGAGATGGCAGAGCGGTTGAATGCACTAGTCTTGAAAACTAGCAAGGGGGCAACTCCTTCCAGGGTTCGAATCCCTGTCTCTCCGCCAATTAAAGAGTAACCTCAGTTATAAAATCATCAATAATCTTTTCAATCTCTTCTGTATGAGTTGATAGCATGTAATGATCAGCGCCCTCAATTATATGCAGTCTTGAATTAGGTATTAATTTTTGAATATATCTTGCTTGTTCAATATCTACATTGATGTCTTCGTCGCCATGGATAATAAATGTTGGAACTTTGATTGAAGATAGTGGAAGAGATAACTCAGAGAACTGTTTATAATCATTATAAAAACCATCACGTCTTTTACTAAATGGCCATATAGTCCATACAAGATCTTTTAATGATTGTATTTTTTTTGGATCAGCAAGAGCTCTATCTTGGTTATTTTTATTTGGTAATAAATATTCCGCTATAGCTCTATCATTAAGTAAATGAAGTGATAAAAGTGAAAACATAGTGTCTCTATCAGAAAATTCTAATCCGGCTGCATCTTCATCACTTAAGTCTTCAGAAAAACTTACAGCCTCAAGAGCAACTAAACCCAAAGTTCTCTCTGGAAAAGCTGCTGCAAATTCCATGGAGCTTGGACCTCCCCCTGAGATACCAATCACAATAACTTTTTGAATACCTAAACCATCTAATAATTCTTTAAAAGCTGCAGCCTGTTCTAACGGCGTATAACCAACTGAAAGTGGAGTTCTTAAGTAACCTGGTCTTGATGGCGTTAAAACTCTATAGCCACTGGTATGACCTATAGTTTGATCATGACCACCAGGCGTTCCATGAGCTATGAGAACAACAGGCCCATTATTTCCTCTAATTTTATATTCAATTGGGCCAAGAGATGACTCATAAATTTCAGACTCGCTGTTAAGCTTGCTTATAAAGATACTTTTAAAAACAAAAGGAAATAAAAAATAGATTAAGGCAATAGATGTTAGAAAAAATATTAGTAATTTCTTTATCATTTCTAGCCCGCAACCTCCTTCCAAACAAATAATCTAGTAGAAATCATTGTTCCGATACCAATCCACACACCAATACCAATGATGTTTAAATATATATCTACCATGTTCAAACCGTCGCTAGCAATAGATCTCATTGCTTCTGCAACCAAGCTAAGGGGTAGAATTTCAGCAAAAGGTTGAATGTATTCAGGCAAGGACTCTAGAGGGAAAAAAACTCCGGACAAAACTAGTTGAGGGTAAATAAATATAGCAGCCAAAACACCTACAGATTCTTGAGTTTTAGCTAAACTTCCCAGAGAGAACCCTAAAGTTAAAAACATAAGTACGCTAAGCATAATAATTAAATATAAATTAATAATACTTCCAACGATATTTGCATCAAGAGCAAATAAAGCAAAACCAAAAATAATACTGAGTTGCCCAAGAACAATAACCATTCTTGCTAAGACAATTGCAATAACAAAATCTATAGGCTTTATAGGAGTTACAAATAAGCGCTTAAGAATACCCCTTCTCCTGAACTCAACTACATTAAAACCACTGCCTGCGATACTTAGGTTCATTAACATGAAAGCCATTATTCCTGGAAGAAGAAAATCTAAATAGCCCTGAGATCTTGATTTTACATCCTCAACAAAAAGACTAAACATAGGCGGATTGCCAGTGATTTGTCTTTCTATAGATAACAAGGATTGATCAAGTATTGGTTTGATAGTTTGAATAAATTGAACTTGTGATTTATCTACTAATAATTTTATTTTTGATGCATTGGCTTGATTGCCTATATCAGCTGGAATAATCAAAGCAATCATGAGATCCCCATTGATTAAATCGTCTCTTAAAACCTCTTCACTCTCTTGTATAAGATTAAATAAATTATTTGAAGCTAAACTAGCTACAAATTGCTTAGATAAATCTGAATTAGCATTATCAGCTAAGCCTATATCTATAGGATCTCTATCACCATCATTTAAGCCAACAATTCCTAATATAACAAGAGGTAAGATTAAGCTAAAAAGAATATATTGCTTATTCCTTAAAAAAATTTGAATAAATACTTTGGTTAAATAAGCTCGAGGACTATTAAACATTTTAATCCCTTAACCCATGCCCAGTTAAGGCAATAAATACATCTTCCATATTTCCACCAATAACTTCTTTAGGTTTATCAGAAGCATGTTGATCAATTAAATTTTGAGGAGTATCTTCGGCGATAATTTTTCCATAATCCATAATAGCTATTCTTTGACATAAAAACTCTGCCTCTTCCATATTATGAGTAGTCAATACTATCGTCATTCCTGTTTTATTTAGGTTTGAAACCAAATCCCAAAGACTTCTTTTAGCTTGTGGGTCTAATCCGGTGGTAGGTTCGTCTAAGAAAAGTACAAGTGGATTATTAACAAGTGCGCATGCAATTGAAAATCTTTGTTTTTGACCACCTGATAGTTCATTTGCTTTTGCTTGTGCTTTGTCTGCTAGATTGACTTTCTTTAAGAGCTCAATTGGGTCATTCTTAATATTATACAAAGCACTAAAAAGATTAAGTAACTCATATAAACTCATGTTATCAAAGTACTCGTTAGCCTGAAGCTGAACACCAATAATTTGCTTTACCTGATATGGATAATCTTGGACATTAATTTCGTTGATAAAAGCATCACCCTCATCTATATCTTTTAAGCCTTCAAGCATTTCAAGCGTTGTTGTCTTACCAGCACCATTAGGTCCTAGAATTCCATATATCTCACCAGAATGAATATCTAAAGAAACACCATCAACAGCATTAAATGATTTCGACGAATCAACTGAGTCCTTGTATGTCTTTATAAGATTAGAGGCACTTATTATGGTCATGGCTTAAATATAAGAGAGATCTATCAATTTAAAGCAAAGAATATTACTACTAGTAGGATAACAAGCAGGTATGCAAGATAATCATCTATAAATTTTGCAAGACTTTTGAATAATTGCATGTCAAAAAATTAGTTAGATATTCCTGAATATAATAATGCTCTCAAATCTTCTCTTAACGGATATTTATCAGAAGGCATAAATTGTGTCATCAACACCGCAGTAATTTTCTTCTCTGGATCAACCCAAAAAGTTGTACTGGCTGCCCCACCCCAAAAATATTGACCATCAGAACCAAACATACCAGCTTGACCTGCATCTTCTAAAACGCCAACCGTAAGTCCAAATCCAAGACCTGAAACACCAAAACTTGCAGCATTAGAATCTTCAAGATCAAGATGGTTTCTAGACATTAATTTAACTGATGCTTCGCTTAGGATTCTAACACCATTGAGCTCTCCGTTATTAAGAAGCATCTCAGAAAAAATACTATAGTCATCAATAGAAGAAACAAGGCCTGAACCGCCATCAAAAAGATTACTGGAATTTGTTAGGTATGGTGACTTATCAAATGCATCAATGGATCTAAGTGATTTAGAGAATTCAAGATCAGCATAATTAGTTCCAAGTGGACCCACTATCTCACCATCTCTACTAAAGGCTCCAGATGTATAGAGGGACGTAAAAGATTTCTTGTCACTTGGTTTAACTGCAAAACCAGTACTGTTCATTTGTAATGGGTTAAAAATATTCTTATCAAGATAATCTGCAAAAGACATTCCGCTAACAACTTCCACAATGCAACCCAAAATATCCATATTGATACCATATGACCAATCTTCTCCAGGATTATGAAGAAGAGGTGCTGAAGCTGCAATTGAAGCAAACTGACATGTTGTCCCTGGAAATTTACCAAGCTCAGAATCTAAAGAGCCAAAATAATAGGGTCGAATGTTATATTTTCTATAAATCTGATGCACAGGACCTTCTCCAGCCCAACTATAGGTTAAACCACTTGTGTGTGTAAGGAGATCTCTAATTGTTATTTCGCGTTTAGGCTTAACTACATAATCTTGAAACTCAGTATTTAGAACTTTAGTGTTTTTAAAAGCTGGAATAAATTTTGAGACTTTATCATTTAAACGCAGTTTGCTATTTTCTAGAAGCTGCATTATTGCAACACCTGTTACAGGCTTGGTCATAGAGTAAATTCTATAGATTGTATCTTTATCAGCTGCAGTATTTGAAGCTATATCAGCCATTCCATAAACATGTCTAAAAATCTCTTTATTATTCTGCTTTATTAGAATTGATACTTGTGGAATTTTTCCATCATCAACATAGGCATTAAAGTGATCAATGATCTTTTGCTGGTCACTTGAATTAAGAGAAGTTGCAAGCAATGATGTTGATATTAAAATAGAGGCTAGTGTAAGTGCATGTATGAGTTTCATATTTTTTCCTTATAGATTGTTATTAATGTTACTTTTAAAAAATATTGAGCACAATAGATTATAAGAACTTAACAAGTTATTGTGATGATTCTAATATTTTAGGTTGTTAGCAAGGTCTGATAAGTAAGGTTCATACTTCTTCCAATAATCTAACCCCTCTTTAAAAATTGGCTGTCTAACCTGCTCAGCACTAGGTGTTTTGACTGCTCTTTTTGATTTATAAAATTCTACGCAATCTTGTTCGAATGGCAGTTCGCAATAATCTAAGATTCTTTTTACAGAGTTTTCAAGATCTCCTACAAGATCTTCATATTGCACTGATAATATTTTATTAGGTAAGACCTTTTTCCAATGATCCATTAATTCAACATAATCATTATAGTAAGAAGCAAGATCATCTAGCCCATAGGTAAATTCCTGCCCTTCAGCAAATAGTTGCTTGTAGCAAGAAAAACATCCGGCCATTGAATCTCTGCGTATATCGATAATTTTTGCATTTGGTAAGATTAAATTTATAAGACCAATATGGCGAAAGTTATTAGGCATCTTGTCGATAAAATAAGGTTTATCAGTTCTAAATACTTGAGAGTCTTTTATGTAATTTTCTCCTATTATCTTTAATTGAGGTTCAGATAAAGAAAGTAAGATGTCAGGATAACGTGAGTCTTCTTCTTGTGCTTTTCTAAGATTTAGTTTGTGAGCAATAGCAAGTATATTAGGTAGCTCATGGGTCCCTTCAACCAAAGAGTGAGACGCTAATATTTGCTCAGTTAAAGTTGAACCAGCTCTTGGTAAGCCTAAGACAAAAATAGGATCTTTCGCAGAGTAGCCCCAATCTTTTTTAACCTCAAAGAGATCCTTGGTGCATACACTAATTTGATTTTTGCATTCGTCTGAAAAATTTTCTTTACTATAAGAGGAGTTAGCCCTTTGATACTCGTTACCGGATTTATAAAATTTGAATGATTCTTTGTATTTACCCATATCTTCATATGCCTTACCAAGACTAAAATACATAAAGACTTTTTCTTCATCTGGTACAAATTCATCTTTTACCATTTCTTGTAAAGATTGAATTTGTTTATCAGTAAATTTATAGGTTTTTAAATTAGCTAAACTCCAATAAGCATCACCAAAGTATTTGTCCATAGCGAATGCATTTATGTAAGAATCTATAGATTTTTGTATTTGGCCATCAGTTTTATATAAATGTCCCATTGTTAACATGACATCAGTATTTCGAGGCTCTATTTCTAAAACCGTTTCAAAGAGCTTGATTGATTCTTCATACATATCAGCTCTAAATAAGGTTGTAGCATAAAGTTTCATTGCTACAAGCTCCCCTGGATTGCTTGCATACAGGTCTTTTGCAGTCTCTAAAGCTAATCCATATTTTTGTCGTCTTAATAATGCGGTTATGTAATCGTGCTTAACTTTAATATTTTCAGGGTCAAATACAAGACAACTTTCTAAAAGGAACTCAGCATCTTCAAATATATATAACTCTAAGGCAATCTTCGATAATAAGCGCATTGCTTCTACATCATGAGGTTTCTTTTGGAGATAATCTCTACATATATGATCTGCCTTAGCCAACTTGCCCTCGTTGGTATAACTAAGAACTGTTTTTAATTCCGGAGGAAGATTTTTTAAATAATAGATATTCTCATCACACATCTTTAACAGTTTTTCGTTACCATCTGCTAGTTTTACAATAGATAACCAGGAAGCATGTAAAGAATCATTTAATCTAACGGCTCTTAAAAATGCTCTTAGAGCTTTCTTTTCATCTTTTTTTATAGAATAAATATAGCCTAATTCTTGATAGGCTCTAGCGTAATTTGGAAAGAATTTTATCAGCTCATTTAAGGCAAGATGTGCATTAGTATAATCTTTTAAATACCTATAACACACAGCTTTAAAATAATAGAAGTCTCTTTTATTAATCTCAATATCTTCTCTATCTAAAGCATCAAGCGCCTCTTTAAATTTTCCGCCTGTAACAAGATTTTGTATTTCAGTAGCGGTAAATGATGAGTTGTTATCTAGCAAAATAAGATCCTTTGATTATCATTTGATGATATAAAAAAAAGGGTGCTAATGCACCCTTTTTTAATTTCACGTCTATTAGAATTTCATAGAGACTCTTAGACCCATATTTCTAGGACGGTTAGTTGATATTCTTGGAATATCATCCTGATCGTTGAAATATAGTTGAGCTCTTTCATCAGTTAAATTTCTAATAAAGAACTCCCAGTCTGCTCCATTCATTTCAAATCCGTATGCAAGATCAACAATTCTGTATGCATCTTGTTGATAACGTTTGTCAGCTTCTAGTGAACTAAATGACTCGCCTGCATTTTTAACTGCAATTTGAGTGTAAGCCGCATTACCCATGAATTCAGAATCGCGTCTTGCTCTAACATTCCACTGTAATTCAGGGGCTAAAGGTAGCGCACTTCCTACAGGAGCAATCTCAACAATTTGAGCTTTTATAGCAGTAACTTCAGTGTCATTAGATGACATAGCTGCAGTTACAGTCCATTTATCATTAGCAGGATACCAAAGTATATCTGCCTCTATACCGCTCACATCTGCATCAGCTGCATTTTCTATGAAGGTTAGGATTGAAACGTTTACTGGATCAAATCTAGATACCTGAATATCAGTCCATTCTACGTTATACCATGTAGCATTTAGTCTTAATGATCCGTCCATTAGCATAGTCTTAATACCAATTTCAGTATTAATAGTATCGTCTGAATCATATGTTAAAGGTGGTGATGGGAAATCAGGATTAGCAGGAGCTAGTAAGCCACCTCTATTCCATCCACCAGGCCTAAAGCCCTCAGATCTTGTAAAATACCATAAAGTATCTTCATCTGGTTTATAGCTAGCAGTAAACTTAGTAACGGTATCACTTTGATTTAATAAGTCAGTTCCATGAACTCCACTATCATAGTCTCTACCATTAGAAACGTTAGATCCTCTATAACCAAATTTAGATTGGCCTCTAAAGTCAATATCCATGTCATACTTTCTCATTCCAACCATGAAGTCTAACTTGTCACTTACAGGGAAAGTAACTTCACCGAAGAATGAAGTTTGCTCCTCAGTTCTCAAGATATCGTTATAGAACCTAGTAGTAACTGGTCTACATGATTCATCTCTAGCCCAAGCACCAGGTATAGGACAGTTCACTTGATATGGAGCATATGAATCTCCACCTTCAGGTGAAGCAGCACCATTGTAGTTATACTCATTTATAGTCATTAAAATACTTTCATCAATGAAAACACCAGCAGTGTATGAGAAAGGAAGCTCACTCATTTCATTTGAAGCTATTCTAAATTCATGTGTTGTTCTTTCGTTCTGATCATCTAGGACAACTAGAACGTCAGCATTTCCACATGCACTATATGATGGTGAAGTAGCTGAAGCATAATTACATATGTAATAAGGCAACCAGTTACCAACATTTCCATAACCACTGTAATCAACTAATTGATTAACTTGTCTATCAAGATATGAACCAGTATATAAAACATCAAGTGTTCCCATTCTTCCTTCTAAAGTTACAGAAGTTTGAGTGAAAGCATCTTCTAATGTATCAGGTTGAAACCTTTTAACTTGAAGATCGCCAACTGCTGGATCGTAATCAAATACACCATCAGCATTAATCTCTTGATCAATGTGAGTTACTAATAGATCCCAGTTATCATTTAATGACATTGCAGATGATAATCTGAAACCTTGATACGAAGCATCATTGAAGTCATCTTCCACTAAAGAAGCATTATCAATTTCTGTATATGTTGAATCTGGTCCTGGGTATGAAGGACTGTTTGGAGATAATGAAAGTGTTCCAGGAACATTATCAATATAACCACCTAAGTCTGATCTGTAAAAAACACCTCTTACAGCCCAAACATCATCAATCATTGGAATATTTACAAAGGCATCAAAGTTATTACTCGCCTCTCCATCAGATGTTCCAAAAATACTGGCATTAAGTCCAGCTTCTGATTCATTAAATTTTGGCTTATTGGTGATAAGTCTTACAGTACCAGCCTGTGAACTTGCACCATAAAGAGTTCCTTGTGGTCCAGGCAACACTTCGATACGTTCCATATCAGCTACGTAAATATCTAAGTTTCTTCCTGGAACAGTTACTGGTTGCTCATCTAGATACAAAGCAACGTTAGGAGTTGATCCTTGAGCTGCAGATAAGAATACATTAACTGGGTCTACAGCCATGCCTCTTATATATATAGTTGATTGTCCAGGGCCTCTTCCGCCGTTAGTAACATTTGGTAAATATTCAATATATTCATCAAAATTAGACACATTCATTTCATCTAATGTCTCACCTGTTAAGGCTGTTACAGTAAGTGGTACATCAGAAGCATTTTCATCCTTCTTCTGAGCAGAAACCACAATTTCTTCAATAACACGCTCTTGTGAAATACCTGTTTGCGGCATTACTGCTGCTACTGTACCAAGTACCCCTAAAGCTACATTCGTCTTTAAATTAGATATATATTCTTTCGAATATAAGTCGGTTAAATTCTTCATATCAGCTCCCTTTATAGAAAATTACTAATACTAAATAAGATCGACTTTTTAAATTTAGGTTGCCCTAAATACCCCCCCGGGAAGTTTAGCTTGTTTAAAGACCAGCAATTTCATTAAATTAGTCTTGAAAGGACTATAACATTAGAGAGATATAATTCAAGTTTTTGGCTATATTGGTTATGTACATAAATTAGACAAAATTTTTCTAATTTTCTGTAAATTAGTTATAGTGTTGGCACTATTTCAAATTTAATGATAAAAAATGCAAAATATTAGTAAGTCTAGATTTCTCTTTGCCGTTTCACTCATCCTATTCATTACAGCAATTGTTTCAACAAATTCTGATGTTTCTGAAGCATTATTCCTGCAAATTCAATCATTTTTATCAGATTATTTTGGATGGTTGATTATTGTTCTTGCCAATGGATTTCTTATTTTTACTATTTATCTACTCTTTACCAAGCATAAAAATATCAGGCTGGGTGGACCAAATGCTACCCCCTCTTATACCTATGTAAATTGGATAGCTATGCTTTTCAGTGCTGGTTTAGGCATAGGGCTCCTTTTTTATGGAGTCGCTGAGCCAATAATGCATATGAGTTCATTCCCTGGAATGATTGACGGTGATAATGCACATAATGCTAGCAAGGCAATTAATCTTGCTAATCTTCATTGGGGTCTTCATGGATGGGCTGTTTATTCTTCTTTAGGACTATGTTTTGCATTTGCTTCATATAATAAAAAAACTGCCTTTTAGAGTAAGTTCGCTACTTGGAGAGAGAGTTTCATCTAATAAACCTTTAGCTGTTTTGATTGATGTTATAGCTATTTTAACAACAGTTTTTGGTGTCACTACATCCTTAGGTCTTGGAACCGTGCAAATAAGTGCAGGCATGGCACATATTTTTGGTATTGAAGAAACTTTTACCAACAAAGTTTATATCATTATCTTTATAACCTTATTGGGTTTAACAAGTGTCTCGCTTGGACTGAATGCAGGAATTAAAAAATTATCGCAATTAAACATGATAATTGCCACTGGGCTACTTTTATTGGTTTTTATCCTTGGACCAACTATCTTTATTGTTAACGCTTTGGTTCAAAATTTTGGAGCTTATTTAAATACCATTCTACAATCTGCAACATGGACTGAGGTCTATGATCCGACCTCTTGGCAGAATGGATGGACTTTATTTTATTTTACCTGGTGGTTTTCATGGGCTCCTTTTGTCTCTTTGTTTATTGCAAGGATTTCGTATGGGAGAACGGTTAAAGAATTTATCGTTGGGGTCTTGTTTGTACCATCTTTAATAGTTTTTTTATGGATGGGAGTTTTTGGTAATGCTGCAATTTATCAAGTTATTAGTAATACAAGTGATATAAGCCAGGTTGTTGCTAATAATTTACCTGTAGCCTTGTTTACTTTGTATGATGTTTATCCTTTTGCTCAGCCTTTATCAATTGTTTCATTAATTTTAATAATTACTTTTTTTGTGACTTCTTCAGATTCTGGTGCCTTAGTTGCATCGATGCTTTCATCAAAAGATCAAACAGATATAAATGATGATTCACCAATGATCTCTAGAGTTACATGGGCAGTTCTTCTTGGAATTGTTGCTGCAGTTCTTTTATATGCAGGTGGATTGACTGCTCTTCAAACTTCCGTAGTTATAACTGGAGTACCCTTTGCAATAATTATGGTGTTTGCTTGTAAAAATCTTCTAAAAGGTTTGGAAGAATCAGAAGATTCTCCACCAAGACATATAAACACCGATTAGATCAATCCAAGTCACTAAAAAAAGAAATCCTAGCCAGACTAGTTTGGTGTCGTAGTTTTTAAAAAGCTTTTTTAAAATAAAATGTAATATCGCTACAGATAATGCAAGAATTGTAAAACTAATAAATATTGCTTTAATGAATTCCATAAATTATTTTCTGAAGCTATTCATCAATGCTTTTGTCTAATTCATTAAGTTCATCTTCGGACATTTCTTCTTCATAGATCAAGCTATTATCTTCCACATCAGCCTCTACAGTTAGGGCTTTATCATTATTGGACAGCCTCCTAACAATAAGATAAGAAACTATTACTAAAGCTGCTATTCCGATTATTTGTATAAACATATTTTTTTAAAATTATTAACTTTATTAATAATACCTTTTTTTAGAATTAATAAATAATACATACTAAAAAAATACATAGGTTTGTTGTTAGACATAATCCTAACAATCTAGCATTATGAATAATAATTATGTCATCTATAAAATTAAGTACTAAATTTTCATATGGTGTAGGAGCTATTGGTGAAGCTAGTGTTTTATGGCTGCTTGCTACTCTGGCCTTCTTTTTTTACAACCAGGTTATAGGTCTTTCAGGTTTCTTAACTGGTTTAGTAGTTTCGATAGCTATATTCTTTGATGCTATTTCAGATCCTTTAGTTGGATCAATGTCAGATAATTTTAAATCTAAGCTAGGAAGAAGACATCCCTTTATGTTTGCATCACCTTTACCCGTAATGATTTGTATTTTCTTAATATTCACTCCGCCAGAAGGAATGAATCAATTGGCAATATTTGCTTGGTTTACAGGATTTACTATTTTATTAAAGCTAAGTATTACTCTTTTTACTATTCCACATTTAGCCTTGGGAGCTGAGCTTTCTGATGATTACATCGAAAGATCTAAAATTATGAGCTTCAATAATGTCCTTTCTTATACAGGTGTAATTATTATGCATGTCTATGTTTGGTTCTTTATTTTTCCAAATATTGAGGGGTATGAGTTAGGTCAATTGTCTAGAGATGCATATCCACCAATAGTTATTTTTACCTGTATTTTAGTTGGTATAGCCTTAACAAGTTCAGCCTACTTTACTAAAGACCAAATTTCTAAATTAAAACAACCCAGAGAAAGAAAAAGTAAAAATAACTTATTTAGATTTTTTAAAGACATTGGCAAGGTATTAAAAAATAAAAATTATCTATATCTTCTTTTAGGTATATTTTTTCTTTCTATTCTAATAGGAACACATGAAGTGCTTGGACTTTACATGTACACTTTTTATTGGAAATTAAGTCCTATTCAAACTGGTTGGTTGATTCTAAATAATGTATTTGGTTATGCGATAGGCTTTATAGTTACAGCTCGTCTTCATGCAAAATTTGATAAACCAATAATTATTGTCCTCTCTGCAATAACTTTAAGTGTTTTTTGGTCACTAGCTGTTATTTTAAGTCTTTTTGGATTGGCTCCTGATCCTGCTTCATGGGATTTAGTAATTTTTATAATCATTCTTGGATCAGTTGCTGCTGCAGCAGGCTCAATTATCCATATTAGTGTCATGTCAGCTTTGGCTGATATCTGTGATGAGCATGAACTTTTAACAGGTTATCGTCAAGAAGGTATTTTTTATTCCGCGCGATCGTTTTTTGCAAAATCTTCAGGTGCTCTTGGTTCGATTGTTGCAGGAACTGCATTGGAAATAATCAACTTTCCTTCATATGGTAGTGAGGAAGAAATTACACAATCTATGCTCTTTAATTTAGGAATTCTGGATGGTCCTTTTGCAATGATATGGGGTTTAATAGCTGCATTCTTTTATTCTGGGTACAAAATTACTAACAAATATCATAAAGAGATTAGAGATAAACTTGAACAGAAAAAGTTATATAATTCTTAATAAATGGACGCTATAAAAAATATTACAACTAGAAGTTCTGCTAGAGAGCTAATCGAACCACATCCTTCAGCACAAGAAATGGAAACGGTTTTTAAGGCAGCTCTTAGAGCGCCCGATCACGCATGGTTAAAACCCTCAAGATTTATACAAATATCTGGTAATGGCAGAAATAAACTATCTCAAATATTTATTAAAACTGCACATGAACTAAATAAAGAGTTAACGGAAACACAGATTTTGAAATATACAGAGGCTCCCTTTAGAGCTCCAATGATAATCATATTAATTTCTAATTATAAAGAACATCCAAAAGTGCCGCCCATAGAACAGATTATCTCAACAGGCTGCGCTGGCCAGAATATACTTTTAGCTTTAAATGCCTTAGGTTATGGAGGTATGTGGAGAACTGGAACCTTTGCATTTAATGAAGTTATATCAAAACATCTTGGATTAGAAAAATCGGCTCAAGTTATAGGATATATTTATGCAGGAACTAGAACAGGTAAAAATAAAAAAATTCCAATTCATGATGTAAAAGATTATGTTGATGTTTGGGAATAATAATCAAATTGCTTAACATGAATAAGGGGGACTTATGAAAACAATTGCGATCATTCTAATAGGTATTATTACTATACTTGCTTTTATCTATGGCCCTGGTGCCTTAAAGATTTATAGAATAATGCATTTGTATGATGAAGATAAAATTTCACATAATTTTATAAATATGCGCGATCTTTTTACAACATCAGAATCTATTGCGCGATCAACCAAAGCGAAAGCCATTCCAAAATCAAATGAATTGTTTTCACTCCCTGAGTCATACAAGTTTGATGGCA
Organism: uncultured SAR86 cluster bacterium; assembly: GCA_902509965.1. GTDB lineage: Bacteria > Pseudomonadota > Gammaproteobacteria > Magnimaribacterales > D2472 > MED-G78. Next base: position 37,740 of record CABWZP010000008.1, read on the forward strand.
AGGATCAAAACTTAGAAAGTGCATTGAAGCATTTTAAAACTGATGGTCTTTTGATTATTAAAAATAATAAGGTGATTTATGAAGATTACTTTAATGGAAATACAGCTACCTCAAAACATATATCGTGGTCTGTCGCTAAGTCTTTTTTATCAGCCCTTGTGGGAATTGCTCTAAGAGATGGGTTGATTGATGATATTAATGACCCTATCACAAAATATCTACCTGATTTTAAAGGGACTGGTTATGATGGAATAAAAATAAAGAATATTCTGCAGATGTCTTCTGGGGTTTTATTTAATGAGGATTATGCAGACCCTAATTCAGATATAAATAAATTTGGACGCGCTGTTGCTGCCGGAACTTCATTCAGAGATTTTGCTAAAACTCTAACTAATCACAAAGAACAAGGTACTTACAATCACTACGTTAGTATTGACTCACAAATGCTGGGTTTTTTGCTAGTAGAGGTTACAGGTATGCCTTTAAGAGAGTATTTACATAAACATATATGGGAAAAAATTGGCATGGAGGATGATGCTTATTATTTGTCTGATGATAAAGATGTAGATATGGCTTTAGGAGGTTTAAATGCAACTCTAAGAGATTATGCTAAATTTGGCCTTTTGTACTTAAACAATGGTAAGTGGGATGATGAGCAGGTGGTTCCAAGCGCTTGGGTAGATGCATCCCATAACATGGATGCTCCTCATCTTCAGCCAGGTGTTAATGATCTCTCATCTAGTGCTTGGGGCTATGGTTACCAATGGTGGGTTCCAGGCTTTCCTGATACAGATTACACTGCATCAGGAGTTTATAATCAGTATATTTATATAGATCCACTTAGTGATGTTGTAATAGCAAAAACATCATCAAATCATAGGTTTACAGCCGAAAAAGAGTATTCTAAAGCAGCTCATGTTGCTATGTTTAGAGCGATAGCTAAATCTACAAATTCTAATTTATAAACAATGGAAAATTTGTCACAAAAGCCTGTTGCCATAATTACTGGTGCTAGTCGTGGAGTTGGAGCTGCAACTGCATTATTGCTTGCCTCCAAGGGTTGGAACATTACACTTACATGCTCAAGTACAATAAAAGAAGCTAATGAAATTGCAAAGGCATGTGAAGATTATGATGTTGAAGCTTTAGCTATTCAGGCTGATGTTTCAGATAACAATGATTGTATAAATACTATTGATCAAACAATTAATAAATGGGGTCGAATTGATGCATTAATAAACAATGCTGGAACTAGCAAATTTGCATGGGATCATTCTAATCTAGAGCTCCTTGATGCTGTGGATTTTCAAAAAATATATTCTGTGAATTTGGTTGGTCCATTCCAGATGATAAAAGCTTCAAAAGAATTTTTAATGAAAAGTGATAATCCCAGTATTACAAATGTATCTTCTATAGCAGGCATAAAAGGTATAGGAAGCTCGATTGCCTATGCAGCCTCAAAAGGTGCTTTAAATACTATGACTATTTCAATGGCAAGGAATTTAGGACCAATTAGAGTTAATGCTATCTGTCCTGGGTTTATTGATGGAGACTGGTTGAAAGCTGGTCTTGGTGAAGAAATGTTTGATGCAGCTAAAACTAATCTTGAGTCTACCGTGCCATTAAAATCTGTAGCAACTCCAGAAACCATTGCTGAATCCATATTAGCTTTTATATTACTTAATAAAAACGCAACTGGTCAGCTTCTAATTCTTGATGGTGGTCACCATTTAAATCTATAAAAAATTTGCATTGAAAAATGGTAAATGGATATGTTAATTTATTTGTACTATGAAAATTAAATATAAATTTTTTACGCTACTCGCTCTTCTTCTGGTTATAGGTATTGAGGCTGAGCCATTTGATTCCACTTATATAGCCAAACCATCAGTAACATCATTATTAAAAAATGCAAATATTTATGATGGTGAAGGCAATGAATTTCTTGGTTATGACCTACTCATCAAAAATGGAAAAATTGAGGCTATTGGTTCTGATCTAGATACCCAAACAGAAGATGCTATTGAGTATGATCTTTCTGGAATGTGGGTAACTCCTGGTATTATTGATTTACATTCTCATATGGGTGTCTATTCTGCACCTGGAGTAAAATCAAGTTCTGATGGTAATGAATCTACAAGCCCGGTAACTGCAGACGTTTGGGCAGAGCATTCAGTTTGGACACAAGATCCTCAGTTCTCATTAGCTCTTCAAGGTGGTGTAACAACTTTTCATGTATTACCTGGCTCTGCAAACTTAATTGGTGGAAGAGGAACAACGTTTAAAAATGTTCAAAGTAATACTGTTCAAGGTATGAAGTATCCTGATGCACCCCATTCATTAAAAATGGCATGTGGTGAAAATCCTAAGAGAGTTTACGGCAGTAGACGACAAGCACCATCAACACGAATGGGTAATGTTGCAGGCTATAGAAAGGCTTGGATCAAGGCCTCAAAGTATAAACAAAATATGAATTCATATGAGAGCAAGTCAGCAGAAGCAAAAGAGATAGTAAGCCCTCCTACGCGTGACTTAGAGATGGATACATTAGCAGGAGTCCTTGATGGAGAAATTTTGGTTCAAAACCATTGTTATCGTGCAGAAGAAATGGCAATGATGATAGATATTGCTAAAGAGTTTGGATATAAAATAACTGCTTTTCACCATGCTGTTGAAGCTTATAAAATTGCTGATTTATTAGCCGACAATGATATTTGTGGAGCTTTATGGGCAGATTGGTGGGGCTTTAAACATGAGGCCTACGATATGGTTCAAGAAAATATAGCTATTATTGATCAAGCTA
>CABWZP010000009.1 GCA_902509965.1 uncultured SAR86 cluster bacterium
CAGGCCAGTCTTGCTCAGCACCAACCCGACTTTTAGTTCCTATTGAAAGTATTGAGAATGTAGAAAGAATAGCTGCTAAATATGTCAAAACCCTAGTAACAGGAAATCCCATGGATACAAAAACAAATTTAGGACCTGTTGTAAATATTAAACAATATAAATCTATTCAAACACATATTGAGGCAGGTATTAATAGTGGTTATAAGTTAATAAGTGGTGGCCTTGGCAAGCCAAAAAGTTGTATTAGTGGCTACTTCATAAAACCAACTATTTTTTCTGAAGTTCCAAATAATTCTCTGATAGCTCAAGAAGAGATATTTGGACCGGTATTATCAATAATTGCCTATGATGATATTAATCATGCAGTTGAAATTACTAATGACTCTATATATGGTCTTTCAAGCTATATTACTTGTCTAGATGAAAATGAGGGGTTAGAAATTGCTAAAGAAATAAGAGCAGGACAAACAATAATTAATAAAAAAAGTCGAGGAAGTGCTCCAGCGCCATTTGGTGGATTTAAAATGTCAGGCAATGGTCGAGAACACGGACTATTTGGGTTGGAAGAATATCTAGAAATAAAAGCAATAATTTAAAACATTGCTAACTGTCTATACTCGTTAACCTCTTCTGGTTCACTGCTAACATTTTCAGATTTTATAGATTGAACTATTTGTCCGAAGGTTTGAAGATATGAATCTAATTTACTAGAGTCACCTCCAAAAAATTTAAAAGCAATTGTTTTGAATGCTGCATCTTTATCGATGGCAGTATTCCATTGCTCAATGATAGGATCTGATTTATTTATATGTATTATGTTATTCATACATACAATATACTGTATAAATATACAGTAGTCAATAATTATTTAAACTTTGAATCAATAAGAACTGCTATAAAAAGCGCAGATTCGCTGCCAGAAGCTGACCATGCATGGTTTGTACCTCTTTGAACAACGATATCACCAGCAATTAAATCTACCTCTTCTTTGTCTAAAATTAGTGTAGCTGTTCCTTTTATTAAAATAATGTAATCAATAGTTTGAGTTATATGCATCCCTGGGTGCTTAGTAGTATTTACTCTTTCGTGTTCAGCACCAATGGCTTTAAATCCAGCAGAAAACATTAATTCAAGATCTTCAGCTGAGACGGATGGATCTTGAGGTGCAATGCTGAAGTAACGTATCTTAGTACCCTCTTTAGGTGGAGACAAAATTACTGGTCCTTTAGATCTATCTTCAGAATCCTTGTTATCAATAATTTTTCCATCTGTATTCCATAACTCTAAAAAAATATTATCGCCATTGATAATATCTGGTTCTATTAAAGAATTAATCTTGATCTCAGATTCTCCATTAGTATCAACTCCCGTAACAATCCTTCTTGGTTTAATCATATCTATTACTCCTAAATATTAAAAACCTCATCATTATTTTTGAATGATTTAAATTCAATAGCATTATCTGATGGATCCTTTAAAAACATTATTGCTTGTTCACCAACTTTGCCTTTGAAACGAATAGTAGGTTCGATAATAAAGTTGATATTTTTAGACTGAAGGTCTGTGCTAAGGCTATGGAATTCTCTCCAATCTAGGATTATTCCAAAATGGGGCACTGGAATATTATTGCCATCCACATCATTCATATTCTTGTTAATTGATTCCTTAACCTCATGACATACTAACTGATGTCCGTAAAAGTTGAAATCTATCCATTTTGCTGATGATCTACCCTTAGAGCAACCTAGTATATTAATATAAAAGTCTTTAGCTGCTCCTAAATCTAATACCGGTATTGCTAAATGAAATAAATTCATTGAGTTAGTTCATTTTGTTAGATTTATTAATTATATCCATGTATGCAGAAAGCATTATTGTGCAAACCAATAGAACTACTAATGTTCCAAGAATATCTCCAACTGTAAACCTTAATACAGTATACATATGGATATCATAATCATTCAAACCTTGACGTATAAAGTTACCAACTAAGCCATTTATAAATGCAGAAATAACTGTAATAAGAAAGACATGTCGATAGTTAGATTTTTTAAGTGTTAGTGCTGCATGATGATAAGTAAAAGATAATCCAGATAATTTTAATAGAAGAAGGCTTAAAAAGACTGATGAATTAGCAACAACTGAATTGATGAATTCTTCAAATGAAAAACTTCCTGCGAGGAGAAAATCAGTATTTCCGTGTACAAAAAAAGTTATACCAATAAAATCTGCAGCTACCATTGCTGGTATTGCGTACCATCCAAAAATACATGTACATATTACTCTTGCAGCATGTGGAAGATAAACTAAGCTGCCAGGATATTCAGCATCTAAACCAATATCAATTGCAAAATGAACCCACATGATCCAAAGACCAAAATACATAAGAAATGTAAAGGAAAAGGATTGTAAAAAATATTTCATTTATAAATAATAAATTTCTATAAATTTACGTTTATTAAAAGTTCTCTTTTGTCTATGGAAGATTGTTTGAAGGAAATTAAATTAATATCTTGAAGTTTCTTTAATGTTTTAAAAACGGTTGATCGAGATAATTTAGATGCATGGATGACGTCAGAAATAATGCATTCTTTTGATTTTTTTTCTTTTAAAAGGATTGAGTAAAAAATAATTTTCTCATTAGCATTAAGAGTATTGATTTTTAAATCGCGTTCAATGTTTGAAATTAAGGAAACTGCTTCCATTAAATCTGCTTTAAATGATTTCATATGTATGCCTAAATATAATCTAATTAAGTTTAGCATTTTGATTAGCGCAATTAAAGATTAATGGCGGAGAGGATAGGATTCGAACCTACGGTAGGTTGCCCTACACTTCCTTTCCAAGGAAGCACCTTAAACCACTCAGACACCTCTCCGTATGGTGATGGTAATTATATGTTAAATAGAAATTATATTATTTTAAATACTTTAATTTTATTAATCATTTGAGTAAAAAGATGATCTAGGGGAAGAAGATTATTGTTAGCTCTTTCATCCATCAATAAATTAAATTTCTTTTCACCTTTAACCAGTAAAATAATCTGATCTGATTTATTAATTTCATTTAAACTCATTGTTACCCTTGATACATCTGGATAGCCATCATAAAGATTTAATAATGATGCTTTGCCATAAAGTGCTTCTTCTAAATTTGACATATTAGGAAAAATTGAAGCTATATGCCCATCATTGCCCATACCAAGAATACACAGATCATATGATGCAATTGAATTTAATTTAGACTCAGAATCATCATCAAGCAAGCTAACAAAAGAATTATTAAAGCTATCATCATATATTATTCTTTTAATAGTGCCCTCATTGCTTAATGAGCTGGACACTTCAACCCTTCTTTCGTCTGAAAGAGAAATTAGATAATTTGACCAATTAATATCTTTCTTTGAAAGAAGTTCATAAAAACTAATAGGTGTAGATCCTCCAGATAATAAGATTCTGGAAATAGGTTTTGGCAATTCACTAAATAATTCTAGCAAAGCGTCATTAGCATCAGATAAAGAGTTAAAGCTTAGTATATTCTTATTGAGAGAATTCACGATGGTTGTTAAATTTATTAGTTGGTGATGATGATCTAATTGGATTTATATCTATACCACCCCTTCTCATAAATCTTCCATAAACTGTAATTTTTTTTAGATTAAATTTATTTTTTATACTTGAATATATTTTATCGATACATAATTCATGAAATTCACCCGTTTCTCTAAAAGATGATAGGTATTCGACTAACCAAGGAATAGCAACTTTAGATCCAAAAGATAAATATATAACAGCCCAATCTGGTTGATTTGTTACAGGACACAAGGATCGAAAAGCCTCAAATTTATAGATATTCTTTGATTCGGTAAAAGGTAATTTTGAATTAATTAATGAAATAGATTTGGGTTTTTTTGAAAAACTCTTTTTAAAAGTTACTGATACTGATGCATTACAAATATTTGATAAATCAGTCTCAATTATTTTAAGAATATCCTGCTTGTTTTTAAAGCTTCTAGAATAAAAGGAATTTAAATATAATTTCATCGACTTTGATTCAACAGTTTTTTCTGATGTGCTAGGAATAATTATTTCGAGGACATTTAAGTGAGGATTTAAGTCTTTATCTAGGTAGGAAAATTCATATGCGTTCCATATATCTATTCCAAAATTTGATGGAGTAAGATTATTGTATTTAGCCGCCTCAATCCCTCTATCAATTGGGTCAAGAATAGAAAACTGATCTTTAAATACAATTGTCTTAGATCTTTTACCTAAATACTTTCTACTCACTGCCTAATACCAATACCTTTATTTAATAGGTAAAGACATAAGCCAGTAAAAAGGGCTATAAATGCAAAAATCATTCCAAGTGAAAACGGTATAGAAACATCACTAATACCAAGCATTCCTTCTCTAAAAGTATTTACTACATAAAGCATTGGATTTGCCATTGATATATTTCTCCACATCTCTGGAAGTATGTTAATCGAATAAAAGACACCGCCTAGATAAATTAATGGTGTAAGTATAAATGTAGGAATAACTGATATTGCATCAAAGCTGTCAGCAAAAATAGCATTAACAAAACCCATTAAAGAAAATAAAATTGAGGTAAGAAAAAGCACTAAAAGTGTAAGACTAGGATTTACAACCTCAAAAGAGGGATAGAAAAATAAACTTACACAAAAAACAATAAAACCTATCAAGGTTCCGCGAGCAACTCCACCGATAATAAATCCAAGTAAAATCGCCCAGTTTGGCATGGGTGAAACCAAAAGTTCCTCAATAGATCTTTGGAATTTAACTGAGTAAAAAGATGATGTCACATTAGCATATGAATTAGTTATAACTGACATCATTATGAGTCCTGGAATCATGAATTGAATATAATCAAGTCCATCCATAGTACCAATACGAGGTCCAATTAGTGATCCAAATATTATGAAATAAAGTGACATGGTGACTGCAGGTGGTACTAATGTTTGTACCCAGATTCTAAGGAACCTTCTTACTTCTTTTGTAGACAAAGTAATTAATGAATTTAAAATTTCTTTCCTTCTTGAAACCATTATCTTTTTACCATTTCAATAAATAATTCTTCGAGTCTGTTAGATTCATTTCTCATAGAGTTTACTTGAATAGATTGAGCGCTAAGAAGCTTAAATAGATCATTAATATTATTGTCTTTGGATACCGCAGCAACTAGTGTAGTTGGATCATCAAGGCGCATAGGAAAACCTTCAATTTGAGGAGCTGCTGAAATTGGTTTATCTAAATCTAAGACAAAACCCTGAACATCTAATCTACTGAGAAGATCTTTCATGTTTGTATCTTCAACAATTTCACCATGATCAATTATGGCTATATTTTTGCAAAGCTGCTCAGCCTCCTCAAGATAATGAGTTGTTAAAATAATTGTAGTCCCATTAGCATTAATTTCTTTCAAGAAATCCCACATTTCACGTCTTAATTCAATATCAACACCAGCTGTAGGTTCATCTAATATCAATAATTTAGGCTCGTGGATTAAGGCTTTTGCTATCATTAAGCGCCTTTTGTATCCACCTGACAAAGTTCTAGCTTGATCGAATCTTTTATCCCATAAACCTAAACGCTTCATAACCGATTCAGCTTTAGCGAGTCCTTCTTTTGCAGGTATGCCATAGTAACCACCTTGAGTAACTACTATATCTAAAACTCTTTCAAAACCACCAAAGTTAACTTCTTGAGCAACAACACCAAGCATACGTTTTGCTTCTGGAAAGTTTTCATCAATATCAATACCAAAAATCTTAACCGAACCAGCCGTTTTATTTACCAGAGAACCAATTATTCCAATTGTTGATGATTTGCCAGCACCATTAGGACCCAATAATGCAAAAAAATCGCCTTCAGACACCTTTAAGTCTATACCTTTTAGAGCTACAACATTATTGGTATAAATTTTTTGTAGGTCAGATATTTCTAGGGCGTAACTCATGGAGCATTATTTTAAACTTTATCTTTATCAGTTCCAACTACAAAAATACTTAATAATATTCCAATTAACAAACCTATCCATGCACTAAAAAATGTAATAAAAACAGCAATTAATAAAGCTGATGCCATTTCAGAATTCTTTTTTGGAATAGCCATTGCAACATAAGCACAAGCAAATCCAGTCAATATCAGGGTTAGCGTTAAAGCCATTTGCATTAATGGCTTCATAAGAGTTATAAAAGGAAGAGTTACATATAAAAATGGAATACCCATTAAATAATAAGAGCCTAGGCCATCAAATATTGAAGGCATTTCTTTCGGCCCCTTCTTCCATCTCTCAGCTACGACAACATGAACTCCTGTCCATAGAGCACCTTGTGTAGGAAAAAATGGATTAACAAGTAATCCTAAGAAGTTTCTCATAGCTACAGATAAATGAGATCTGTCTAGATTTACATCTAAAGGCTCATCAGGTCTTTGAGATTGAGCATCATTTAATACTTCAGTTCCAGTAATCAAATCACCAAAAAGCAATGTATAACCTATAACAACCAGAGGTATAGCCTCAAGATACATATCAATTGAAGGGAATCCTATTGCTAATGGTGATGTTCTATTAAAGAGCGAAACAACATCAGGAATTCTAAAGCCCCATTCAATATTGAAAGTAACTTCATTAAGTAAAAAAGCCACTAAAGCAGCTAAAACAAAACCAGGTAATAAACCAAGAGAGCCAATAACTTTAAAAAATTTATTATTAAGAGCTAATTTTTTAAAAGGTTCAGAGAAAGTAGTGATAACACATAAAGAAATTGCTAAACCCATTGATATAGGCTGAATCATTAACTTGTCGAGATCTGTAACAAATACCTGATAGAAGGCGGCTAAAGCTGCCCCTAATATAATTCCTGCTTTTAAGCCATTAGGTATTATTTCAATAAGTTTTTTCCCCCACCCTGTAATACCCATAATAAATAAAAGCAAAGTAAATTCTATACACATAGCAGCCATAAATTGAAAAACTGCTGGGTCATAAACGCCATTGAACTGACCTTTCGCGGCAAAAGCTGCAATAACTATCGGAACAGCAGGTGTAACCCACCCTGGTGCCATAGGCTCACCAAAAAAAATAGGTCCAGCTCCAATTAAAGTTCCAGCGATAAAACTTAAGGCAACACCTTCTTCAAAGGTTAGGCCCAGTCCCATAGCAATAGGAACAGCTGCAAAAGCAGTAGCCCCTGAAATAACCATCCCTTGAAAAAATTCACCTGCTCTAAATCTAAGATGTATAAATGGAATTCTAAGAGTAAAAGGACCCCATTTCAGACCTTTACTCGTTGTTGTGTTAGTTACTGTATTCATTTTGATAGACTAGACATCCCCTCCTCTAAACCTTTTAATGTTAAAGAATACATCCTATCATCAAATAAGTCTTTTAAAATACAGACTGATGAGGTGTAATCCCAGTGATCTTCAGGCACAGGATTTAACCAGGCCATATTCTCGAAATGTTTTGAGAGTCTTTTTATCCACATAGCACCAGGATCCTCATTCCAATGTTCAATACTTCCACCTGGATTAGTAATTTCATAAGGAGCCATTGTTGCATCACCAACAACAATAACTTTGTAGTCAGATGTATATTTATTAATAATATCTTGGACTAACATTCTTTCCTGACTTCTTCTTTTGTTATCTTTCCATACTGATTCATAAATACAATTATGAAAATAATAATATTCCAAGTGTTTAAATTCTGTTTTGATTGCTGAAAAAAGCTCTTCACATAACTTTACGTATGGATCCATAGAGCCACCTACATCAAATAAAATAATCACTTTAACTGCATTAGCTCTTTCAGGGATCATATTTATATCTAAGTACCCTGCATTTTTTGCAGTTGATTTAATAGTTCCATCCATGTCTAACTCAAGATCATTTCCTTGACGAGCAAACTTTCGAAGCCTTCTTAGAGCCATTTTAATATTACGAGTGCCAATAGTTATAGAATCGTCAAGATTGGTGTACTGTCTTTGCTCCCAAACTTTTACAGCTTTTTTTTGACCGCCTTGTCCACCAACTCTAATACCCTCTGGATTTTGTCCACCGTGACCAAAGGGAGAAGTTCCATTAGTTCCAACCCATTTAGAGCCACCCTCATGTCTTTCTTTTTGCTCTTCTAAACGTTTCTTGAATTCTTCCAGTAGTTTTTCTAGTCCTCCAAGTGATTCAATTTTTTTTAATTCCTCAGGGTCTAATTCTTTCTCAAAAGCTTTTCTCAACCAATCATCAGGAATGAGTGCTTGAAATATATCTTCAAGCTTTTCAATCCCTTTAAAATAAATATCAAAAGCTTTATCAAACTTATCATAATGCTTTTCATCTTTAACTAAGATAGCACGAGATAAGTAATAGAAATCATCAAGACTGGCATATGCTACTCTTTTCTCGAGAGCGCCCAATAAATCAAGCAACTCTCTTAAAGAGCATGGGACACCAGATGATTTTACAGTTTGGAAAAGGTTAATTAGCATAAATTATTTATTAGCAGATTCTCTCCTAGACATAAAAGCTAATCTTTCTAGTAAATGAACATCTTGTTCATTTTTTAATAATGCTCCATAAAGTGGGGGAATTGCCTTAGATGAATCTGCATTCTTCAAAATTTCATCTGGCATATCATCTGAGAGTAATAACTTTAACCAATCTATTAATTCAGATGTCGATGGTTTTTTCTTTAGACCTGGAATTTTTCTTAGATCAAAGAAAATTTCAAGCGCGTCATTAACAAGCTTCTTCTTAATTTTTGGATAATGCACATTAACAATTTTATTCATTGTTTCTCTATCTGGAAAATTAATATAATGAAAAAAGCATCTCCTTAAAAAGGCATCTGGTAATTCTTTTTCATTATTAGAAGTCATGATAATAATTGGCCTATGCTTTGCTGTAATTGTTTCTCCCGTCTCATAACAAAAGAATTCCATACGATCAATCTCTTGGAGAAGATCATTTGGAAACTCAATATCTGCTTTATCAATTTCATCAATGAGAAGAACAACTTGTTTATCTGAAGTGAAAGCTTCCCAAAGTTTTCCTTTTTTTATGTAATTTGCGATGTCTTTTACTCTTTCATCACCTAATTGAGAATCTCTTAGTCTAGTAACTGCATCATATTCATACAAACCTTGCGTGGCTTTAGTTGTAGATTTAATATGCCATTCTATTAATTCAAGCCCCAGTGCATCAGCAACCTCTATAGCCAAAAGTGTTTTGCCTGTACCGGGCTCACCCTTAATTAACAATGGTCTCTCAAGAGCTACTGAAGCATTCACAGCCATACTTAGATCATCTGTGGCTATATAATTTTTAGTTCCTTTAAATTGCATAATCAATCCTTAATTATTTTATATTGAAATTTTTTCTTCTGATTTTAGTATTCTAGTGAGTTGTCTGCTTGAAGCAACTAAATTTCCTTCAAAATCCCATATATTACAGTCTTGTTCGAAATAACCATTTTGAATGTCCTTAGCTATAAAATCTAAAAGCAGCACTTCTGTTTTTGGTAACTGACGTATGTGAGTTGTTAAGGTTAATGTTGGAACCCAGCCTAATGGACCATATTTATTTGTGACTACTGGTGGCAGGATGTCTGAAAAAAAAGAAATTGCAAATTGATCAGGAATACCTCCAGGAAGAGATATATAAGCAGAGCACCTTGCCTCTGCCCTTTCATTTGATATTTTTCTATCCCACCAAGCGTGATCTGGATGAACAGAACAATCAACTTGTTTAACAAATGCAGGAGTAAAACCAGCTTTTATATTTTCATAATTAAGATTCTTAAAATCTTTTTTATCTGCTGTTTTAAAGATTTCTGGAGCTGGAGTAGATAATCCATTGTAACCACGCATATGTTCAAAATCAGAACAGGTGCCTGTATAAATACACTTAACTAGATCGTCTTGAATGATAGTAACTCTTCCAGTTGAGCTGCCTTTGCTAACTCTTAGAACATCTACATGTATTTCTATCTCTCTTGGCTCAGTTCTATCAAGATATTGAATAGACGAACTAATTGCACAAGAATGCGGTAAAGCTGAGGTAAGCGCTTTATGCATTATTGCCATTAAGTATCCACCATGAGGTGTAGAACCTACAAAAAAATTCTCACTTGGTATTATTTTGTATAATGAATCAGAAACCTTATTAATTTTAATGGCATCTTGGAATTGTGTAAATTTATCCATAATGTTTATTTTTGTTAGATAATTGTAATTCATAAGAACATAACAATCTTTATAAAATGAATGATTTATTTGATATAGCATGTAATTTTACTCACGAATCATTCGATGATGATTTAAAGCAAGTTATAAATGATGCAATGGGTATTGGTGTTAATAAATTTCTATTAGTTGCAGCAGATCTAGAGGATGCTAATAAGATAGATGAATTAATTCTTATTCATCAAGATTTATCATATTTTACAACTGGCGTTCATCCACATTACGCCAAAACTTTTAATTTTGAATCCGTTGAAAAAATGCGTGCTTTAATTACAAAAAATTCACCAAATGCCCTTGGAGAAATGGGGTTAGATTTTTTTAGAAATCTTTCTACCTATGAGGAACAAATTTTTGCTTTTGAAGAGCAAATAAAATTGGCAATTGAATTTAATAAACCATTATTTCTTCACCAAAGAGATTCACATGAATCATTTATTAAAGTATTAAATCATTATAGAAAAGACATTAATAAAGCTGTTGTTCATTGCTTTACAGGAACACAAAAGGAACTAGATGAATATTTAAACTATGATTTTTATATCGGGTTAACAGGATGGATTTGCGACGAGAGACGAAATAAAAATTTAAGAGCTTCTATAAAAAACATACCTCTGAACAAGCTTATGCTCGAAACTGATTCACCCTATTTGATTCCAAGAAATTTAGATCCTAAGCCAAAAAGTAATAGAAATGAACCTAAAAATCTCCTACATATTGCAACTGAAATAGCAAAACTAAGAAATGAAAGCGTTGAAGAGATTTGTAATGCGACGTATCAGAATAGTATAGATTTCTTTAGCCAAGCTTAGATATATCTAAATCATATAATTTAGAGACATCATCATTGCTTGAGCCTGATGGAAGAATAATAGATTTATTCTCAGCTTTAGAATTAGAGAATCTAGGAGCTGGAGCGGGTTCATCAAAACCATTCACATCCATAAAGGTATTTCTAGATAAATGATGAGTATGAGATGGAGTTTCACTGAGACTTAAAACTGGCGAAACGCATGCGTCCGAAGAATCAAAAATCTTGGTCCATTCGTCTCTTGACTTTAATTTGATGACTTTAGCCATTTTTAATTTTAATTTTGGCCAAGCATCTCTATTCATTTGATCGAGAAACTCTTTGTCATCAATTTCTAACTTTTCTAAAAGCTCTGCATAGAATTTGGGCTCAATAGAGCCTATTGCAATATGTTTTTTGTCGCTACATTCATAAGTATCATAAAAATGAGCAGCCCCATCTAATAAATTTGATTCTTTGTCATTACTCCAGAAACCCATAGCCTTAAATGAATAAAACATACTCATAAGCATAGAGCTGCCATCAATCATAGCTGCATCTACTACTTGACCCTCTCCAGTCTTTTGAGCATGAATAAATGCTGAAAGCATTCCAACTGCAAGAAGCATGCCACCTCCTCCAAAATCACCAACAAGGTTTAAAGGCGGTTGAGGATTTTCTCCTTTTCTACCCATTGAATCTAATACGCCTGAAAGGGCAATATAGTTAATATCATGGCCTGATTGATTGGCCATTGGGCCTTCTTGGCCCCACCCAGTCATTCGACCATACACTAATGATTCATTTAGTTTTAAGCATTCATCTGGACCAAGACCAAGGCGCTCCATTACACCTGGTCTAAAACCCTCAAATATACCATCCATTTGAGATATTAATTTTCTAATCTCAATAATGGACTCAGGATTTTTTAAATCTGCTGTAATAGATTTTTTATTCCTGTTATGGATATCAGCTTTATTATGATTTCCATGAGTTGAAGATTTATCAAGTCTTATTACTTCTGCACCCAGGTCAGCTAATAACATTCCACAAAATGGTCCTGGACCAATTCCAGCAAATTCTAATATTTTTAAACCTTTTAAAGGACCCATAAAAACCTATAAAAAAACCTTAAACTTCACTAATAATAAAGGAAGCAGAGTTAATGAGCTAATAAATGCTAATAAAAGGGCTATAGCTGTAAAAATACCAAATAGTGCAGTTGGAGCGAAATTAGATAATCCAAGAATTGAAAAACCTATAGCTATTGTAAAAGCAGTATAAAAAATAGCTCTGCCAACACTTAGGTGAGATGTTCTCATACTTAAATCTGGGCTATTACCCTCTTCAATTGAACTTCGATAGCGATATAAATAATGAATGGTATTATCCACAGCCATTCCAACACTTATTGATGCTACTGTAATAGTCATTATATCTAGAGGTATCTTTAAGACTCCAAGCAAGCCTAAGACGCTTGAGGCAACAAATATATTAGGTAATACGCCGATAAACATTATTTTAATAGATCTAAATAAGACTAGTAGCATTAAAGCAATAACTATAAATACTAAGGACAGTGATCCAATTTGAGATGAAAAAAGTGACTGAAGCATGTTGTTATAAAGAACAGCTAAACCGGTTATTTCAAATTGGTCTTTAGATAAATTAAATTTATTAACTAGATCATCTTCAATTTTTATAAGTAATTCTTTTCTATTTAAAGATTTGGATGACTCTATAACTCTGGTAGAAATTCTTACTTTAGAATCATCTTTATTTATATATGAATATAATAAAGTTTCGCGAATGTCTTCGGGTAAAACTGATCGGAGTAATGCAAGCTCAAGATCGTTTAGGTTGTCTCCATCATTAATTTGTCTGGCTAACTTAACACCACTTGCAACACTTAAAACTTTGCCTATTTCGGGCATAGCTTCAAGATGATCATGAATATCCTCTAACTTATTTAAGCTGTAGATGTTCCACCAATAACCGGAAGCCTCGCTATCCTCATCTTCAAATAAGTCATCTGCAAACAAATCGTTCTCTTCATTAAAAATGATTTCAGACTTTTCTTGAATAGGCTCACTAATAATAATATCCAAAGGTGCAGTGCCGCCAAGTTCCTTGTCTAAAAGGAGCATTCCTTGGTATATTTCAGTCGATTCATCAAAGTAATCTATAAATCGATTTTCTACTAAGAGTTTTGAGATACCAATAAAGAAAAGGATAAATAATATAAAGTAAGAAAAAGCTATAAATATTTTATTTTTATGATTAAAAGTCACTATCTTAGATAATGCTAGTTTTATATTTATAAAGTCCTTAGTTTGACCAGTATTTATTGTAGCTAGAGCAGCTGGTAAAAAGCTAAACGTAAATATAAGGGCAAATGACATGCCTACTGCCATCATTTTGCCAAACTCTATGACGGGTTTTAAATCTCCTAATATTAAAGATAGAAAAGCTACAGCTGTTGTTAATGCTGCAAACAAACAAGGCATAAAGATAGAGGTAAATGAATTTATTAGTGATTCATTTTTATTAGTGGTCTTGATATCTATATATCTGACCATAACGTGAACAGTAAGAGAGATAGTTAATATCATCAATAAAGCAATGAAATTTGATGAAACAACACTGATTTTCCAATTCATTAAACCCAGAATGCCTGCGGTAAATAAAGTTGTTATAAAAGCATTGAGTAAAGGTAAAAATACAAACCAAAAATTTCCAAAAAATAAATAAAGCATAAGTGCAAAAATCAACGCTACGCCAATACCAAAAACAGCAAGATCAGATTTAATGAATGACATCATATCTACAGCTATCATAGAAGGGCCACCAAGGAATAAATCAGCCTCTCCTCTATATGCTTGAAGAACATTTCTTATGTTATTCACAAGAATGGTTTGTTCTTTTGTTTCGATTTCATTTAATAATGAAATCTCTTTATTTAATGAATCTATATAGTCATGATCTTTTTTTATAGCATCAAGAGCTGTATATCTATCGTTGATAAGAGCATTTTTTTTAGTGTTACTAGTTGTAACTACTTGCAATGCAGTAGTTTTTCCATCAGAACTTAATATTAGCTCTTTATAAATTGGGTTATTGAGGAACTCTTCTTTAGCAAGCAACAAATTGATGCTTGGTGATTCTAGATCTTTTAAATTATCAGCTACATCTGTTAGTGGCACTTTTGGTTGAAAGAATATTGGTGCATCGAGAAGCGAGAATACATCATCAACACCTTTTATATTTCCAAGCTCATTTTCAAGAGATTTAAGTACTGATAAAGATTTAGAAGAAAATAATTCATCAAAAGGTGTATAGGTAACGATAAGGAAGTCTGAGTTACCAAATTCATCACCAGACTCTCTATATATCTTATAAGAAGTATCATTCTCTAGCACCAATGCATCAGATGATGCATCAAGTTTAAAATTTGAAAGACCTGAAGAGCTTATTAGAAGTACTGTAAAGATAAAAAAGAGTACGCTCTTAGGCTTGTTA
Source organism: uncultured SAR86 cluster bacterium (assembly GCA_902509965.1). Lineage (GTDB taxonomy): Bacteria > Pseudomonadota > Gammaproteobacteria > Magnimaribacterales > D2472 > MED-G78. The sequence continues at coordinate 14,574 of CABWZP010000009.1, forward strand.
ATAATAAAGTTAATGTAGTTATAAATCATTATATAGACTCTTAATTTACGCAATCTGGACTATCAATAATTTCTGGGTTCGCTTTAAACTCTTTTAAATCATATAAATGCATAGACAATGCATGAATTTCATTCATGACTTCGCCTAATGCTTTGTATACTGCTTGATGGCGCTTGACCAAAGTCATATTCTCAAAAGTGTCACTAACAAGAATTAACTTAAAATGACTTTCTGATCCTTCAGGAACATTGTGCTTATGGCTTTCATTGATTAACTGAAGTGATGTTGAATTAAAATAGTCTTTTAAAACTTTTGTAATTTTTAATTCAATGATGTTTGATTTCATTTTTGTATTATAGGTTGTACCTAGACTTATTAATTGGTTTTATTAAAAAATTCTAGCTATCGAGAGATTTTGAGTTATTTAGCTCTTCAATCATTACTATTACTTGTTCCCACAACATCCAATTCTCATTATCAAGCAATGCGGCAAATTCAGCTGCTTTCATCATAGCTATTGCTCCAGCATCATCTCCATACTGAGATATTAAATCTATGGATAATTTTCTAATCATTATTTAATTTTTGTTAATACTTTGGGCCACAATCTATAAGATAAATTGTTTTATACTTATAACATTAATATTTAATTCAATATCTTATTTTAAGCTATTGGATGCCCTTTTAAAAATGATATGGAAATTTGGTGGTACAAAGATAATAAGATAGGACACACAAAACAGGTATCTGTGCTTATTGATGAACTAAAGAAAGAGTTTAATGTCTCTTTAAAGGAAATTATATGCAAGAAATCTATATTGCTAGATATTTTTAATCTTTGCTCTGCTTTCATCGTTAAAGATGCTCAAGAGAACCCTGATATCTTGATTGGTGCTGGTCACAGCACCTACCTTAAAATTTTAGCTGATAAGGTTAAATATGGTAATGATAAGACTAAATCGATAGCAATTATGAAACCGAGCTTTTTAAGAAGCTGGTTCAATTTAATATGTGCTCCTGAGCATGATTATGGTAAAGGTATAGAAAACAATACTTTCACATTTAAGGGGTCATTAGCAAAAGTTATAGATCAACCGCCTGATAATGGTATAGGGTTGATAGCTGTTGGAGGAGTAAATAATCATTATAAATTCGCAAATGATGAAATATATAAACAGATTGAATTCATAATTAATCTCCATCAAAAAGATAAATGGTTCATATTTAACTCTAGAAGAACAGAAAAAGAATTATCAATTAAACTTAGTGCTTTAGCTGCTAATGGTTCAATTGAATTCATAGATGTAGATGAAAAATCTGCTCCTAAATTAAGTAGTGTAATGAGTAGAGCTTCTAGTAAGTTTGTAACGCCTGATAGCGTGAATCTTGTTTTTGAATCACTCTCTTCTCAAGGATCCACATATCTCTTGCACTTAATAAAAAAAAGAAATCATAAAATTACTAAACTTATGTCTAACTTAATTTTAATAAGGGATGTTGGTTATGTTGAAAGCAAAAATATAACCGAAGATCTCCAAACTTATTCATTAAGGAATCCTATTGATAGTCATCAAATATATGCAGAGGTTGAAAAAGTTGCTTACAAGATATCACAACTAATAAAATCATGAAGATATGTCATTATCTCTCAAGCTCAAGTTATGCTGGTATAGAGCAACATGTTGCTGAATTAGCAACTATTCAAAACATTGAGCATGAGGTTAGTATTATATGCAACAAAGAAATTGCAGATTATTATAAGGAATTCAATGTAATTGAAATTAAAAACTTCAACAGAAGATCTCTTACTGGCATTTTTAAAATATTTAAAATTCTAAAAGCTTCTAATTTTGATGTTGTTCATGCACATGCCTCTAAACCCACTTCTGTATTAAAAATAATTAAGTATTTTTTAGATTTTAATTTTATAGCTAGCATTCATGGTGTTAAAAAAAATGTCAGTGTTTTTAATCATGCCGATTTTGTTATAGGTGGGAGCAAGGGCGCTTTAAAAGGTGTGACTAAGCCTAATACAGTTATTCATAATTGGTATCAGTTATCTAAATATCAAAAAGTAAATGGGAAATCTGCTGTTGCTGTTGGCAGACTTGAGAAGGTGAAAGGTTTTGATTTGTTAATCAAATCGTGGATTAATATTAAAACCCCCCTTCTTATTATAGGATCGGGCTCAGAAAAGGAATTCCTGCAAAACCTAATAGATAGCCTTAATCTTTCTCACGTTATCACTATTAAAGATTGGGTTAAGCAAGAAGAATTGTATGAAATTTATTCTCGAGCAATTTTGTTAGTTATATCATCTAGAAGTGAGGGTGGTCCTAGAGTAGCGCTTGAGGCGCTTGCAAATGATTTACCTGTTCTGTCTACAAATGTGGGTCATATGAATATAATTCTTCCTAAGGAGTTATTAGCAAGAGCTAATGACTTGGAGTCACTTCAGCATCTACTTGAGACTTATGTGGAAAATATAAGTCAATTTAATCAATCAGCAATTTTTAATTATGTTAGGGAAGAATTTTCACTAAAAAAGCAGTCGAGCAAAGTTATGAAAATTTATTATGATTGCTCTAAAAGCGACCTATAGACTTCAAGGGTGCTATTTATCATTCTTTCAGATGTAAATGTATTTGGTTTTGGTTTTTTGTCATCATCTGATAGTAACTCAAGAGTTTTCTCTTTGAGAGCTTGAATATCTTCAAGCTTTACAAGGCCATCAGGGAAAAGTTCGCTTAATATTTCTTTAGTCCCCCCATGATCCCACCCCATAATCTTTGTCCCAACACTAGCTGCTTCAATAGTTGTTCTTCCGAATGGTTCTGGAGTTTTTGATAAGTTGTAAACAATATCTGCAAACTTATAAACATTAACAATATCTGACCTTGATCCGCAAAATGTGATCTTTGTTTCAAGATTTAATTTTTGTACTTTTGATTGAAGTTTTTTAAAGAATTTTTGTTTACTCTTTGAAACAGGTCCAACGACTATGCCATGAATACTCTCATCATTGATAAGATAAATTAAATTGATAAAGTCATCGACACCCTTCCATTTTGTTATTCTTGCTGGAAGCATAATAATTTTTTTGTTTAATGTTTGAGGGAATTCTTTATACCATTCATCCTTCCATGATTGATCCAGTGGTTCTTGATTAAATTCACTTAAATCACAGCCTCTAGGAATAACTGTTATCTTCTCATCAGGTACTTTGTATGTAGTCTTTATGTAATCCTCAACTGTATTTGAAATACTAATAATGTGATCAACATTTGCCATAACTTTGCTATAAATTGGAAAGCTATATAAACCATGAAATGTAGAAACATGGACTGGCTTATTATTTTTAAACTTTTTTAATGCATGATACGTAACCCAAGCTGGCATTCTCGAGCGTACATGAATAATATCAGGATTAACATCAAGTATAACTTCATATAATTCCTTGGCGAGTTTAAGAGTTTTAAAACGCTTTATATGAACAGGCATACTGATATGTTTGCCACCTGAGGCAACCAGAGAGCTCTCAAGCTTCCCTCCATTAGAGATTACAAAGGATTGATGACCTTGCTCAACTAAGGCCTTAGAAAGGTCGCAAACACCGCGTTCAACACCACCAATATTTAATTCAGGTAGTATCTGCAGAATTTTCATTTTATTCGTATCTAAGAGATAAGGCTGGATCAAGCTTTGCAGCTCGTCTTGCTGGCCAAATTCCAAAAAATAAACCAACAGCTGCAGAAAAAGTAATAGAACCTATAATAGCGCCAAGAGGTATATAAAAAGTCCATTCTTGAAATGATGCAAATATATAGAACATTCCTGCTCCCAAAATAACACCGACTATTCCTCCAAGTAAGCAAAGTAACATCGCCTCAACAATGAATTGCATCATAATAGCTTTGTGAGTAGCTCCTAAGGCTTTTCTTAAACCTATCTCTCTTGTTCTTTCTGTTACAGAAACAAGCATAATATTCATCACACCTATTCCTCCAACTAAAAGACTTATACCAGCAATGCCTGTAATTAAGATTGTAAAAATAGCGGTAGCTTCTTTTCTTAAGTCTGAATATTGACTCCAATCATTAATCCTAAAATCATTATCTACCCCAGGACCAATGTCATGTTGTCGTCTAAGGACTTGCTCTATTGCGACCATTGCCTCTTCGATATTTTGATCATTTGAAATACTTACAGAAATTGAATTAACAGTTTTTCTTCCATAAATTCTATCGCTTGCTGTAAGAAGTGGGACATAAACATTATCATCTGGCGATCGCCACCCACTAGACCCTTCGCTTTCTAAAATTCCAATTACTTTAAAAGGAACTCCTGATATTAATAGTTCTTTATTTAACATTGCTCGAGGAGAAGTCTTCAATTCAGTCGCAACTTTTGGACCAATTACAGCAACTCTTTTCCTTGCAAGATTCTCATTTTCAGTAAAATTCCTTCCACTGGATATTTTATAACCTTGTATATCAAAATAATTAGTCCAATGTCCACTTATACCCGCACTCATATTATTGTTACCAAATTTAATTTGGCGGCTTCCTTCGATACTAGGTGTAATTTTCCAATCAATCTTTTTATCATTTCTTAATGCTTCAGCATCTTTAATTATCAGTGGATTGCTGCCATAAGTAACACCACCTCTTTTTCTTTGGCTTGCATAAACAGATAGAACCCTACCACCAAGATTATCAATTTCATTATTAAGCGCATTTTGAGCACCCTCACCTATAGCAATCATAGCTATAACTGATGCTGTGCCTATAATAATTGCCAGGGATGTTAAAAATGATCTAGTGGCATTAGCTTTAATCGCATTAATAGCAGAATAAAGAGATTCAGCAAATAACATTCTTATGCGCCAAATGAGGAAGAAACTCTAGCTCTAAATTTTTCTTGATAGTCAACAAGGCTTTGACTAGGAAGAACAAATACTTGATCACCCCTATTAAGACCATTGAGGACTTCAACATTACTTAAATCAGATTTTCCAATTTGAACCCATTTTAGTTCTGGGCCAGCTTTTGAGTCTTTGATAACAATAAATTTATTAAAACTTTCACCTTTAACTTTATTTTTTAAAAAAGTATTTACTTGATCTTCTGGCATTTCTAATAGAGCTGCAGCAGATTTAATATCTTTTCTTGTTCTTAAAGAACTAGTTGGAATACTAAGTGAAACATTTTCATCAAGAATTTGAATTATTACATCTGTGTTCATGCCAAGAAGTAAAAGATTTTCTTTATTTTCTATATCAATAAGAATAGGGAACAAAGTTACATTTTGTTCAACTTTTGCTAGAGGTTCAATCTTGGCTACTTTTCCAAAAAATTGTCTATCTCTATAGGCTGAAACTTTTATAGATACATCCTGTCCTACTCTCACTTTTCCAACATCTATTTCATCAACCAAAGCTCTAACACGAACGCTTCCTAAGTCTGCCATTCTCATAAGAACAGTTCCGCCACCAACTGCAACACTTGGCGATGAAATTACCTGTCCAACTTCAACGCTCCTTGAGATAATGGTTCCTTCTGTAGGTGATCTTACAATAGTGTCATCAAGTGAAATATTTGCATTTTCTAGACTTACTTGAGTCCTAACAACAGCAGACTGAGCTGAAGCATAATTTTCCTGAATATCTTCAAAATCTTTATCAGCAATACTTCCCTCTGAGTGTAAAGCTTCACCCCTTACAAGTTGCGACTTTGCATTTTCAAGTCTTACTTTAGATAATCCAAGATCTGCTTCTGCTTGAGCCAATATATTGTTCGGTGTTCTTTGATCAATTCTAGCTAAAATGGATCCTTTTTGAATATAGTCACCAACTTCAGCTCCCAAAAAGAGTACTTCTCCTGAAGCTTTTGATTTAATTTCAATTGTTGATATTGCTTCAATTTCACCAGATGCTTCAATGGAAAGCTCTAGGCTTTTGTTAGTAGCTTCTTCTTTAGAGTAATATTTAAAACTATCCTCTTTTACATCCTCTGATCCGCCACAAGATATCAATAATGTTGATGCAAATAATGCAATATAAATGTTTCTCATAATTATCCTATACTAATTTATCTGTTTCTATTAAACCATCTCTTATCGTTATCACTCTTTGTGCTTGATTAGCAATTTCTTCTTCATGAGTAATAATAATAATAGTTTGCCCATTTTGATGAAGTTGCTTAAATAAATTCATAACATCTGCACCAGTTTGAGAGTCTAAGTTTCCTGTTGGCTCATCTGCAAAAAGAATACTTGGTGAATTTACTAGAGCTCTTGCAATAGCAACACGTTGTTGCTGACCACCTGATAACTCAGATGGGCTATGATCCATTCTATCGCCTAATCCAACATCCAAAAGCGCTTTTTTAGCTCTATCAATGGCTATGTTCTTTTTTTCACCTGCATATTTTAATGGCAACATAACATTATCAAGTGCGGAGCTTCTTGCTAAAAGATGAAATGATTGAAAAACAAACCCAATTTCTTTATTGCGTATCATTGCAAGATCATCATCTAAAAATGTACTGACTTCTTGATTATTTAAAAGATATTGACCGCTAGTTGGTGTATCAAGACAGCCTATAATATTCATTAATGTTGTCTTACCTGATCCAGATGGGCCCATTATTGCTATAAACTCGCCAGCCTGAACATTTAAATCAATACCCTTTAATGCTTCCACAGATTGTGTCCCCATTTCAAATGATCTTTTCAATTCGACTGTTTTTATAATACTCATATAGTTATGACATTTTACACTATGTAAAGTTCACTTTACATCATAAAAAGTTAACCAGAAGTTTTTTCTAGATAATCAATGTACTCAAGCCAAGGATTAGCTATTTTTTCTTGACCCAAATCAGCTGACTGAGATAAATATCTTGAAGCTTCATTATACTTCTCAAGTTCTATTAAAGAGATTCCAATAAAATATTCAATTTTACCTTTCTCTTTTTTCCAACCTTTCGTTTTGGCAGCTTTGAATGACTCAATAGCCTTGTCCCATCTACTAAGGCTCATTTCAACTTGACCTAATCGATACGAAAGCTCTGGCTTATCTGATAATTTCGAAGCCTCTCTAAGGGTATCAGCTGCTTTAACCTTATCACGTGAACCAATGTATGCATTAGATAAGGTTTCTAGATTTTTTGAAGTTCTTTTAATAATGTTTCTTTTAAAACCAAGCTCAAGTGTTTTAGTGGCATCAAAAGGTACTTGCTTATACATATAGAAATTTGCTAAAAGTAAATAATCTTTTTCTTTTTTTAATAAATCTTGGGTAAGGCCAAATTCTAAAGATGATAAAGACTCAATTTCAAATTTTAAAATATTATACATTCCGCCCATTTGATCAAGATACTTCTTTTTCTTAGGAGCATTCCTAACTAAATCCTGAGAAGTCTCAAGAGCTAACTGAAATTCATCCATTCTATAATGTAGAGCAAATTTTAGTTCATACCAACCTTCAACAAAAAAGTTTGATCTTTCTATTGCATCAGAAATATAAAAGAGAGATTCTTTGTAATTTTCAAGCTGAGCATAACTTATACCAATTAGAGCAATGCCTCTTGGATTAAGTGGAAATTTTCTGTTGTTACCAAGCTCCATCCATTCAAGCAAGTAATCTATAGCTTCTTGATAATTACCTTGACTAGCCGTAATTTGAGCTATTACATACATAATATTATGAGTATCAATAGCCTCTAAAGCTCTTTTCTTAAGCGCTGCTTTTAAATATAGTAAGCCTTCATCTGTTCTATCTTGGGTTATTAAAAAAAATGCGTACTTTTTCAACAATACCGCATGATTATATGAACGAGATTCAAAATCATCATCTAGCAAGTCCAATAAATCAGCTTCAACCTCTTCATTTCTATTCTCTAACATTTTTTTATCAATTTTAATTAATTCATAGTAATAATATGTTGAAAGAGTTGGACTAGAAGATTGAGGCACCGCATAGGCGAGTGCTGACGACATTAAGATAAGAATAAGTAAATAATTTTTCATATTATAAATTCAATTGTTGTAAGCCCTCTTTGCTGTACCGCAATGCCATTAAGGACTCTTGGCTTAAATTTCCATTTTAGGACTGCTTGTATTGCTGCAGCATTGAAAACACCTGAAGGATTTGCTTCAACCACTTTAGCAGTTAATACAGACCCACCTTCATCAACTAATAACTCTATAACAACAACGCCCTCTACGTTGTTTAATAAAGCGTTTCTTGGATATCTAGGTGTAATTCTAACTAACGGAATTAATCCACCGTCACCCATATACTTTCCGCCACCTACAAAAGCTCCATTAGTATCTATGGGCATTTTAATGTCAGGAAATTTAATATCTAACTTTGGAGTAGGTAATGCTTTCACGTCAGGTGTTTCTAGTTCAGGCGGTGGAGGTCTTTTTGGTGGAGGTGGTTTGTCTGGAAGCCTCCTGTCACGCTCTTGCAAAGTATCATCTTTTTTCAGCCTAATAAAATCAACCATTTGACCATCTTTCATAGCGTTAATATCAAGATCACCTGGTAAAATTAATAAATACATAAATATGAAAAGAAGAAAAGCTGAGGAAATTCCACCAGTTAAATAAAGAGAATTTTTTTTAATCTTTATCTGCTGCGATTGATACATTTTGAACACCAGCAAGTCTCACTTGATCCATTGTTTCAACAAGAAGTCCTGTTTTAGAATTTTCATCTGCTTGAATGATTACCGAACCTTCGGGATTTTCAGCCTTTAATCTTTCAACATTAGCTCTAACAGCTCTAATATCAATCATCCTTTTATCAATCCATATCTCATTATTTTCAGATATTGCAATTAATATGTTGCCCTTCTCATCAGCTACTGCAGTTGAAGCATTTGGTCTATTAACCTCTACACCTGTTTCTTTGATGAAAGTTGTAGTTACAATAAAAAATATAAGCATGATGAAGACAATATCCAACATTGGAGTTATATCTATATTTGAATCTTCAGGTATTCTTTTTTTTCTTCTTATCATTTTTCAAACACTTCAATTTTGTTAGAAACTCTATCATTAATAAATCTTTCAAGAAAAGTAATAGCAAAAAGTCCTGTAATAGATATTACTAATCCTGTCATTGTCGGTAATGTTGCTTTAGATATACCACCCGCCATAAGCCTAGGATTCCCAGTTCCTGTGAATGCCATAACATCAAAAACTTCAATCATTCCTGTCACTGTTCCCAGTAAGCCTAATAATGGACAAAGTGCCACTAATCCTTTTATCTGGTTTAAATTCTTGTTCTTTTTCAGATTAATATCTGCAAGCGACATATCTTTAATCTTATTATTAACCCAGTCATCTTTACCAATTAGATCTTTATAAGAGCTAAAAGAGGAATCTATAAAGTCATCTAAAATAAATCTATAGAAATATATTCTTTCTGAAATTAATACCCACATATAAACAGCTACAAAAAATAAAACAATAAGGACTGTACCGCCTAGATTTATAAAATCACTTACTAAACTAAAAGGTAATAATAAGTAGTAAAGCATGAATTATTTAGAGGCTATTTTACCAATAGCTTCTTCTTCTATTATTTGGATAATTTCTCTACTTCTAGTATCTAATTGATTATGGACAAACAATAAAGGTACAGCTGCTATTAAACCAAGCATAGTAGTAACTAACGCTTGAGAAATACCATCCGCCATGAGCTTAGGATCTCCAGTACCAAATAGAGTAATAGCCTGGAAAGTACTAATCATACCAATAACAGTTCCCAATAAACCAAGAAGAGGAGCTACAGCAGCAAGTAACTTAATAGTGCTTATACTTTTTTCATAAATAGGTCCTGTGCTCGATAAAATAGCTTCAATCTTAGATTCTAATTGATCCTGATCAAGTTTATCTTTTTGACTCAAGACATTATCTATTTCTTTAAGAGGAGAGCCTTCTTGAAAGTTACCTGTCTCAAGCTCTTCGATAAGAGATTTCTGACTATTGTATAAAAACATGAATCTAAAAGATCCAATCCCAAGACCAGAAAATAATATTATTAATATAATGTACCCAGGTATTCCACCTTGGTTAATTCTTTCAATAACGCTCGGATTTTGAAGAATTAAATTAAGTAATGATCCTCTAGTTGGGTCAATCATGAACTCTACATAATCACCATCTTCAAAATTAGATAAACCTTTAAGACCAGATCTTGTATCCGGTGGATTAGATGATAAAAATTCAAGAGATTGTTCTTCAGTAATAAATCGTAAATAATTTCTATCAGCTATTGAATTGAATTGACCAACTCTTATAACTTCAAATATTTCATCTTCACCACTTGTATTTAAAACAGAATAATTAAATTTAGAAACCTTACCTGAGGCATTCATTTCGTTAAGAAGTTCATACCACAAGGAATTTAACTCATTGACAGTAGGCAATGCTTTTCGTTCTGCGAGGTCACCCAAAAACGCAATTCTATCTGGATATTCTAGGTTAGTAAGGGATTGATTGAAGTTACTTTTTGCATCACCACTTAATTGTCTAACTACTCCAAAGAGCTCACCAAGTGTTCCAATTTTAAGATTAAGTTGCTCTTCAAGATCGGAGAGCTTGCTGTCATTATCCTCGAACTGTTTGGTTAACTTCTTTTCTCTATTCTTCTCTTTTGTTAATAACCATTTAGCATCGTTTAAGAGTTTTTGCTGATTACTTTTGTTTTTAAGAAAAATATTAATTCTGTTTTTATTTTCAATAGATCTTAATGTTGTATTAGATTTAACTAACTCAAGGAGTTCTTCTATTTCCGTAGGTACGTTAGCAATTTCATTTTCAGATGTTTCTTGTGCGAAAAGACTGAAACTAGCAAACAATGATATTGCAAAGAATAAGAAGATAAATGAAAAATGTTTATGTAAATTATTCATAAGATGTAATTGGAATATTGATTAATGTAGGTGGTGATTGTTTAAGAGCTATTTTTAAGCCTTCTTCAGTAGATCTTTTAATTGCACCTGTAGATTTAACCCATGAATTAGATGAAGTGTTCCAATACCCAGCAGTATCTCCATTTGTTGTCACAAACATTAATGCAACTCTTCCTACTCTTAAAAAATCAGCATTAAAATCTTTATTTTCAAAGTTAACAGAGCCTCTATAGGCTTCAATGGTTCTGCCATACTCATTTTCTATTTGATAAGCTTCAGCAACCTTTCTAAATTTTTCAGAAGTTGATATATCGCCTCTATCCATTACTTCTTTTATGCTTGCAAGTCTCTCCAATCTTTCATCTAGCAAAAATGGTATATCTAATTCAATAAATCTCTCAAGAGAATCCGTCATTTTTAGCATCAGAGGAATAATATTTATATTAGTGTTATCTAAATCAGCAATTTGTTTTAATATAGAATCAATTTCTTCTAATTGAGAATTGATTATCTTTTGAAGCTGATCATTGTAAAGTTTTAAATTTTCATACTCTTTAAATGTATCTATATATTCAAATTCAAGATCTCGAGTATCTTTGTCGATCTTATTAATTTGCTGTTGATTCCTTGAAGCTTCTTCAAGAGAAGATGTGGTAATTGCAACTGAATCTTTTAATTTATCAGAATTATCAATCTGGGAGGATTCTTGAGCAAACAAAGGCAATGTAAATGCCGCAAGTAATAAAGAAGTATTTTTTGTATTGAATTTCATGCGAATTATTATAATGTAAAAAAAAAGAAAATATATACAAAATGCATATAGATCTAAACATAAAAAAGGCAGCCTAGACTGCCTTTTTTAATCTACCTTCTATTTAGAAAGTTGCTTGAAGCGTTAAGCTAATGGATGGACCCATGATAGGGTAAATACGGCCATTAACATAAAACGGATTAGATGAAGATCCACCTAAACCAGCATCTTTATCAGGGAATGAATCAAATATATTTCCAGCTGTCATAAATATAACAGTGTCATCATTGATATCATATCCAACAGTTAGATTGGTATCAAAATAAGGACTACCTTTAGTGTTCTCGTAGTAATTCATGTGACCTATTCTTGTTGTAGATGTTGATGCAAACCAATCTTCATAGCTCCATGAAGCAGAAAGAACTTGTCTTGATCTTAATATGTAAGATGAATCCATGTAACTTACTCTTGGAGTACCTTGCTCTGAAGCAAATTTGTTTTCAATATTATTAGTTCCTCTGACTGAGAATCTGAAATCACCAATAGTATCTGTAACTAATGAATAGTTCATTGACCAGTCTAATCCTAGATACTCCTGACCAGCTAAGTTAAGCGGTTGGTTAGTAATAGATGCAAATCCTTCGACAGCATTTGGATCATCCGGCTGTACACCACCATTTGGTTTACCACTTCTGATAATACTTGCATAAATATCAGAACAGTATGAACCTTCTAGTGTTTGTGCATTTTCTAATGGAGTTCCAGCTTCTTGAGCACGACAAACTGCTTCTTCATAAGCTATTTGACCTGCACTACTGTTACTTACGATATCAGTAAGAACAACTTTATAAGCATCCAACGTAATTGATAAATCTTCAGCTGCTTGCCAGACCATACCAAGTGATGATGATGATCCAAGCTCTTCTCTTAGGCTTTTGTTACCTTCAGTAACAATAACAACATTTGATTGGCTATAAGGACCACAATTTTCAATATTTCCATTAACTAAGAAACACTGATACCAGTCAACAATACCACCAAAACCTTCTGTTCTTTCTTGGAAAGCTCTTTGCATATCAGGAGCTCTAAATGACTCAGAATATGAACCTCTTAGAAGAACCTTGTCATTAGGTCTATATTCAAAGTTTCCACCAACAGTAGTTCTATCTACGTTAGCAGAAGCATCGTCATATTCATCAGAACGAGCAGATAATGATATCGCAAGTTCTGTAGTTACTGGGAATCTTAATTCTCCACCGAATGAAGTTCTGTCTCTAGAACCTCCACCTTCAGCGTAACCCGTACCCCAAACAAGACCATCTTTGTTATTTTGTGAAGCTTCAACATCGTATCCAGTTTCTTGATACTCAACAACAGCAGCAAACCCGATTGGTCCACCTGCTAACATTCCAAATTCACCAACAAGTGATGCAGTATAGAAGTCTGAGAATGAAGTCGCTCTTTCAAAATTATCTATTTGATACTCTTCATAATCCCAACCGTTTGTATATTTATCCATAATCCATGGAACGTTTAAACATGTTGGTTGACCCCATGAATATGCATAGTTATATGCACCATATGGATTTGAAGGTGTTCCAAAACCACCATCCCAATATCCATCAGCAAATAAATCAAATGCATCCATCACACAAGGATTTCCTAAAGCATCAGTACCACCTATATTAAAGTAAAGATCTTGCATTGTTGCTGCATTCCATGCGTTGCCATCACTTTCTGAAAGATAATCATTAATTGTAGCTGAAACATCATATTCCCAACCATTGTTAAGAGTACCTCTAACACCTAAATCAAAAGTTTCTGATGTTTCTTCGTATGTAGTATCCCAACTAGGCGGATTGAACATTTGAATTGCGTTCCAATCCATCATGTACATAACTCCACCAGTTACAGGATTCGGTAAAGCAAGCTCAGCTGGACCATAGTCAGAATAACCTACTGACCATCTTCCAAAATCCCCAAGAGGATAGTAGAACTGAGCAAAGTAAGTACCAGTTGTAGTTGTATTAAACTGCATAGCTTTAAAATAAAGTTCAGCTTGTTCATTTATAGTATAAGTACCTGAAGCAAACACAGAATTATTTTCTCTTTCATTTCTGATAGTTTGTGGAGGTGTAAGTTCCTGAATACAAGCTGTACCTGGAATTGGGTAAGTTGAGCTATATGCCTGGTAGTTATTTTCTACAACGCCAGGGATGTTATTCGCTCCAGCACATGTGTAACCCATGTTTTGACCATCAGGGCCATGAATAGAACTTGGACCCCAGAACTGATAACCACCAACTGAAGGATCTGCACCGTACATTCTCATTGCCCACCAAGGGAAATCTTCGTCTGCAGTTTTACCATCTCTCCAATCGTCATGCTCAGGTCTATCTAAAGTAGTCATTGGATCGACTTGTGTTGCTTCAAGAGCTACAGTCCATCTAAATTTATCCATAGTTCCACCAGTAGTAAATTCAATACCAACATCACCACCATTTCCATCTTGTGCTTTCGTGAACTGAGTTCCGGTAGCTCTTAAGGTAGTTCTTTCGACACTGTCTACTAGAATAACGTTGATAACACCTGCTACAGCTTCTGAACCATAGACTGAAGAAGCTCCTGCTGTTAGGACCTCGATTCTAGATACCGCTGCTAAAGGAATTGAACCCCAGTTAAATGATGAAGAATTACCGTTATATGGGAAAGGGTAATCAGCCATTCTTTTACCGTTAACGAGAACAAGGGTTTTTCCTGGACCAAAGTCTCTTAAATCGATAACTTGGTTAGCTGGAGTAAATCCAATTTGATAGTTCTCACCATTAGTCATACCTGCGTTTTGAGTAAGGTTAGATACAGCATCGTAAACAGTTGAATAACCATTAGCATCTATATCAGCTCTAGTAATAACCGTTATAGGTGTAGCACCTTCTAGATTAATTCTTTTAATTCTTGAACCGGTAACACTTACCTTACCAACATCAGCGACTTCGTCATCTGATTCTTCGTCTTCTGATACAACTTCACTTACCTCTACAACCTCTTCATCAACTGGTTCATCAGCAAATGTATTAAAAGATGTAAAAGTAAATGCCACTAAAAATAATAGTGATATATTAAATAGCTTATTCATATGTTTCCCCATATAAAAAATAAAATAACGTGAAATGCTAGTGCATAACACTCGTAGAGCCTATTTAAATACAATCTTTACAGATTTGCAAGAAAAATTAACTATTAAATTTTAAGAATAAAAATTGTTATAATTGATATAATTAGTAAGAATTTTTATAAATTCTTGAAAATACTAATCTATCATGTAAAGTTAGCTTTACACGTCATCATAATTAAGGACTTTAAAATGTTTATTAAAAAATTAGTTTTATCTTTGGCTCTTTTAAGTATTTCTTTTTTTACTTTTGCTGATGAGCAAATTCCTCTTGAAAAACTCTTCTGTTACGGCGAAAGTTCTGGTGGGTCTCTTTCACCATCAGGAAGATACTACGCTGCCATGGTTCCCTCTTCTGAAGTAAATTGCTCTATAGACAATCCTGCAGATAATGAGGTTATTAGCGTGCTTATAGTAATAGATCTAGAGAATGATATGGAATCAAAACAAATGTCTGGGACATCTATGAATGCACGAATTGGAAATTTTAGTTGGCTTAATGATGAGCAATTATTAATACAAAGAAGTTGTATGGCTGATTACTTAGATTGCAACTCTCTTTATACACTTAACGTTAATACTGGCAAACAAGGAACATTGTTAAAAGTAAAATCTTCAAAAAGTGGTGATGGAATTAAATATGGTGCTGTTTTTGATTTAATGCCACAGTTTAAAAATAAGATACTAGTAACTGTTAACCGACAAGCCACCTTTACCTATAAGTTTAGAGATTTGTATTGGTTAGATATAAATACAAAAAAATTAACAAAAATTGCTGAAGTTCCAAGTATTGATGGTGAACAATTTGGTAATTGGATGATCGATAATGATGGCAATCCTAGAGGCTTTACAACTACTGACGACAGAAATAATGATGGAAAACCAAACTCCCCTTCAGATGGTCTTTATACATCAATTTATTATATGGACATTAATTCTAAAGAATATTCCAAAATATCATACTGCCGACATCAGGAACCATGCTTCATGCCCTTAGGCTCATCACCATTTGATTTTGATAACAGATATATGTATGGAGTCGGTCAGGCTGTTCATGCTGATGGAACTATTCATGAGCTTACAGATACAAATGCAGTTTGGTTACTTGATACTAAAACTATGAAATTTGTAGAAAAAGTTTTTCATGATCCTGAATATGATTTCTCGAATCCTCGCCAAGGAAGTGGAACAGGATATATTTTAAAAGATCAATTAACCGAAACTATTTTGGGGTTAAGTTATTACACTTCTAAAAGAGAATATATTTATTTTGATCAAAATTATGCAAATTTAAGAATGTCAGTAGAGTCAACATTTCCGGGTATGAGTATATCTATGAATGCAAATGATGATTTTTCGAAGGTAATTATCAATGCTTCATCTCCTACAAACCCAAATACAACATATTTTTATGATGTAACAAGAGGAAGTATAGAATTCATAGACCAGTATGCCCCATGGTTGAGCAATTATAAGCTAGGAACAACAGAGCCTTTTAAATTCGTTACAAGAGATGGTCTCAAAATGAATGGTTATATTTCTCTACCTCCAGGATACAAAAAAGGTAAAAAAATCCCTTTTATAGTTCATCCTCATGGAGGACCAAATGCTAGAGATAGAATTGGTTACAACCCAGAAATTCAAGTATATACAACAAGGGGTTATGGTGTAATTCAAGTTAATTATCGTGGTTCAGTTGGTTTTGGTCTAAAACAGATGAAACTTGCAAATAAACAATGGTCCCTAACTATGCATGATGATCTACTCGACGGACTATTTTGGGCTAGAGATGAAGGCTATGTTGATATGGATAAAGTTTGTATCTCTGGTGCAAGTTATGGTGGTTATTCTGCAATGGTTGGTATAACAAAAAATCCAGACATATTTAAATGCGCTATTAACTATGTAGGTGTAGTTGATTTAGTTACCCTTATGAGTGATAAGCAGTGGATGTTTAGTAATATGGGAAGACCTCAACAACATATCGAAATGGGAAATCCTGAGTTTGATGGAGATCTTATGTATAAAGCTAGTCCTGTACATTATGTTGATAATATAAAAGGTGAGTTATTTGTTATACATGGAAGAAAAGATAGACAAGCATCTTATCAGCAAGTTTTAGAATTAAAAGCTGCCCTTGAGGATGCTGGAATACCTTTTGAATATATGATCAAAGGTGACGAGGGTCATGGATTTTATTCAGAAGTTAATAATCTAGAGCTCTATCAAAGAATGGAATCTTTTTTAGCTAAAAGCCTCAACTAGTTTAAAAAGCCGCAATTCCTGTTTGTTCCTGGCCTAGTATTAGGCCATGAATATCGTGGGTACCCTCATAAGTATTCACTGCTTCAAGATTCATGCAGTGTCTAATAACATGATATTCATCAGTAACTCCATTTCCACCATGAATATCTCTTGCCGCTCTTGCGATATCTAGAGCTTTTCCGCAGTTATTTCTTTTCACAAGTGAAATCATTGAGGGTTTCATTTGACCATCATCGATAAGTCTACCAACCCTTAATGCAGCTTGAAGTCCAAGTGTTATTTCAGTTTGCATGTCAGCAAGCTTTTTTTGAATTAATTGTTTTGATGCAAGAGGCTTTCCAAATTGTTCTCTATCTATAGAGTAGCTAAGTGATTGCGACCAGCAATATTCTGCAGCACCAATTGCTCCCCAAGCTATTCCATATCTTGCTGAATTTAAACAAGTAAAGGGGCCTCTAAAACTCTGGACATCTGGTAAAACTTTATCATCTGGAACAAAAACATTATCAAGAAATATCATTCCAGTTGCTGATGCTCTCAAAGCAAATTTTCCATTAAGATAAGGTGTATCTAATCCAGATGATTCTCTATCAACTATAAAGCCTCTTAGAACTCCTTGCTCATCCTTTGCCCAAATAATTAATACATCAGCTATCGGTGAATTTGTAATCCAAGTTTTAGATCCTGATAATTTATAGCCACCATCACATTTAACGCCAACTGTTTTCATGCTTGATGGATCAGATCCAGCATCTGGTTCAGTTAAACCAAAACATCCTATCAAATTACCTTGTGCCATTTCTGGCAAATAGAAATTTTTTTGATCTTCCGATCCAAAATTAGATATAGCATACATTGCTAGAGATGATTGAACGCTAAAAGCCGATCTGTAACTGGAATCTACCCTTTCAATCTCTCTCGCAATTAAGCCATAAGAGACATTATTTACCCCAGAGCAGCCATAACCTTTGATATGAGGTCCAAGTAAACCTAATTCGCCAAGCTCCTTATAAATACCTTTGTCAAAAACCTCATTTCTATTAGCTTCAAGAATTCTAGGCATTAAGGTGCTTTGACAATAATCTTGAGTAGTTTTTTTTATTAAAAGCTCTTCTTCGGTTAGCTGATTATCAAAGTTAAGTATATCTGGAATCATATTTGACCTTTTTTTTGTTAAAGGGATTCTATTCTAATAATCCCATACCTTGGTTCAGAAAAAATTATATCATTTTTTAAAAGCATTTCTTTTGCTAGATCCATCATTATTTTACTGTTACCACAAATTATAATAAGTGGCATCAAATCCTGATATTGAAGAACAAAATCTATTACAAGATCTTGCGCTTCATGATGGCGAACCCTATGGAGATCTAAATGTGTAATACCGCTTTCAACAAATACATTCATAACTTATTATAGGATCAAGCAAGGAGATTTCATAAAGTATGGCCAAAATTCATTTTTTTTATTCAACCATGAATGCTGGTAAATCAACCGCCCTTCTTCAATCAAATCATAACTATAAAGAAAATGGCATGGACACAATGCTATTTATTCCTAAGGCAGATGCCGACAAGAATAATGGTTTCATTGAATCTAGAATTGGCTTAAATGCAAAGGCAGTTATTGTAGATTTAGACTTTGATTTTTATGAATATGTTGAAAAAAATAAAACCGAAAACATTCACTGTATTTTAATAGATGAAGTTCAGTTTTTAAGCAAAGATCAAATAATACAAATTAGCAAAATAACTGACACATTAAATATACCTGCTATGTGTTATGGAATAAGGACTGATTTTAGAGGTGAATTATTTGAGGGTAGTAAATACCTGTTAGCTCTTGCAGATAATCTTGTTGAATTGAAAACTGTTTGCTCCATGTGTCCCAGAAAAGCAATTATGGTGGTTAGATTAGATCAGGATGGAAAGGTTTTAACAGAAGGTCAAAAAATTCAGATTGGTGGCAATGAAACCTATCAAGTGGTTTGCAGGAAACATTTTAGAAGTCTCACTAAACTTATATAGTTATAAAGCCCTTTAGGTAAGTCACTGCCTCTCCACCGATAATAACTCTATTACCCTCTAAAACACATTTAAGTTCTCCACCTCGAGATGATACTTGTTTGGCTAATAAAGAATCTTTTCCAAGCTGCTTAGCCCAATAAGGAGTTAGAGTTGTATGCGCTGAACCTGTAACAGGATCCTCATCAACACCTGTAATAGGAAAAAAACATCTAGACACAAAGTCATAATCTAAACTCTTAGCACTTACTATTAAACCTCTAACTGGAAATAATTTTAATAAACTTTTATTAGGTTCAATATTATAGATTATCGATTCATCTTCAAAGATACACATGATATCGTCACGCCCTTTAAAAGCTTCAATAGGAGTTTCTCCAATCATATTAATTAAATCATCATCAATTGAAATAGGTTCATACTGATCAACTGGAAAATTTAAATATAAATAATTATTTTTTCTTATTACCTCTAATGAACCGTTTTTACTTGAAATGAAAGTAATACTATTAGCATCTCTATTAATTTCAGTAAAATATATATGAGCAGCAGCTAATGTAGCATGACCGCAAAGATCAATCTCCATTAAAGGTGAAAACCACTTGATCCTATAATCATTACCTTCTTCATAAACAAAAGCGGTTTCGGATAAGTTATTTTCAAGAGCTATTTTCTGCATAACTTCATTCGAGAGGAGTTCTGAAAAAATTACGCCAGCAGGATTACCTTCAAATATTTTATTTGTAAATGAATCTACTTGAAATAATTCTAAACGCATCAAAGAGTCTTTAAGTTAGATATCTATAGCGGCATTTCTGAGGATGAAAGGAAAAGCTTAAATACACTTAGTCATCTTGAACTGTTAATCTAGTAGGAATACTTCTTCCTGATTTTGCATTTATAATAGTATCGATCTCAAACTCTATAAACTCTTGCCTTTCTTGAAGCTCGTCATCTAATGGTGAGCTAAAAACTAGACATTTTTGATTGCTACCTTTCTCTATTGTTACATTATTAGAAGAAAAATTAACTTCCTCTGGAGTCATAAAACCGGGTTTATTTCTGTATATAGGTTTGACATTAAATGTTATGTCTTCTTCTGCTGGCCATGCAGTATCAAAACAAATATCTGTTTCTGTACCTTCTCCAAAAATTATAGGTAAATAATAACTATAAACAGAGTTAACTGGAGAATCAGCAATTCCAAAAGTTCCAGCTATTATAGAAGAGGATTGATCGTAATCATCAAGAATTGCATAACCACCTAAATCAATTTTGTAAGAATAATTAGATCCATTTTTAAAGAAATCTTTAATTAATTGCAGCTCAGATGAGCCAAACTGATCTCTAACTTTATCCAATAAGGATTTTAAGAAATCAAAATCTTCAAAAGTATAGCTTCCTTTAGGAATAGATCGCGTTATATCACCTCTTTCATTAACAACATTCTTAATAATTGAAACATCATCATCAACAAACTTAAATACAACTTTTCCCTGATCAAGCCATGTCACTTGAACATCTCCTGATGATAATGTTTCTATTTTTAGTTCAACAATCAATTCTAAATATTCTGATGAGGTTGAATACTCGCTGTTTGAGAATATTTTTAAGTTAAATTCCTGAACGCTTGTATAAGGAGCATCAACATTTAGACCTAGATTAAATTTAGTATTAGTTGTATAGCTTCCATTTATAAAAGCATCTATTGATGCCTTGGAGATTTCTGATCCAACTAAGGAGGCATCAATCCATCCACTAGTTGTATTAAGTCTAGGGTAAACTCTATAGTCTCTATCCTTGCCATCAATCAATCTATCAATAAATTTAACTCCGCTACTCTCATATTCAAATAAAATATTGGATACTGGTGCAGATTCGCCAATAAAGCCATCATAATCATATGCTGATCCATTTATTATGTTAAACATAGCGTCTCTAGCTGCCTGACCAAATAAATTGTCTCCAATATCATTACAGCCATCGCGAGTACATTCATTAACATAATACTGATCATCTCTTGGGGCAGAGGAGGCTTGCAATGTGTATGATTTAAAAGTTTCACCACTATCATAATCAACACTTGTATTAGGAGAATAGTAATAATAAACACCCTCTCCATAAGATAAGAGTTGCCTCATTTGATCAATCTCAGAAAACGCTGCCGGTATTAAAGCAACTTCTTTAATTAGGGCTTCAGGGTCAAGGTTTTCATTATCGATAATATTATAAATTTTACTTTGAGTTAATCGAGTAGTTCCTTGATTGTTTACCCCAAACTGAATTGCCCAAGTGGGCGCAGTATCTGGGAAGTTAACTCCCCTACCTTGTTTTTCAATTCTTAGACTTATAGATGGTCCGTAATTCGGGAGAAGTGAGCAATCTTTGAGGTTATTAACTCCTCTTCCAAATCCGTATCGATACTCCATCTGCAATCCTTTAGAATCTTGTGGACCGACAAATTGAATTGTTTCTTCAGATTCACAATATGATTCAGGGGTAGAATCTTCATTTCTAACGCCTCTAGAATCTCTTCCTCTTATATTAATATTACCAACCACACCATCAACAGAAAAATTATCATTATTAATGTTTACTTGTCTATTATAATTTTTTGAAGCATTAGCAACGCCATTTAGAGATAAACCTGAGATTTCACAATCTGCGGCATCACTTAATGTACACAAATACCTTTTTAGACTGCCATCTGATGATACTGTTGCTCCTGTTGAGCTAATTTCATCAATGTTATAAAAACCTTGAGCATTTGTATTTGTTTTATACACAGAGAAAAATTCTAAAGGTAATTGTGTAAATTGCCCTTGAGAAAGGATCGCATCTAGTGAATCTTTAGACAATGAAACATTAGGTGTGAGATCTTTTGAATATCTTGTAGATAATTCAACAGCAATTTCATCCTTAATTTTTTTGTAGTATGGAAAAAATGCTGCAACCTTTTGGGCGATTTCTTCAGTAATGTTTCCTGAATCAGCATTAAGTGCTATAAAGTCTGAGATAAGAGAGCTCCAAGTAATTCCAAATGTATTTTCTATATCGCTTAAAAGAGATGAGACTTGAGAGGAAATTTTTTCAGCTACTGCATCTCCTACTGCTGCACACCCTTCTGTTACTGTTAAATCTTGACTTAAATCAGCCTCATCTTTTCCCTTAATAATTGCCTGAGTTAGCAATGATGTAAAAGGAGAAATTACAATAGCATTAGAGCCGGCATCATTCTTAGATGGTAGTATCATTTGATATGCTTCTGTAACAACTCCTAAAGTAGAATCAACAGCTCCAACTGGGACATCTGCAACTATGGGTCGAGCATTTATACATGATAGATCGCTTTGATCTACCCGTAACTCAAATACACCACTAGAATCTGTCACAGCTGAATATTCTCCAGCATCTTTCCTTTGATTAAAGTTAACATCTACAAAGACATTTGCTCCAGAAATATATCCATCAATAGTTTTTCCTTGAATGGGTACTCGGTTATCTTTGACAGAATCAGTTCCAATAAAGTTCTCTCCACCATAACCAGCTGAATTTTTAAATGCATTAAATAAATCATCTCGTGCTTGTTGACCTGTTGATTTAGCTGTTTCTATTAGAGCGCCATCGGAGTTTAACTCTAATTTAGAGTATTCATCATCGTCAGGATTTTCATGAATGCTAATTGAATGATTCTCAACAGTATTATTGTTTGAAGAATCTCTAAGAGTGTACTGAAGATAAACTCTATCTCCTGCTGCATCATTAGCATAAGCCCTAGCCTGATTTAAATCTTTGTATTTATAAGGTAAGCCTTTTAGTTCGAGCACAACTGCATCCAAGTCGAAGTTTTCTCTATTTGTGTATGCATCTATTATTTTATTTTGAAGATATTGTGCATTATCCCAATTAGCATTGATGTATTGCATATTTGAGTTTTCAAGATCTGAGGAAGTCTGATATGTTGTCATTTTTTGTGTAAATAAATTTTTAGTAGCATCAGCCAAACCATCGCAAGTATCTACTTGGATATCATAATTATTTGCATCAGTGCTCATGCTTGTGACCACGTCTTCACCATTATCGAGACGGCCTTTTGGGCTAATCTGTAACTGTTCCCCAAAAACGCAATCTTTTTCACGAACAAGTACGCCGTCTCTTGTTTGCGTACTCCATCTTCTGTTATCTTCTATAAAAAATGAAATATCATCTATTGACGAGTAGCTAGGATTCAAGAAATATGTCATATTTTTGTAATCTTCAGAAGCATCACCAAGTTTAGATGTTGTGTAGTCTGTAGTAGTACAATTTTCAGGCTCTGTAATACATTTATAATGTTTTACTTCTCCATCTATGGAGAGTTTGGCACCTTTAGCTCTTATAGATTCTTCCGTAAACCAACCGGCGCTATTTGCCTCAGTTTTATAAACAGTAAAGAAATCTAAGGGAAGCAGTTCGAAATTATCATCCGAGAGGATAGTATTTATTGATTCATCTTCTAATGTAAGATTCGTATAAATATTTTTGTTATATTTGGCAGTAAGATCTGCATCAATTTGATCTTGAATTAATTTAAAGTATGGTAAGAAAGACCCTATTCGTTGCGCCTTGGTTTCGTTAATAATGCTGTTTGAATTACCTGAAATATAATCAGACACAAGATCAGCAAGACTTACACCAAAGCTTGATTGAATAGTTTCAACAATTTGGTTTATTTCGTTTGTAACGGATGATGCAATTGAGTCACCAACACTTTGACAACCTTCAGCAACAGTGAGGTCCTCTACAATAGAACTATTTTTCTTTGCATTTATTATTGACTGTGAAAGTAGGTCTGTAAATGGTGTAATTACAATAGAACTATTACCTCCAGCATCATTAATTGAGGGCAATATCATCCTAAAAGCTGTTGTTACTTCTCCAAGTGATCCATCTATTGCTCCAACAGGAACTGCTGCAACTATAGGTCTATTCTGAAGACATTCATAAAGAGAATCGTCATCGGTGCCAATAAGGAATGAACCATTGTCTTGAGAAATGGTAGAAAGCTCTCCAGGATCCTTATTGAAGTTAAAGTTTTGATCAATAAAAACCTCTGCGCCGCTTATATATCCATCAATGACTTTACCTACAAATCTGTTTTTACCCTCAAAAACAACTTTATCATCCCAGGAATTAGATTTGATGTCTGATGCAGAATAGTTATTTATATTTTCAGCTTTATCTTTAATAAAAATATAATCTACATTGTATGTACCAGATGGATACTCAAAAGGCAAAGCAAACGTGTGAACATACTCAGCAGCTGTTAAAACAAATTGTTCAGTGGGAAAATCCTCATCAATTTGAGTAACGCCATCTTCATTTGTAAGTCTTATATATATTCTTTGTATTGGAGTCTGTTGTGCATCAGTCAAAACTTTTACTTGAATATTTTTTCTATCAAAATCGCTGTTATCGTATACAGGATTTAAACTCAGCGATAGAATCTTAGGGGCTTGGTCATCAGCAATATCGTTATCTAATATCCATTTATTATTTATTCCAGCATCACTTAATTGTTGATTAGTATACGTAATTTTATTACCTGCAAGATCTTCAATAATAAACCTATCAATTAAATAATCTCCAGAGGATGCATTAGGGTTTAACTCTATTGCAAAAGATACTGTGCCATCATCATTAATAATGCCGATATAATCTGTATCAGCACCTCCAGGGAATTTAATAAAAACCCTAACCTCTTTTAAATTTTCTTCAACTATAGTTGCATTAAAAGAGACGGAAATATTGGTTGCATCATCTCCATCATTTCCTGTAATTGAAAAGTCTGAAATTGATTGAAGTACAGGATTTACAATATCTTGACGTGAATTTTGCAAACTAACGCTTGATTCAAAGCCTTTAGACTGAATAGTAGATGCATTGATAATTAAATCATCAAGATTTCCTCTTGTAATCCTTAAATTTCTAACCTTATAAGTTCCCGAAAGCGAGTAAACAGGTAAATCATGTGAAATATTCCAATTTATACCATCATTCGTTCCAATTCCGGTATATAAGAATTCTTGAGCCCCATCACCAAAATCAGTTGAATCTGGATTAGATGCAGTTGGATACTCAATTAATATCTGAATCTCTTCTGCTTTTGTTAATGAATCGATTTGCATTGAAATATTTAATTCAGGGCTGGATGTATCAGTACCATCTACTGACAATAAATTAAAATATATTAGATCTTCATCAATATTTTGAACTGAAACATTTGTATTATCTTCTGTTGAAGCGGAAAAATCATAACCAGATTGTGACGCTGAACTATCATCAGTAACAGCGAT
>CABWZP010000010.1 GCA_902509965.1 uncultured SAR86 cluster bacterium
AGAAGCTTTTGAGTCTAAACAGATTAGAGAAGATATTCCTTCATTTAGACCTGGAGATACTGTTGTTGTATCAGTTAAAGTTAAGGAAGGCACGAGAACAAGACTTCAGGCATTTGAAGGTGTTGTAATGGGTGTTAAAAAAGGTGGTATCAATGCATCTTTTGTTGTCAGAAAAATTTCAAGTGGAATAGGTGTTGAGAGAACATTTCAAACTCATAGTCCTATGATTGATTCAATTACCGTTAAAAGAAAAGGTGATGTAAGACAAGCTAAACTGTTCTATCTGAGAGAAAGATCAGGTAGGTCTGCAAGAATCAAAGAAAGACTAGAATAATTAAATGAAAAAATATCATGAAAAGGATTCTGATCTAGTATCCTTTCTTGATTCTATGTTTATTGAAAAGGGTCTATCCAAAAACACGATCAAATCTTACAAAAGTGATATTTTAGATGCTTTTAATTGGTCAATGCTAAATCATAAAGTTACTTTAAAAAAGATTAAAAAATATGAAATCGAGGGTTACATAACATATTTATTTAATAAAAATTATAAAAGTAACACTGTTAATAGAAAAATTTCCTCTTTGAAGGCATTTTTTTTATTCTTATTAAAGAAGGGACAAATTTCTGAAAACCCCTTAAGTGACTTACCTTCTCCAAAACAAGAAAAAAAATTACCAGTATCAATTTCTGAAGATGATGTAGATCTCCTCTTAAATGCTCCTAAGCAAGATTCATTTATTGGATGCAGAGATAGAGCAATGCTTGAACTCTTGTATGCCACTGGTATGAGAGTTAGTGAGTTAATTAATCTTAAATTTTCTGATGTTGACGTTACAAGATCAATTGTAAAGGTACTTGGAAAAGGCTCTAAAGAAAGATTAATTCCATTTGGAGAATCAGCTAATGAATTTTTAAGGATATATTTAGAAAATAGATCTAAAAGATCCTTAAGTAAATCAATTCAGTATATTTTTGTAAGCACAAAGGGTTCCAAGATAACTCGTGAAGCTTTTTGGCATAGAATTAAGCAATACTCATCAAACATTGATATAGCTATAAGCATCTCACCTCATACACTTAGACATGCATTTGCAACCCATCTCTTAAATAGGGGGGCTGATCTTAGATCAGTTCAATTACTATTAGGGCATAGTGACTTATCAACTACTCAAATATATACTCACATTGCCAAACAAAGACTAAGTGATGCTTTAAAGAAGCATCATCCAAGAGGTTAGTTATGAACAAGTTTCTAAATATAATAATAATTTCTTTATTAAGCATGAATATCTATGCATTTGATGGAAAAGATGAAATTATTACAAAGCTCACAACAGTATTGCCGGCGGGGGCTAAGATCATTGATCTCACTATGACTCCTGTTGCTGGCATTTATAAGCTTGATCTTGAAGAAATGCAGTCAGTTTATGTATCATCTGATGGAGAATTTCTAATAATTGGTGAAATTTTTCAAATTACCAATCAAGGCTTGCTAAATGTTACTGAATTAGAAAGAAATGAAGAGAGAAAAAATATTATCTCATCATTAGATAATTCTGAATTAATTTCATTTCCAGCTGAGAATGAACTTTTTTCAGTAGTTGTTTTTACAGATATTGATTGTGGGTATTGTAGAAAGCTCCATAGTGAAATTAGTGAATATAATAATTTGGGAATCTCTGTAAATTATGCAGCATTCCCTAGATCAGGACTTCAATCTGAATCTTATTCAAAAATTGTTGGCGCCTGGTGCTCTGAAGAACCAGCTCAAACTTTGACCGGTTTAAAACAAGGTAGAGATATGAATTTATCTTATTGTGAGAATAATCCGGTAGAGAAGCATTATGGAATTGGGAGAAAAATTGGTGTTACAGGAACACCAGCAATAATTTCTAGTTCTGGGCAATTAATACCTGGATATGTGCCTGCAAAAGACTTACTAAGTAGGCTTCAAGGTTAAATATGAAAGAAATAAAAGTAGGTATATGTGGTTGGGGTAATGTCGCAACTGGTCTTTACAAAGCAGTTAATGCTAATAAAAAAATTATAGAAAGAAATACAAACTTAGATATAAAAATAAATTTTATCGGGGCAAGAAGAGATAACCCAAATTGTGATCCTCAAGGATCATTGGTTTTAAGAGACATTTTTGATGTTGTTAGCCAAGATGTTGATGTTGTTATAGAGCTTATTGGCGGAGTTGAAACTGCTAGAGAATTAATACTCTCAGCAATAAAAAACAAAAAACATGTAATTACAGCAAATAAAGCTGTAATTTTTAACCACGGTGATGAGCTCTTTAAAGCAGCAAGAGATAATAATGTGAAGATTTTATTCGAAGCTGCAGTTTGTGCAGGGACTCCAATAATTAAAGTTCTTCAAGAAGAGCTTGCAGGAAATAATATTTCTAAAATATCTGGAATGCTTAATGGAACAACAAATTTCATTTTAGCAGAAATGGAAAAAGGTGAAGATTTTGAACCTACTCTCAAGACTGCTCAAGAAAAAGGATATGCTGAGCCAGATCCATCTTTTGATATTGATGGGATAGATGCAGCCCATAAGATAGGAATATTGTCACATATTGCTCATGGCACTCCTCTTCCTCCTAAGGATTTTTATATCGAAGGAATTACACAAATAACAGGTGATGATTTTCAACATGCTAAAGAGTTAGGTTATGTAATTAAGCATTTGGCAGTAGCAAAACAAGATTTTAATAATGTTGAGCTAAGAGCGCATCCAGCCTTTATAAAAAATACCTCAATATTATCCTCTTTGCAGGGAGTAAGAAATGGTATAGAAATTGATACTGATCTCATAGGTAAAATACATGTTACTGGTTCTGGCGCTGGACAAGAATCGACAGCTTCTGGCTTAATTTCAGACATTATTCATCTAGCAGGGTCTAATAAAGATCATGCAGAAGAGGTTTCTAAAAGCTCTAATGAGATTGAGATAGCTGAATTTAGTCAAATATCCTTTCAACATTATTTCTATTTAGAAGTTGATGATAATCCAGGTGTCATGGCATTAATTACTTCATTAATGGCCAGTCACAATATAGGAATTGAGACAATAATCCAAAAGGATGAATTGTCTGATAATCTAGTTCCGGTATTTTTCATAACAGATTTATGTGAGGAATTAAAAGCTCAAGAAATCTTAAATAAATTTAAAAATACAGACGTCATAAAAAAAGTTAAAAGAATTAGAGTTGAAGCAGATTAATGTTATTTCACAGCACAAGAGGTGGAGATAAAAATAGAACTTTTGAAGATATTCTAATGCAAGGATTAGCTTCGGATGGTGGCTTATTTATGCCAGATTTTTGGCCTCAAGTTGATCTTGAATCATTGGCAAATAAATCATCATTTATAGATATTGCAAAAGAAATAGTTCCTTTATTCACATCTTCTTCATTTGATGATGAAGTTGTTTTAAGTATTTTAGATAATACCTGGCACGATTTTGCTTATGAAGATATTGCACCACTTAAACATCTTGATAGTGACATGGCAGTTCTTGAACTTTTTCATGGACCAACAGCGGCTTTTAAAGATTTTGGACTTCAATTAGCTGCAGCATTTTTCAATGAAGTGCTAACTAAAAATAATAAAACAGCTGTTGTTTTAGGAGCAACTTCAGGTGATACAGGTTCAGCAGCAATAGATGCATGTAAGAAATTTAAATCAATTAAGACTTTTATATTAATACCTGACGGTAATATGTCTGAAATACAAAGAAGACAAATGACTACAATTCATGAAGACAATGTTTTTACTTTGCGTATAAGCGGAACTTTTGATGACTGTCAGGATATTGTAAAAGAGGCTTTTCAAGACAGATCTTTTTTGAATGATGATCAGTATCTCTTAGCAGTAAATTCGATTAACTGGGTCAGAATAATTGGTCAAATTTGTTATTATTTTTATGCTTCGTGTAAATATACAAATTTTAATAAAGATATAAATTTTTCAGTACCTACTGGAAATTTTGGTAATGTATTTGCATGTTATGCAGCCCATAAAATGGGGCTACCTTTAAATAAAATAGTAGTATCGGTAAATGAAAATGATATCTTAAATAGATTTTTTACAAACAACGATTACTCAAAGCAAAAAGTAAATGAGACTGTATCTCCAAGTATGGATATAAGTGTTGCTAGTAATTTTGAAAGGCTAATATATGACTTTTATTGTGACAGAGATAGCGATCTTTGTAAGAATTTCTATTCAACATTTCCTGCTAAATCCATTAATTTACCTGCTAGTATGTGGGAAAAATCAGAGGACTTATTTTTAAGCTATGCAGTAGATAATTCTAAAACTATTGAAGCCATTCAGAATGTATATAAATCTCATAATTACCTTATTGATCCCCACACAGCAGTAGCTTTAGTTTCAGTTAACAAGCTAAATATGAATAAAGAGTATCCAACTTTAATATTATCTACAGCTCATCCCGCTAAATTTCCTAATTCTATTCAAGAAGCTGGTATATCAATTAAAGAAATGCCTAAAAGATTAAGTGATGTTTATGATAAAGAAGAAATATCCTATGAATTTTTAGCAGATAAAAATGCTATTTTTAATTTTATAGCTTCTAATAATTAATTATGGATTCCTCAGAACTTAAAAGTATTTTATTGGATCTTCAGTCAAGAATTGTAGAAATAAGAAATGGTATTTTTGATGTCTCATCCAAAGAAAAGAGACTTAATGAAATTTCAGATCAGCTTTCAAAAGAAGAGGTTTGGAGCAATCTAGATTTATCTCAAAAACTTAGCAAGGAAAAGGTTTCAATTGAAAAATCATTAACCTTTTTTCAATCAACTGAAATGCAGGTTAGTGACAATCTATCATTGCTTGAAATGGCTTTAGAAGAATCAGATCTCGAAACAATAAAAGAAATAGCAATTGATATATCAATACTTCAAAAAAGTGTCGAAGATCTAGAGTTTAGTAGAATGTTCACAAACAAAATGGATCCAAATAATGCTTATATTGATATTCAATCAGGCTCAGGCGGAACTGAGGCTCAGGATTGGGCCGAAATGCTACTTAGAATGTATACCAAATGGGCTGAAAGCAGAGAATTTACTGTTCAAGTTACAGATCTTTCTCCAGGAGATGTCGCAGGAATAAAATCAGCTTCTCTTTTAGTTGAAGGTGAGTATGCTTATGGTTGGTTAAGAACAGAAACAGGCGTTCATAGATTAGTTAGAAAATCTCCATTTGATTCTGGCAATAGAAGACATACATCATTTGCATCAGTATTCATTTCTCCAGAAATAGATGAATCTATCGAGATTGAACTTAATAATTCAGATGTTCGAATTGATACCTATAGAGCTTCTGGAGCAGGAGGACAACACGTTAACAAAACTGACTCTGCAGTAAGATTAACTCACGAACCTACTGGCATTGTTGCTCAATGTCAAAGTGATAGATCTCAACATAAAAATAAAGAAAATGCTTTTAAACAACTAAAATCTAAGCTTTACGAGTTAGAATTACAAAAACAAAAAGATGAACAACAGGTATTAGAGGACAGCAAGTCTGATATTGGATGGGGTAATCAGATTAGGTCTTATGTATTGGACCAATCAAGGATAAAAGATCTCAGAACTAATTTAGAATCAGGCAATACAACCGCAATACTAAATGGCGATCTTGATGATTTTATGAAAACAAGCCTTAAGGAAGGGGTATAAATGTCAGAAGAAAATATTGGTGGCGAAGAAGGCATCATTGAAGAAAGAAGAAAAAAACTTGAACTTCTAAGAGAGAAGAATCAAGCCTATCTAAATGATTTCTTTAAAGATCACTATGCTGCAAATTTATCATATGAGTATGCTTCACTAAGTAAAGAAGACCTAGAAGAAAAAAATATAACTGATATTTCTGTTGCGGGTAGAGTCGTTCTTAAAAGAGTAATGGGTAATGCAAGCTTTGCGACCATAAGAGACTC
The DNA here is from genome assembly GCA_902509965.1 of uncultured SAR86 cluster bacterium. Lineage (GTDB taxonomy): Bacteria > Pseudomonadota > Gammaproteobacteria > Magnimaribacterales > D2472 > MED-G78. The sequence continues at coordinate 5,977 of CABWZP010000010.1, forward strand.
TAGTGGAGATATTCAAATATACGTTAGTAAAAATACAGTTGATCAAGATATTTATGAAGATTTTAAGACATGGGATTTAGGAGATATTATTGGAGTTGAGGGCAAGTTATTTAAAACAAGAACTGATGAATTAACAATTGAAGCCTCCAAAGTTATTTTGTTAACCAAGTCCATCAGACCAATGCCAGATAAGTTTAAAGGCTTAGCTGACATAGAAACAAGATATAGACAAAGATACTTAGATCTAATGAGTAATGAAGAGTCGAAAAAAGTATTTATAGATAGAACCAAGGTGGTTGAGTCCATGAGAAGCTCATTAAAAGATAGAGACTTTATAGAAGTAGAAACTCCGATGATGCATCCTATTCCGGGTGGAGCTGTAGCTAGACCATTTATAACTAATCATAATGCTTTAGATAGAGATTTATATTTAAGAATAGCCCCAGAGCTATATCTAAAAAGACTTTTAGTTGGTGGTTTTGAGAGAGTTTTTGAAATAAATAGAAGTTTTAGAAACGAGGGGCTTTCAACCAAACATAATCCAGAATTTACAATGCTTGAATACTATGAGGCATATACATCTTTAGATAGGACTATATCGTTTACAGAAGACATGATCAAAAAAGCGGCTGAAGAAGTTAATAAATCCTTGCAACTCCAGTGGGGTGAAGATTCTATTGATCTCTCAAGCTTTAGAAAAGCAAATCTCTCTGATCTTGTTTTAGAAGAAAATTCAGAGTTAACAGAAAAGAGCCTGCAAGAAATGGGTGGGAAAAATCTTCTAGAGCTTTTTGAAGAAACAGTAGAAGCTAAGCTTATACAGCCAACTTTTGTAATAGGATACCCCGTAGAAGTTTCACCTTTATCAAGAAGAAATAATGATAATCCTGAGATAGCAGACAGATTTGAGCTATTTATAGGTGGTAAAGAAATAGCTAATGGTTTTTGTGAGCTAAATGATCCAGATGACCAAGCTGAACGTTTTAAAGATCAAGTTAAAGCAAAGGATGCTGGTGATAAAGAAGCTATGGCTTATGATGAAGATTACGTTATAGCATTGGAGCATGGCATGCCTCCAGCTGTTGGTGTTGGTATAGGCATAGATAGATTAGTTATGCTCATAACTAATCAAACATCTATTCGTGATGTTCTATTATTCCCTCAAATGAAGTCTTAATAGCTACTACCACCTAAACTTATTAAAATTCTCTGGATTAGCCCAACCTTTAGAATTATTCCAATCTCTTTTGTTATTATAAGTCTTTAGATTATAAGCAAAGAAAATTAAATCTTTATTTTCAAATTCTTTCTGAAAACCTAACTTCAATAGATCCGAATCAGTTATAAATTTATCTTTATGAGATTTAAAAATAATAATTTTTTGACTAAGAAGGTTTTTAATTATCCCAATGTCTGAAACATTAAATTCAACATCTTCACAAACAACATAAAGATCACTCTGTATATTTAGATTATTATCAATTTGGGGAAGTATAAAAAGCTGATCTAGATTCTTTTTTTCAAGAAATTTTACTAATTCAGACGAATCAGTAGCTGAAATTAAGCTAATGGATTTACAAGTTTCATCTTCAATAACATCAGATAGAAAACTTTGTATTATTTTATTTTGCGCACTGATCACAAAAGATGTTTTACAGCCTCTCTCTCAGATTCAAGCTCATCAATAGATATAGCAAATTTTGTTTTAGCAAATTCAGATAGAGTCATATCTCTTATAATTTCAACACTTCCATCTGCCATCGTCATTAAAGGATAGCCGCAAATTAAGCCTTCTGGAACCCCATAAGCACCATCACTTGCTATAGCTGCACTAAAGCAATCCCCAGCTTCTGTAGGAGTCTCACAAGCAATTATTGTATCTAACGCAGCTTTTGCTGCAGAGGTGGCTGAGGAGGCTCCTCTTGCGTCAATAACTGCTTTACCCCTTTGCTGAACACTTGGTAAAAAATCATTTTCAACCCAATTCATATCATTAATAATTGAACCAACTGAATTATTATTTACAAGAGCGTTTTCAACATCAGGATACATAGTAGGGCTATGATTTCCCCAAATAATCATTTTCTTAACATCAGCTATAGGGCAGCTAACTTTTTTAGAAATTACTGATTTTGCTCGACTCGAATCTAGCATTGTCATTGCCATCCATAATTGCGTATCAACTCCAGATGAATTTTTACCTATAAGAGCATTTGTATTTGCTGGGTTACCTACAACCAATATTTTAGCATCGGCTTTTCCATATTTTCCCACGGCCTCTCCTTGGGAAACAAAAATACCTCCATTAATTTTTAGTAGATCAGATCTTTCTTCTATTTTTTTACCTTCATAAACAATTCCTCTAGGAATACTACCTACTAATAAAAACCAGTCAGCATCTTTTGCAGCTTCAGGGAAATTATCTGTGTAGGTAACATCTCCCATATGAGGAAAGGATGAATCCTCTAACTCCATAACTACACCTTCAAGTTTGCTCACAACTTGCGGAATTTCAACTAAAACTAAATCAACAATCTTGTTACCAAATGTTTTGCCATCAAGTAGTCTGGGTATAAGTGAATATGCTATTTGACCTGCAGCACCTGTAACAACAACTTTTACTCTTGAGCTCATTTTTTTTCCTTAATTTGCAAATTATTTATGCGGTAATTATAGTCCTAAATGTTAGATTTAAACGGGGCTTCATTAATTTTTTTGATTTTTTTATGCAATGTTTCCAGTATTTTTGTGTTTCACCATCCATAACTATTACAGAGCCATGTGATTGATCTATTGCAAATGATATATCTTGATTTTTGTGTTTAAAGTGAAGGGGTCTTTCTTGACCAAAGGATACCGAAGCGATTGCAGAATCTTTATCTAACATAGATTCATCATCAGAATGCCACCCCATACTATCCGAGCCATCTCTATAATAGTTGGCTAAAACTGAATTATATTTTTGCGATGTAATAAATTCGATACTACTTTTTATTTCTAGTAGAGTTGGATGCCAATTATTTCTTTCAAGCATTTTGCCAGAGTATTTATAATTACATCCCTCATCTGCATACCAGCATTGGAGTCTAGGTATTTTTATATTTTTTCCAAATAGTTTAATTTCTCCTTCAAGCCAATTTAATTCATTTAATGAAGATTCGAACCATCTATCAGCTTGATCTTTTGAAAAAGAATTATCAAAGTTTTTTATAGACAGGTTAGGGTGTTTAAATATATTTTTTTGCATTAATATGAAATGAAATAAAAGAGTCAATATTATATTTTATGAAGAAAATTTTTGATATTCCATTAAACAGAAAAAATACGTGGAGCACTAAATGGGATCTTTACAAAAATAAAGATATTATTCCTCTTTGGGTTGCTGATATGGATTTTAAATCTCCTGATGTTGTCGAAAAAGCCTTTAAAAAAAGGATTGAGCATGGCGGATATGGATATACAGACATACCTCAAGAGCTGAATGAAGAGATTGTACATCTCTATAAAAAAAACAATTGGCTTATTCAAGATGATTGGATTGTCTGGCTTCCTGGCCTTGAGACAGTAATTCACCAAATTTATAATCTTATTATGGATACTCAGTCGGTGATTGTTCCTCGGCCAATATACCCTCCTTTTTTAAATGCAGCTAAGCATAGTAATAAAAAAATAATTTTTCATGATTTAGAAAGAGTAGACGGAAGACTTGTTTATAATTTTGATAAGCTTTCCCAAGAGGCTGAAGACAATTCGTGGCTTATGTTTATAAATCCGCATAATCCTGGTGGAACAATTTTTTCAAAGGATGAATTAGAAGATTTAGCTAAAATAATTTCAAAAAAAAATATGCATGTGTTGTCTGATGAAATACATTCTGATTTTATCTTAAGCTCATTAGATCAACATATTCATTTAGCAACCATAGAAGGGATGGCAGATAGAGTCATTACAATTAATTCATTATCTAAAACTTTTAATATTGCCGGTTTGAATTGTGCATTTTGTATAATACCTAACCAACTAATGCGCAAAAAGTTTAAAAATATTTTAAAAGGACATACGCCATCACCGAGCATATTTGGTTTGATAGCAACATTGGCCTGCTTAAAGGAAGGATCAGAATGGAAAAATGATCTCTTAGAATACTTAAATATAAATAAGGAGTTCTTACTAAATGAGTTTTCTTCTAGAAAAGATATTGAAATCATAGAGCCCAAAGGAACATATTTACTTTGGTTTAAGGTGCTGAATGCTAAAACTGAAAAGCTTCAAGAGCATTTTGAGAAATTTGGAGTTGGCTTATCAGATGGAAAAGATTTTGGTAAAGCTGGATGGATGCGATTAAATTTTGGGACTAATTTAGAGCTATTGACTCAAGCGGCACCCAGAATTCATAAAGCCTTGGACGACTTGGTCTAATGAGTGGGGTAATAATTATCGGATCGGGTCATGCAGGTACCAATACAGCAATAAACCTTAGAAGATCAGGCTATGAAGATAACATCATAATTTTTTCTATTGAAAATGAATTGCCTTATCATAGACCGCCACTTTCAAAGAAATTTTTTAAAGGGGATATTTCCTTAGAAGGTATTTTGATTAAAAATGAATCTTTTTATTCAGATAACAATATTCAACTTAAAACAAACTCTGAGATTGTAGAAGTTAATGCAAAAGAAAAATATTTAAGAACCTGCTCAGGAGATCAGTATGAATTTTCATGTCTTGTTTTTGCAACAGGGTCATCATCAAGAGTTTTTTCAGAAAGCGTTTTTCCAGATATAGACATCTACTATCTTAGAAATATTGCTGATGTAAATAATATAAATATCTTATTAAAGGAATCAAAAAAGCCTCTTTTAATAGGTGGAGGCTATATTGGGCTTGAGCTTGCGGCTTCAATGACTGAAATGGGAATGCCTGTATCAATTATTGAGCAAGAAGAAAGATTATTAAAAAGAGTTACAGCACCAGTGATGTCAGAATTCTATAAAGACCTGCATGAATCAAGAGGAGTTCAAATTTTTTGTAATCAAAGTATAAAAACAATTAATAAGCTTAATAATGAATATGAAGTTTTAACAAGTGATGGCAACTTTATAAAAACTGACTTTATAATCGCTGGTATAGGCGCAATACCCAATGATGAACTAGCTCAAGAAGCTGGAATAAAATGTAAAAATGGAATTCTTGTTGATCAATATTGTAGAACTAATATTCCTTATATATTTGCTGCTGGAGATTGTGCAAATGCTTTTAATGATCTTTACGGATTTTCTATGAGGGTTGAGAGTGTTCCAAGTGCTAATGCTCATGCGAAAGTTGTAACTTCATCAATTTTAGGAAATGAAATTACGAATAGAGAGTTACCCTGGTTCTGGTCTGATCAGTATGAGTTTAAACTGCAAATGGCAGGATTGTCTGAAGGATATGACGAAATTCATATTCATGGCAAAATTGAAGAGAACGCATTTATGGCATGTTACGGAAAAGAGGGTAGTTTAATAGCTGTAGATTCTGTTAATATGCCTAAAAATTTTAATAATTATAAAAAAGCTTTAGCTAATAGCATGAGGCTATCCATGGATTTGATTAAGGATCCTAATTTTGATCCTTCTTCTATTTTTTCAGCTTCCTATTAATTTTATTTGGAGAAAAGTATGAGTATAAGATTTGATAATCAGGTTGCCATTGTCACAGGTGCAGGTGGCGGAATTGGTAAAGAGCACGCATTGGAGTTAGCAAGAAGAGGAGCAAAGGTTGTTGTAAATGATCTGGGTGGTAGCGTTGATGGCAGCGGCACAAGTGATGCAGCAGATGCAGTTGTTCAACAGATTAAAGCAGAAGGCGGAGAAGCAATGGCAAATGGAGCTAGCGTTACAGATTTGCCTGCTATTCAAAATATGGTTAAAGATGTCATGGATAAATGGGGAAGAATTGATATCCTCATTAATAATGCTGGAATCTTAAGAGATAAAAGTTTTCACAATGTAACCCTAGAAGATTTTAATTTAGTTATGGATGTTCACTTCCAAGGAACATTAAATTGCACTCATACTATTTACCCAATAATGAGAGAGCAAGGTTATGGAAGAATTGTATTCACAAGCTCTTCTAGTGGAGTATTTGGTAATTTTGGTCAATGTAATTATGGTGCAGCTAAAATGGCTATGGTCGGTTTAATGAATACGCTTAAAATTGAAGGTCAAAAATATAATGTATTCTCAAATTCGATTACTCCTGTTGCTTATACAAGGATGACAGAGGGCTTAATTCCAGAGGACTTTGGTAAAAACATGCAACCTGAATATGTTACTCCTGCAGTTATGTACCTTTCCAGTGATCAGGCTCCAAATGGTGCCATTATGTCAGCTGGGGCCGGCGTTTTTTCACGAATATTTATTCATGAAACTATGGGAGTTTCTCTTGGAACAGGTGAAGACATGACACCAGAAAACATTGCTGCTAACTGGGATAATATTTCTGATATGGAAGACGCAAGAGCTTTACAAAATGGCGGCGAGCAAACTATAAAAATATTTGAGTTGATTAATAAAGAATAAAAATATTCCTTACTTTTAATTTACTGGCTTCATATCAAACCTTTGCCAACAATTGAATATATGACAATAAAGTGAAGGATTGCTGCCAGGCAAACGAGTAAATGGAAAAATTCATGATAGCCAAAATACTTAGGGCTAAAATCTGGAAACTTCAAGCCATAACTAATAGCACCAACTGAATAAATAGTCCCACCGGCTACCGTCAAACTAAAGTTAGTAAAACCCATAACAGTAGATAGAACTGAAAGGTATGGAATGGCTATATAGCCCGCAATAAGATAAATTCCAGCTCGTATCAAGCGAGGGACGTCTGTAAATAAGAATGTTTGAAGTATCCCAATACCCGCTATTATCCACATGATTGTAAGGAGCTTGAATCCAGTATTTTCAGGTAAAACTAGAAGACATATGGGGGTAAAACTGCCAGCAATCATGATAAAGATTGATGAGTGATCTAACCTTCTCATTAATTTTAAAACTTCTGGTCTCCAGTTAACTCTGTGGTAAAGAGCACTGAATCCAAACATCATAAAGATACCAATTGAATAAACAACTGTAGCTATAAGTTCAGTAGAATTTGTACTTTTGTTTATTAGTGGGATGCATGCACCAATGGAGATGAAGAACATCCATTCGTGAAAATAGCCTCTTAAAAGAGGCTTTTTCATATTAGATCTTATTATTCCCAGTTAAGAGCACCGCCAACTTGATATTCAGTAACCCTAGTTTCAAAGAAATTCTTTTCTTTTCTTAAATCAATGATCTCTGACATCCATGGGAAAGGATTTGTTACGCCTTTAAACTCTTCCTCTAAACCAATTTGAGTTAGCCGCCTGTTAGCAATAAATTTAAGATACTCTTCCATCATAGCAGCGTTCATCCCTAAAACACCTCTTGGCATGGTATCTCTTGCATACATAATTTCGAGTTCTGTACCTTCAAGAATCATTTGAGCTGCCTCAGATTTCATTTCTTCATCCCATAAATGAGGGTTCTCAATCTTAATCTGATTAATTACATCAATACCAAAGTTAACATGCATAGACTCGTCTCTTAGAATGTATTGGAATTGTTCCGATGTTCCTGTCATTTTATTTCTTCTTCCCATTGACAGGATCTGCGTGAAACCACAGTAAAAGAAAATACCTTCAAGAACACAATAAAAAGCAATTAAGTTCTTAAGAAGCTGTTTATCTGTTTCTTCTGTACCAGTCTTAAAATCAGGATCAGAAATTTCTTGTGTATACTTTAATCCCCAAGATGCTTTTCTTGCAACACAAGGTATTTCTCTATACATATTAAAAATTTCTCCCTCATCCATTCCAAGAGATTCTATGCAGTATTGATATGCATGAGTATGAATAGCTTCTTCTAAGCTTTGTCTAAGAATATATTGTCTGCATTCAGGATTAGTTATTAGTCTATAGAGAGCTAAAACAAGATTATTTGCAACAAGCGAATCTGCTGTTGAGAAGAAACCAAGATTTCTTTTAACAATTGTTCTTTCATCTTCAGTTAATCCGTCTTCAGATTTCCATAAGACAATATCATTTGTCATATTTATTTCTTGCGGCATCCAATGATTAGCGCTGCCATCAAGATATTTCTGCCAGGCCCAATCGTATTTAAAAGGCACTAATTGATTCAGATCAGCTTTACAATTGATCATCATCTTTTGATCAACTTGAACTCTTTCACCCATCATTTCATCTAGCTCTTCTATTCCAGCTGCTTCATCAAGATTTAGCACAGCTTCTCTTGCTTTTTCAGCTCTTGAACCTTCTTCAATTATTTTATCTGAGTAGTCTTCAGGACCTTCATCTTTTGCTACCACAGGAGTAGTTTCAGCTACCTGCTGAACTGGAGCAGAAGTTGTTGTTACTGGCTCAGTTACAACGCTTGGTGGTGTTGTATTTTCTTCTTTACTATATTCATCCCAATTTAACATATTCTTTTTCCTTTTTTTATTGACATGCCTCACACTCTGGGTCATCCAAAGAGCATGCTGTTGGTACAGGAGCTGGAGCTCCAAGTTCTTGTTGTGGAGCAGATGCTCCAATTTTTTGTTGGGCCGCTTGTTCAGCTCCCGCACTCACTGCGTTTAGTTTTCCCTGTTGAACAGTTGATTTTTCAGTTGATGTTGCAGCGATAGATCTTAGGTAGTAAGTTGTTTTTAAACCCGAATACCAAGCCATTCTATATGTAATATCTAGTTTTTTACCATCTGCATTACCTATATATAAATTTAATGATTGTCCTTGATCTATCCATTTTTGCCTTCTACTTGCTGATTCAACTATATATCTTGGCTCAACTTCAAAGGCTGTTGAGAAGAGTTTCTTTACATCATCTGGTATTCTAGAAATTTGTGACAAGCTTCCTTCATAATATTTTAGATCATTTATCATTACTTCATCCCACAAGCCTAATCCTTTTAACTTGCGAACTAGATGAGGATTAACTATTGTAAATTCTCCTGATAAATTAGATTTAACATATAGATTTTGATAAGTTGGCTCTATGGACTGAGTTACTCCGGTAATGTTGGAAATAGTTGCTGTTGGAGCAATTGCCATTACATTTGAATTTCTCATGCCATCAGATATGACTTTTTTTCTTAATGTTTCCCAGTCCAGTGTTTCAGTTCTATCTACATTTAGATATTCATTGCCTCTATTTTCTGCCAGTATTTCTATTGAGTCTTTTGGCAATATTCCTTTACTCCATAAAGAGCCATCAAAAGTTTCATACTTTCCTCTTTCTTTGGCAAGATCTGAAGAAGCGCTAATTGCGCAATAGCTAATTAGTTCCATGCTCTTATCAGCAAAATTAACTGCTTCATCACTACAGTAAGCTATATTTTGTTCATATAGAGCATCCTGAAATCCCATCATTCCCAAACCTATTGGTCTATGTTTTAAATTAGAATTTTTAGCTGTATCTACCGAGTAATAATTTATATTAATAACATTATCTAGCATCCTAATAGCTGTAGATACTGTTCGTTTTATTTTTTCCTCATCTAGAGCTCCATCTTTCATATGTTTTGCTAAGTTCACTGAGCCTAGATTGCAAACCGCTATTTCTTCAGCACTTGTATTTAAAGTAATCTCTGTACAAAGGTTAGATGAATGAATTACTCCTGTATGTTGCTGCGGTGATCTTAAATTGCATGAATCTTTAAAGGTAATCCAAGGATGACCTGTTTCAAAAAGCATCGTAAGCATTTTTCTCCACAGTTCTTTTGCAGGAATTGATTTAGCTTGATCCATTTCTCCAGCTTCAGCCTTTCTTTCATATTCTTCATATTTTTTTTCAAAGTCTTTACCAATTAAATCATGAAGTTCTGGTGTTTCACCTGGTGAGAAGAGAGTCCAATTCTTATCTTGCTCAACTCTTTTCATGAATAGATCAGGTACCCAGTTAGCTGTATTCATGTCATGAGTTCTTCTTCTTTCATCACCAGTGTTTTTTCTTAATTCTAGGAATTCTTCAATATCTAAATGCCAGGTTTCTAGATAAGCACACATAGCACCTTTCCTCTTTCCGCCTTGATTAACTGCAACTGCTGTATCATTTGCTACTTTTAAAAATGGCACCACACCCTGACTTTTACCATTAGTTCCTTTTATGTATGAGTTCATAGCCCTTACAGAGGTCCAGTCATTACCAAGACCTCCTGCCCATTTTGATAAAAGCGCATTATCTTTCATTGCACCAAAAATTCCATCCAAGTCATCTGGGATCGTTGTTAAATAACAAGAAGACAATTGAGGCCTTTTTGTACCTGAGTTAAATAAAGTGGGTGTAGAGCTCATATAATCGAAACTTGATAATAGTTTATAGAACTCAATTGCTCTTTCTTCTCTATTTTCTTCTTCAACTGCAAGACCCATTGCAACTCTCATAAAAAATACTTGAGGTAACTCATATCTAACATCATCACAATGAATAAAATATCTGTCATATAAGGTTTGAAGACCTAAATATGTAAATTGATTATCTCTCGTATAGTCTAAAGCTGACCCTAATTTTTTTAGATCAAATGTCTTCAGTTCTGGACTCAATATATCTAATTCAATACCTTTATCTATGTATGCCTCTAAGGCTTGAGGATAATATTTTTCCATTTCTTGATACGTGGCCTCTTCAGCAACTCCAAGGAAACCAAGAGCTTCATTCCTGATTTGATCCATAAGTATTCTTGCAGTAACAAATGAATAGTTTGGCTCTTTTTCTACTTTTGTTCTTGCTGACATAACAAGACTTGTTCGCATATCCGATATTGAAACTCCGTCGTAAAGATTTTTTAATGCTTCTTCTAATACCTCGTTCATTGATACTTCTTCAAGTCCTTCACATGCATCATTTATTAAGGCTGCTACTTTATCAATATCAAGAGCGACGAGTGTTCCGTCTGTTTTTGTTATATTTATTTCAGGCCTGTTTGGTATATCAATTACTGGTGCTTCTTTTTTTCTTTCCTGTGTTCTTTCTTCTCTGTATAGGATATATGTTCTGGCAGCTTTATATTCTTCACTTCTCATTAACTGGAGTTCTACTTGATCTTGTATCTCCTCAATGTGCAGAGTTCCACCAGATGGCATTCTTCTTTCAAAAACATCCATAACTTCATCAGTCGTTTTGTTCACTTTTTCATGTATTCTATCGCTGGCAGCAGCATTGCCAGTTTCTATAGCTAAAAATGCTTTTGTTATGGCAACCTTAATCTTATCGACTTCAAAACTTACAACTTTACCATTTCTTTTGATTACCCTTATTTTCCCTGGGGCATTTATCGCCAATTCATTTGCTTGTTTTTGTTGAGTTGCTTGCAGGTTTGTTGTTTCTTGTGTTGTTTCGTTCAATGACATCTTTTTTTTGATCCTTTGGCTTGTTATTTATTGTCTTTTTTCGTTAAACTTTAATGCGGTTATTTCATTTTTTTCTTGTTGTTACCAATGCTTTGTTTACAATCGCATTTATATAGCCGCAGGGTTAATATTACTCACTGTGGATAAAGAAGCAAGAGGAAAACACAATATATAGTATATTTTTTTTAGATATACTCTATATAGTGTATATAGGCTGTTATTGGCTTGTTGATAATTTGTGGATAAATTTTTATTTTTTTAGGCATTTATGAAAAAAATTCTTACTATAGATCAAGGCACTACAAGCTCTCGTTCAATCATTTTTAATAATTCTTTTGATATTATTAATGAGTCCCAGCAAGAATATGCTCTTTCTTTTCCAAAAGATGGTTGGGTTGAAGCTGATGCAGATGATATTTTAAATTCTGTAAAAAAAACCCTTGATTGTGTCATTGAAGCAAGTCTCTCGATATCAGATATTGTGTGTTGCGGCATTACAAACCAGCGAGAATCTACTGTTATTTGGAACAAGTCCACAGGGAAGGCAATATATCCAGTTATTATTTGGCAAGACAGAAGAACATCCGAATTTTGCAATTCATTAAAACAAGATAAAACTACTTCTGACATGGTCACTGAAAAAACTGGTCTTTTGGTGGATCCTTATTTTTCGGCAACTAAAATACGATGGATTTTAGATAATGTTGATGGTGCAAGAGCTATGGCTAACAATAATGAATTGGCTTTTGGAACTATTGATAGCTTTTTAATTTGGAATCTTTCAAAAGAAAAAAACCATTTAACAGATATAACAAATGCATCTAGGACTCTTTTATATAATATTAGTTCTCTAGAATGGGATGAAGATCTACTGAATCTCTTTAATATACCTAAATCAGTATTGCCAAAGGTTGTATCATCTGATGCGGAGTTTGGAAAGATAGAATTAGGTGATCATACTATTCCAATAACAGGCGTTTTAGGCGATCAGCAAAGCGCTCTAGTGGGTCAAAGCTGCTTCGAAAGAGGGGATATGAAAAGCACTTACGGGACAGGCTGCTTCTTAATGGCTAATACAAAAAACGAAATATTTAGGTCAAACTCAGGACTCCTTTCAACAATAGCATATAAAATTAATGGTGAGGTTGCTTATGCTGTTGAAGGTAGTATTTTTTCAGCAGGAACCATTATTCAATGGTTAAGAGATGAGATGACTTTTTTTAAAGAGTCTTCAGAGAGCGAGAGTTATATATCAGCAGACGGCGAGACCAATAATTTACTTTTTATTCCGGCTTTTACAGGGCTAGGTGCTCCTCAATGGAATCCAGATGTTAGAGCTGGTTTTTATGGCATAACCAGAGATACATCAAAACAGGACTTTATCACAGCAGCATTTAATTCACTTTGTTTTCAAACTAACGAAATATTAAATGCGATGAGAAACGAGGGCTTAGAAATTAAAGGTATGTCTATTGATGGGGGAATGGCGAATAATTTTACTTTTGCTCAACTTTTAGCAAACATCACTAATACAAATATTTCTATTCCCACCAATACTGAAGCTACAGCTTTGGGAGCAGCAAAGGTGGCTGCTATTGGTTCTGGGTTAGTTAAAGACATTGAATCACTTGAAAACTTTGATGGGTCAACTGATTTTTCATGTAATCAATCATCATTACATAGAAGAAATTATATAAAGTGGAGAGAGTATTTAGATATAATCCTTGTCTTAAGCTCAAATTTGAAAAATATTAACTACAAGGACTAATATGAAATACTTATCTTTAATCTACTTACTTTTCTCTTTTTCTGTTTTTGCAGATTTTGATGATTATCCTAATATAAGTTCTTATTTAAAAGGAAGTGACATCAATAAAGATAAGGTATTTGTTCTTTTAAATAATAAAAGATTGCTTTCAAGAGATTATCACCCCACTTCATTTATCAGAGTAAGAGATGAGTATCCGAAATATTCTAAAACTCTTGTCAAAAAGGGCATTGAGGGATACGCAGAAATTGGTTTTACAGTAAATGCTGATGGGTCAACTTCAAATCATGTAATACTTAATTCAGAACCAGGAAATTATTTTGATAAAGACGCATTGATTGAAGCTAAAGAGCTTCGTTATAGAAAAGATACTAATTCAAACTATATTAATACCAAGGGATCTAATCACAAATATAGGTTTACTTTTAATTTACCATCAGAGTCTAGAAAGGTTCCTCGCGGGGTCTTTAATTGCATGGAATTAATTTATCAAGATAAATACACAAAAGCCAAGAACTGCTCAAAAGACAGAGTGAGTATCCATAGAGGTTACACGGTTCCATATGCAATGGCTCTTTATTTCACGAATCAAAAAGAGGAAGCTATAAATATTTTAAATAATCTAATAAGAAATCCTGATGAGGAAAGTTTTTATGTTAAAGCATTAACCGCATCAACGTTAACGAATTTCCTATTTGCTCAAAAATCTTATCAAGAAATAATAGACCTTGAACCTTACCTGGTTGATATTAGAAAAGTTGGTTATGAAGAATCTTTAATTAACGCTTTTTATTTTCTAGGTGTTTCGAATTTCTATGCTGATAATACTCTCGATTCTTTGTATTATCTTAAACTTACCCAGCAAGATTCGAACTGTATGGTTTCAGCTATTAATAGTAATGATGACATTAAAGCTACTAAGGCACAGAGTCTATTTAGACTTGTTCCTGATAGATATTGTTACGGAGATCTTTATAGGAGAACAGAAGAGACCCTAAAGGCAATAGATGCAGTGATCTAAAGTTAAATTTTTACAATCATTCTAGTGTCGATATCTTGCAGATGTTCAAGACTATGAGTCACAATTATTCCTGGTATATTTAATACTCTTATAGCATCTTGAATAAGATTCTGTGTTTCAACAATATTCTCTTTATCTAGTCCAGAAAAGGGCTCATCAAATATTAAGGCCTTAGGATGCATAAGTATTGCCCTGGCGATAGCAACTCTTTGTTGCTGGCCTCCTGAAAGTTCATGTGGATACTTATCTGTATGACTTTTTAAATTTAATGCATTTAAAACATACTCATCTGTAAGTTCCATATAATTATTTTTGTATGCATATGTAGCATTCTTATGTGCTGTTAGATGAGGGAATAAAGCATAGTCTTGAAATACATAACCTATTTTTCTTTTTTCAGGAGCAATAAATTTCTCTGAGGAATTTAAAACATTAGAATTAAGTTTAATCAGTCCATCAGTCGGCTTAAGCAGCCCGGAAATTATATTTAAAAGTGTAGTTTTTCCACAACCGCTTTCACCCTGAATTACCAGTAAATGACCATTATCAATTTCAAAATTGATGTCGTGAAGTAAATTCTCTTCATTTTTTCTTTTATAAAATAGATTTGAAATTAAAAGGCTCATTTGTCAATAAAAAGTTTCTTATAGTGAGGGTATGTAATAAACTTACCGAAATTAAATATTTGGTTGATAATACCAAAGTCTTTCCTTTACTAACAATGTATAAATATAAAATTTTCAATAATATTGCAGAAGATGGTGTTACGGTTCTTAAGAGTCATAATTTTACTACCTCTGATGATAAGCCTGATGCAATTATTTTAAGAAGTAAGATTTTATCTAGAGATGATCTAAATGAATCGCTTTATTGTATTGGAAGGGCTGGAGCAGGCACCAATAACATTCCTACAGAGGAAGCCACAAAGCAAGGAGTTGTTGTATTTAATACTCCTGGTGCTAATGCCAATGCAGTAAAAGAGCTTGTAGTTTGCGGGCTCTTGCTTTCTTCAAGGGGAATTATTCAAGGAAATAATTTTTCAAAGACTTTAAGCGGATTGGATAGTAATTCTTTAAATCTTGCCATGGAAGAACAAAAAAAGATTTTTAGAGGGACTGAATTAAAAGGAAAAACACTTGGCATCATTGGACTAGGATCCATCGGCTCATTAGTAGCTCAAACTGCACAAAATATGGGCATGAATATAATTGGATTTGATCCTCATATCTCAATTGATTCTGCCTGGAGGTTGCCCAAGGAGGTTGAAAAAGCGGAAAGCCTTGAAGATTTATTAAGTTTGTCTGATTATGTGTCGCTGCACGTTCCATTGGTAGATGCGACAAAAGATCTTTTGTCACTAGATAAATTAAAACATTGCAAAAAAGGAGCCAAAATAATCAATCTTTCTAGAGGAGGAATTGTAAATAATAATGATATTATAAAAGCCCTTGATGAAAATATTGTTTCTAATTTCATTACAGACTTCCCAACTCCTGAACTCATCACAAGAAGCAATACAGCTCAAGATGTAATTCTCCTTCCTCATTTAGGCGCAAGCACAAAAGAGGCTGAAATAAATTGTGCCTATATGGCATGCGATCAAGTTTGCAACTTTTTACTGCATGGAAATATAGTTAACTCCACAAATTTTCCTCCTATAAAACTTGGAAGATCAACTCCTTTTAGGCTTGTTATCATTAATAAAAATGAACCAGGAATGATAGGAAAAATTGCAGATGAAATAGCAGCAGCAAATATTAATATTGCTGATATGACAAATAAAAGCAGAGATGAAATAGCGATCAATCTTATCGATATCAATGATAAGCCCTCTCAGAATCTTATAACAAATCTTCAAGAAATTGATCATGTTTTGAGTGTAAGAATCTGTAATTAAATAATCAAAATTTAAAGGATAAAAACTAGTATATTTATGAGCTTAAATAGAGCCAATTTATATACTCTTATACAATAAATTAATTTTCAGTAAAATTAATTAAAATAATACTTGCCCACAACTAAAAAAAGTGATATTGGGGCATGCTTGAATTTATAAGTTATTATGGCTAATTATTAGTTATATTTACATAAATAACTGATATGCAGTAATAAATGCTAATATTGTATAAAAATTAACCAATTAGCATAAAAGCCTTATTCTAGGGCTTTTACAGTGTAGAATATAAAGTTATCCAATAAGTTATCCACAGATTCTGTGGATAAAAAAAAGGTCATTTATGGAATTTAAACCTCAAAAATTTCTTAACCCAAAGTGGCAACTTTTGTTACAAAAAAGTCTTATATCTGAGACAACAATTAGCCTCTTTGAAACCTTAAAATCTTACCAAGAACTAGGAAAAAAAATTTACCCAGAAATACCAGATATTTTTAACTCCTTAAATCTATGTTTACCAGATAAAATTAGTGTTGTGATTATTGGACAAGATCCTTATCACGGAAAAGGCCAGGCAAATGGATTAGCTTTTTCAGTTAATAGTGGATGTCGAATCCCGCCCTCATTAAGAAATATTTTCATAGAATTGAAGGCAGACTTAAATATTGCAATTTCCAATTGCGGCAATTTAGAGTCATGGGCAAAGGAGGGCGTTCTTCTTTTAAATACTTGTCTCACAGTTGAGGAATCAAAACCAGGCTCTCACCAAAATATAGGGTGGGAAGAATTTACAGATTATCTTATTAAGAAAATTAGCAACAATGGTTATATTGTTTTTATATTATGGGGAGCAAAAGCACATGCCAAAGAAAGTATTATTAACAAAGATAATAATTTGATAATTAAATCAGCACATCCGTCTCCATTTTCTGCTAAAAGAGGTTTTTTTGGAACCAAGCCTTTTTCTAAGACCAATAAATTTTTAAAGAAAAATAGTAAAAAAGAAATTAATTGGAATCTTGATATCGAATAAGATTCATCGAAGCATATTTATTATTTTCCAACTCATCTCTTTTGATATGAGTATTAAATATTTTGTGATCTAGATATTCCAATGTCTCACCATGAATTTTTAATTCACTACTTACAACATTATTTTTTGGAATAACTGCAGATACGAACTCACGCCTGTTTACTCCAAGATAGTGGACCCTTGCGACTATCTCTTGACCCCTAAAACAACCTTTATCGAAAGAAATCCTGGATTTGTCATAATTTAATTCATTTGGTCTATATTTATTAATATCCTCCTCAAAAAAAAGATAATTTAATAAAAGTTTATTTCCAACTTTCCATTCCAAACTACTTAACTGAGAAGTTTCTTTTTTGGTAGCCTTACTAACTTCAATGCTAAGACTATATTCACCATGTTTAAAATATGTAAAATTTTTAACATTAGAAAATTTCTCTTTAGCTATATACCCCTTAACTATGAGGTCAGTTGTCTTGATATCAACTTGGTAAAATTGAGTAAATTGATTTAACTGCTTTATAAAATTTTTAGTTATCGATTTATCAATTACTATTAAAGTTTCATTCTCTTTTTTTACAATAATAAAATCTGCCTGTATAAAACCTTTTTGATCTAGCAAGCAAGAAATTTGAGCATCATTGTTTGGTAACTCTGAAATATCTGATGTAACTTGCCCTTGTAATAGAGCATCAATTTTTTCTTGGTCACCAATTAGCTTTAACACTTCATAAGTATCTAAATACATAAAACCAGTTTTAATTAAATTCTTTAGCATCAATTTTCTTGTAGAATTAACTTCTTTAACTTTATTCTAACTAATGAGCGAACAAATAAACAGATTGAGATGGAAATGTAGGCGAGGTATGCGCGAATTAGATCTCTTGCTTAAAGAGTTCTCCGAGACAGAAATGTTAGACTTGTCGGAAGAGGATAATGCTATTTTTAATAGAGTTTTAGATTACGATGATCAAACTCTTTATGATTTTATCTTTAAAAAAATCAGTCTAGGTAATATTGAGCATGAAATATTTGTTGAAAATAAATTAAAAAAATTTACAAAATTAGAGAACTTTTAAGCATCATTTTGGTCATATTTGTAAGGAAATTACGTTTTTAAAATGAATTATAAAAATAATAACGAAGATTTCTATTTAATAGATAAAGTTAAGGAAAGAAACCAGGATGCCTTCAAAGTGTTAATGATTAAATACCAACCAAGAGTCTACAGTGCGTTGTTGGGCTATGTTAAGTCAAAAGAAGACGCAGAAGACCTAACACAACAAGTTTTTGTAAGGGTTTGGGATAAGATTGATTCTTTCAGAGGGGATAGTGCATTTTTTACATGGGTTTACAGAATTGCAATTAATATTGCAAAAAATCATGTAACAAGCGCTACTTTCAAAAAAGACAAGTTAAATATCTCAGATGATGTTATAAATTTTGATTATCCACACTTTAGTTCACCAGAACTAAGTATTGAAAGTTCTGAGACATCTTTAACTATAAAGAATTTTATTTCCACTTTACCAGAAATACTAAAAACACCTTTTATTCTAAGAGAATATGAGGGAAAGAGTTACGAGGAAATTGCAAATATAATTGATTGTCCCTTGGGAACAGTTAGATCAAGGATTTTCAGAGCAAGAGAAGCTACTTTAAGCTTCATAAAAGAGGAACTAACAAATGACTGATATTAATGAAAAGCTGTCAGCCCTATTTGATGGAGAGCTTGCTCCATCAGAAATAGATGAAATATTGTTACATATTAATTCTGATGGGATTCAAGACAAGTTAAAAGATTATGCTCAGCTGAGTGCGCTAGTTACAAATAACGAAGAAGAAATATTTACTAATAATGTTATACCTCTTAAATTTACTGATTTCCTAAAATACAGACCTTTTTTATCTAATGGAATGTCTGCAGCTGCAGCAGTAATTCTGACAGTCTTTTTAATAAATCCATCGGATTCAGATAGGCTTGGCTTTAATAGTGAGGTTCAGTCTCAAATACAAGCTGCTATAAATAGCGATGAAGCTAAAAATAATATTCTCAGAATTGAGGAAGGCTTATTAGAGCATATGTTAAATGTTCTTGATCAGAGCAATGTTGAGAAAAAAAATCAATATAGCCCTAACTTAACAAATGTTGGTTTTCAGAATAGTTCAAATAGACCAGGCCATTATACAAATGGAAGAGAAAATTTTTATATGCATATTGCTGACAAAGATTTAGGGCTTAAAAATGTACGATACTGGAAGTCAGGTAAAAATATGGTCTACCTATATCCTCTGCCTGGTGGTAAAGTTATTACACTTTACGGAAATCTTAGCTTAGAAGAAGCTAACAAGATCATTAGTTCAATACAAATTAGATAGGAAACATCATGAATAAATATTTAACCATTAGTTATGCTTTTATCTTTGCTTTTATATTAAGTCTAGATATCCAAGCTGCTAATCTGCCTTCAAACATAGCAAGCCTTGTTGAAGATTCAGCACCTGCAGTTGTAAATATTACATCTAGAAAAGAAGTCTCTACTCAAAATTCATTTAGAGGAATGCCGCCAGAGCTAGAAAGATTCTTTGGAATTCCTAGAGGCTATGAAGAGGCACCTCAGCAAAAAAGGAAGGCGGAAGGTTATGGGTCTGGGTTTATCTTTAAAGAGAATTATATATTAACTAATTTTCATGTAGTTGATGGAGCTTCAGAAGTTATTGTATCTTTGGTAGACAGAAGAGAATATGTCGCAGAGGTTATTGGTATTGATGCTTTATCTGATTTAGCAGTTTTAAAGATCGATGGTAAAAAATTACCTAAAGTTAAAGTTGGTGATAGCGAGTCTTTAAGAGTTGGCGATTGGGTTGTGGCAATAGGGTCTCCATATAGTTTTGATTTTTCAGTAACTGCTGGGATAGTAAGTGCAAAAGGAAGAAGCATCCAAAACAATAATATTGGAAATTATGTTCCTTTTTTACAAACTGATGTGGCAATCAATCCTGGGAATTCAGGCGGACCTCTATTTGATTTGCAAGGAGAGGTAGTAGGCATTAACTCTCAAATATATTCAAGAAGTGGAGGTTATCAAGGGCTTGCTTTTGCTATTCCAATTAATGTTGCAATCGATGTTGCAGAGCAAATAATAGACTCTGGGGTAGTAGCTAGAGGTTATTTAGGTGTAAGAGTTGGCGAAGTTGATAATGATCTCGCTGAAGCTCTAGGTATGGATAAGCCATATGGAGCCCTAATAAACGATTTGGAGGAAGGTGAGTCTGGTGATAATGGCGGATTAATTCCAGGAGATGTAATTTTAGATTTTGATGGAAAAGAGATTAAATTTAGTGCAGATCTTCCTCATGTTGTAGGACAAATAAAACCAAATACAGAATCTATTGCAACTATATTTAGAGATGGTGAAGAGATTCAGCTAACCTTTACTCTTGGGGAATTGCCTTCAAGCGATAAACCATTTGTGCCTGCAAAGAGTAATAATAATTCTGATATGTTGGGCCTTCAAATAGAAGAAATTGATAGAGACAACCCTCAGATGGCAAACCTAGAGGATGGAGTTATAGTGGCAAAGGTTGTTTCAGGATCGCCTGCTTCAGGAAAAATTCAGAGAGGTGATGTGATTACTCATATTCGCTATAGAAACATGAAATATAAGATTGATAGCCTTGAATCTTTTTCAGATACTGTAGAAAAGCTTGAGTCTGGTTCAATTGTCGCTGTTTTTGGTAAAAGAAATAATGCTCGTTTTATTGTTCCTATTCGATTAAATTAAAAATTTTGATAAATAGACTATCTTAAAGCTAATAAGTTAATAGCTTTCCTTGTAAAATGTACCTGTATGAAGAACATAAGAAATTTTTCTGTAATAGCCCATATTGATCATGGGAAATCTACTCTGTCTGATAGATTAATTGAATTCTGTGGGGGTCTTTCAGCAAGAGAGATGTCTGAACAGATTCTCGATTCAATGGACATTGAAAGAGAAAGAGGTATCACTATTAAAGCGCAAGCAGTGACGCTAAATTATAAAAAAGATGGAGAAGTCTTCCAATTAAATTTTATTGATACACCTGGCCATGTAGATTTTTCATATGAAGTCTCTAGATCTTTATCTGCATGCGAGGGAGCACTTTTAGTTGTTGACGGTTCTCAAGGTGTTGAGGCTCAAACCTTAGCAAATTGTTACACAGCTGTTGATCAAGGATTAGAGGTTGTTCCAGTCATTAACAAGATTGATTTACCTCAATCAGATCCTGAAAGAGTTAAAAAAGAAATTGAGGATATGATAGGAATTAATTCTGAGAATGCGCCCCTTGTAAGTGCCAAAACAGGCCAAGGAACAGAAGAATTATTAGATATGCTTGTAAGAGATATACCACCTCCAATTGGCAGTCCTGATGAGCCATTACAGGCATTAATTATTGATTCTTGGTTTGATCCCTATCTAGGAGTTGTTTCACTTATTAGGATTATGAACGGCACTTTAAAGACGGGACAAAAATTTAAGATATTTACTTCTGGACAAAATTATTTGGCAGATGAAATAGGAATTTTTTCTCCTAAAAAAAACAAAACAAAAATACTATCAGCTGGAGAAGTTGGATATTTGGTTGCGGGAATAAAAGATATTAAAGGCGCTCCTGTCGGAGATACTGTTTTAGAGTATAACGATGACATTACAAAAGCTCTACCCGGATTTCAAAAAGTAAATCCCAAAGTATTTGCTTCATTATTTACTGTAAGTTCAGAGGACTATGAAAAATTTAGAGATGCTTTATCTAAACTAATATTAAATGACTCTTCACTGGTTTATGAGCCTGAGGTTTCAGATGCACTTGGTTTTGGTTTTAGATGTGGCTTTCTTGGAACTCTTCATATGGAAGTTATTCGAGAGAGACTCGAACGAGAATATGATTTAGATCTTATATCTACAGCACCTTCAGTAGAATATGAAATATTAAAAACAGATGGCACTGTTTTCAAATGTGACAACCCCTCTCAAATGCCTGTTTCTAATGAGATTGATGAAATTAGAGAACCAATAGTTCTGGTAAATGTTTTAACTCCAAATGATTATGTTGGCAGCGTTATAACTCTTTGCACTGCTAAAAGAGGTATTCAAAAAGAGATGAATTATTTCGGCACTCAAGTATCTATTGTATTTGAGATGCCTTTATCAGGAGTTATTGTTGATTTCTTTGATCAGATAAAATCTTCGACAAAAGGGTTTGCGTCTATAGAATATAGCCTTATTGGCTTCAGAGCATCTGATCTTACAAAGATAGATATTTTAATTAATGATCAAAAGGTTGATGCTCTCTCTATGATAGTACATAAATCTTTTTCTATGATGAAAGCTCGAGAGATTGCTAAAAACCTTCAAAAGTTAATTCCAAGGCAAATGTTTGATGTGCCTATTCAGGTTGCATTGGGGTCTAAAATCATTTCTCGTGAAACAGTTAAAGCCCTTAGGAAGAATGTTACTGCTAAATGTTATGGTGGCGATATTTCTAGAAAGAAAAAACTTCTAGAAAAACAAAAGAAAGGCAAAAAGAAGATGAAGCAAATAGGAAGAGTATCAATTCCTCAAGATGCTTTTCTCAACTACTTCAGTTCAGGGGGATAGTAAATGTTTTCAGATCCACTATTTTTACTAGCTTCAATTGGAATCCTTACATGTCTTGTCATTTGGGTTGTAGAAGCTATCAAAATGGATAATACATCTATTTTAGATATCCAAACACCCAGCCAATCAAAGTTGTCGAAGATTGGTTTTGTATTTGGCCTTCTCATTTTGTATAGTGTTTTTATAAATGCTGGTGATCTAAGTATTATTCTTTTGCTCGCAACAATAGTAAGTTTAGTAATATGGATTACTGGTAAGTTCATAGGTAATCCATATTTAAAATCTTCGGGAAGAAGTTGGTTTATTCCAATTTTTTTAATATTTGTTCTAAGAACATTTATGTATGAACCCTATCAAATACCATCTGGATCAATGATCCCAGGATTAAAAGTAGGCGATTTCATTTTAGTTAACAAACATTCATATGGTTTAAAGATTGAGAGAACCGGCAAATCCTTTGCTATGGCAAAAGACCCAGAATTTGGAGATGTTGTGGTCTTTATACCACCCCATAAACCCATGCCATTTGTTAAAAGATTAATAGGAAAGCCTGGAGATAAGATAAGCTACATTAATAAGAAACTTTACTTAAATGATACTGCTGTTCCACAAAATTATTATAAAACTGAATCAGGTATTGATTTTTATCTTGAGAATTTTAATGGTAAAGAAATAACTGTACAACATATGAGATCAAGACCATCTAGCGCTCCATCTGAATGGATTGTTCCCGATGGAATGTATTTCGCAGTTGGCGATAATCGTGATAATTCAAACGATAGTAGATATTGGGGTTTCATTCCAAGAGATAACTTTATGGGCACTGCTGATTATATATGGATGAGTTGGGAGTGCTGGACATGCGTGCCTTCTTTCGAGCGTGCAGGTAGTATTGAGTGAGACTTAAAGACTTTGAATTAGTTATCAACTATTCTTTTAAAGATCAGAGCCATTTAATGCATGCTATTCAGCACAAAAGCTTTAATAAAAATATTAATAATGAGAGATTAGAATTTTTAGGTGATTCAATCCTAAATTCTGTTATTGCAGAATATCTTTTTATACAATTTCCTAATTATCAAGAAGGAACTCTTACAAGGGCAAGAGCAACACTTGTAAAGGGCACTAAATTAACATTTAAAGCTAACCAAATTGGTCTTGATAAAATTATTAAACTATCAAAAGGGATGATTAATCTATCTGATGATAGAAAATATTCAATATTAGAGGGTGCATTTGAAGCGCTTATCGGTGCCATTTTTATAGATGGAGGTTGGAAAAATACAAAGAAGGTTATTTATAAAATATATGAAGATGATTTTAATAACTTGTCCTTAGATGATAACTATAAAGATCCTAAATCTGTTTTACAGGAAGCCATGCAAGCAGCAGGTCTAAGTCCACCAAACTACTATACAATTGAAGTAAAGGGTAAAAAATTTCAATCAACTCTTGAAGTTAAAAATATTAAATATAGCTCTACAGGAAAATCAAAAAAATCTGCCGAAACTAAATTAGCAGAAAGCATTCTGGCTAATGGAGATTTCATTTAATGAAAGAATCTTTTTGTGGTTATATCTCAATAGTTGGCAAACCTAATGTAGGCAAATCTACTATTCTTAATCATATTTTAGGTAAAAAAGTATCTATTACCTCTAGAAAATCGCAAACAACACGAAATAATATTCTCGGTATTAAGACTGTCAAAAATAAACAAATGATTTTTGCTGATACTCCGGGGATGCATATTAAATCGACTAAAGTAATGAATAGATTGCTTAATAAATCTGCTGCAAGTCTTATTGAAGATTCGGATCTAGTATTATTTGTTATTCAAAGAGCTACAATGCAAGAGTTAGATCATTTAGTTCTTGAAAAAATCAAAGAATCTAATTCAAAGGTAATTTGTGTTATCAATAAATCAGATCAAGTTGATGATAAAAATAAGTTATTACCTTTAATTGATCAACTTCAAGAAGCTTATAATTTTCTAGAAATTATTCCTATATCAGCTACAAATGATGATGGGATCATCGAGTTAGAAAAATTAATATTAAGCTATTTACCAAAAAACCAGCATGTATACGGAGAAGAGGGATCAGAGATTAATCAAGACAATTTCATGGTTTCAGAGTTAGTAAGAGAAAAAATTATTAGATCATTGGGAGATGAATTGCCACATGATACTTTTGTTCAAGTTGAACAGCTAGAAGATGAAAAGGATATTGTAAGAATACATGCAGTGATTTATGTAGCTCGACAAACACAAAAACAAATTGTTATTGGTCAAAAAGGAGAAGTTTTAAAAAAAATTGGCACTCAGGCAAGACTTGATTTAGAAAAATATTATGAAAAAAAAGTGTTTCTAAAAACGTGGGTCAAAGTAAAGAAAAACTGGAATACAGATTCTGATTATTTACATAGTCTAGGGGTTGGCGGAAGTTATGAGTCCTAATGAATGGCAAGAATGCTTTTTACTGCATCAAAGGTCATATGGAGATACAAGCATCATTGCTGAAATTTTTACCAGACAATCTGGGAAAATGTCAGTTATAGCCCGAGGGGCTAAAAAACCAAAATCAAAGTTTTTTGGATACCTTGTTCCATTTTCAAAATTACAGATAACTTATTCAGGTAGATCCGAATTAAAAACATTAACTAATATCGATAGAGATGTATCTCTTATAGATAATAATCTTTCTAAAAAAAGCTATAGTTTGCTCTACATAAATGAGTTAATGATTAAACTTCTTCCAAAAGATGCTGCGAATGAAGATTTATTTAATTTATATAGTAATTTTATTGAAGCTGCTACCAAGGAAGTAGATATGAATTTTTTACTTAGAAGTTTTGAGTTAGACCTTTTAGATATGCTTGGCTATGGAATAAATTTCCAAACTGACATAGATGCTCACGAGCCAATTGATGCTTCTTTAGATTATATTTTCATTGCGGAAAGAGGTTTTCAAATCTCTAATAAAGCTCCAGATTTTTCTGGTCAAGATATCATAGATATAAGAAACAGAAATTTAATAAATGTTTCAAGCAATAAATTAAAACAATTAACCCAAGCTACAATTATGTTTTGTCTTGAGGGCAAGGATTTAAATAGCAGACAAATTTTTAGAAGGTTGCAAAAATGATCTATGGTATTGGCACAGATATAGTTTTAATTAATAGGATAAAAAATACCGCAGCTTTTGCAAAAAAAATATTATCTAGCCAAGAATATATTCTATGGAAAGATTATTCACCAGCTAAACAAAAAATTTTTCTAGCAAAACAATTTGCTTGCAAAGAAGCGTTAGTAAAGGCTTTAGGCACAGGATTTCGAAATGATGTCTTCCCAAAAGATATTGAAATACTAAGAGATGATCTTGGAAAACCTTACATTAATAGTGAAGGTAGTTTGAAAAAAATATTTAGTGATTTAGAGATAACTGCCAGCCATGTTAGTATTGCAGACGAAACTGATTACGTAGTCGCATTCGCTATTATTGAAACATGAACAAATTAATCCTATTAGGGCCTCCAGGTGCAGGCAAGGGGACTCAAGCAGACTTGATCTGTGACTATCTTAGTATCCCAAAAATTAGCACTGGAGATATGCTTAGAGAGGCTATTGCCTCTGGCTCTGAATTAGGTAAAAGAGTATCAGGAGTATTAAGCTCTGGCGCATTAGTGTCAGATGAAATCATAGGTTCAATAATCGTTGACAGAATTCAAAAAGATGATTGCAAAAATGGTTTTTTGTTTGATGGGGTTCCAAGAACTATTGGTCAAGCAACAATGCTTGTTGATATGAATGTAGCTTTTTCTCATGTAATTGAGATTCAAGTTAATGACCAGGTTATTCTAGACAGAATGTCAGGCAGGCGTTTTCATATAGCTTCAGGCAGAAGTTATCATATTGAATTTAATCCACCAAAAAATGAAGGTATTGATGACATTACTGGAGAGGATTTGGTTCAACGAGACGATGATAAGCCTGAAACAGTTTCAAAAAGATTAGATGTTTATCATGAAGAGACAAAACCGCTATCAGAATTTTATAATCAGAAATCTAATAGCAATGAATTAGTGTATTTTAAAGTTGATGGCGCAGGGTCTGTTGAATCTGTGTTCGAATCTATTAAAGCTAATTTATAAATAAAATGAAGCTTCTCGCGATAGATAGCTCCGGTGACTCTTCTTCAGTGGCTCTTATATATGAAGATGAAATTTTATCTTACTCCAAGACGCATGCTAGAAAAGAAAGACCTAATTGGAATAATCTTTTGTCATCAGTTGGAATCAATAAACAAATTCATATCTCCGAAATAGATTGTTTTGCCTTTGGAAGGGGTCCTGGTTCGTATACCGGTATAAGAAGTTTAGCAAGTTTCATGAAAGGTTTGAGTTGGACCCAAAAAAAACCACTTATTGGAATATCTAATTTAAAATCTATAGCATATCAAGTAAATAATGAAGTAATAAATACAAAATATAATGTTATCAATGTGGCATTAAAATCTGATTTAGATGAAGTTTATTTCTGCAAATACCTCAACTCACCTCAGTTAGAAAAACAATCAGACGAACAAGTAAAATCTTATAAACAATTAGCTGACCCAATGCTTTTAAGCAATCCATTGGCTATATATGCAGGAAATGGCTGGGATGATGAAAGAATTAAATTAGACACTAATTCATTATTTAACATTCATTCTAATGCGCTATCTATTGCACATCTTGCAAATTTTAAATTCAACAACCAAGAAAAATTTTTACCTGAAGAGGCAAATCCAGTATATTTAAAAGATACTAATTACAAAAAAATTTCTGATGAATGATATTTTTTTAAGTATTGCACTAGCATTAATACAAGGCTTAACTGAATTTTTACCAGTTTCAAGCTCTGCTCATCTATTATTTCCAAGTCTGCTATTTGGAACTAATGATCTAGGCTTAAGTTTTGATATTGCAACTCATGGAGGAACTCTTCTTGCTGTTCTTGTATATTTTAGGGTTGATTTAAAGAAAATGCTTTTATCTATAAACCCTTTATTTAATAACTATGACACCCAAAGCAGGCAGTTATTTACACATCTTATTATTGCAACGGTTCCAATTATTATCTTCGGACTAATTGGTTCTGATTTTATTGCAAATAGAAACTTTGGAATTACATATATTGCATGGGCAAACTTAATTTTTGCTGCTATTTTATTTTTAGCATATAGATATAGTTCGCAATCTAAAACTATTCTACAGATCAGCATTTTCGCTGTTTTTTTTATTGGACTATTTCAAGTATTTGCTTTAATCCCAGGCGCTTCAAGGTCAGGCACAGCAATGACAGCCGCACTTCTTATTGGTCTAAATTTAAAGGAAGCCTCAAGGTTTGCTTTTTTATTAAGCATTCCAACGATACTTGGAGCACTAATATTTTTGCTCATTGATAGCTTTAATTCATTTGAAGCAATTAACATATTAAGCCTATTAATTGGATTTAGTGTTTCCGCCATTTTTGCTTTTTACACAATTAAATTTTTCTTAGCTTTCATAGATAAAATTGGAATGTATCCATTTGTTATATACAGATTATTGCTTGGATTTGGCCTCCTTCTTATTGTATGAATTGTGTTGTATGGATAGACAGTCTTGAATTTAAAAAAGAGTTAGAGTTTATAGCAAAGGATTTAAATATAGATTTAGTCACAAAATATCCTGAGTATGGTTCTATTATCTCTTATGATAAATCTGGCTTATATTTTGTTAATGATGTTAATAGCCCAGCTGATATTCTTCATGTTGATTTTCTGACCGGCTCGATGGGGTGGAGGCTGAAAAGATCAGATCATGAGAGCTTGCTTAAAAAAACACTAGGCAAATCAAAAAATTGTTTAACTATTTTTGATGGAACGGCTGGCTTTCTTTCAGATGCCCTAATATTTTTATCACTTGGTCACAAGGTAATAGCCTGCGAGCAAAGTAAAATTTTATATTTTTTAGTAGAAAATGCTTGTGATAGAGCAAAAGAAGAACTTCCTTTTTTATCAAATTTAAACTTAATACATGGAAATTCATTTGAAGTATATAAAGATCAAAATAATATAGATGCAATATATTTAGACCCTCTATATCCAGAAACTAAGAAACATATCTTAAGAGCTGGAAATATACATGCTATAAAAAATATTTTAAAGATAGAAAAGATAGACGATATGGCTGATACGCTTTTTACAAAGTTTAAAAAGTTGCAATACAAAAAAATAATATTAAAAAGACCTATAAAAGGTAAGAAAATTTGTAATAATATTAATTATCAAATCAAAGGAAAGTCGACTAGGTTTGATGTATACATTTAAAATATTTAATAAGGAGATGATCTTATGAATCCATTTGCAATGATGAAAGATGCTAAAAATATGGAAAAAATGCTAAAACCAGCATTAGACAAATTTATGAAAGAATCAGGCTTTATTAAGAAAGAGGAGCTAGAGCCTCTAAAAAGAA
Organism: uncultured SAR86 cluster bacterium; assembly: GCA_902509965.1. Classification (GTDB taxonomy): domain Bacteria; phylum Pseudomonadota; class Gammaproteobacteria; order Magnimaribacterales; family D2472; genus MED-G78. The sequence goes on from CABWZP010000010.1 coordinate 35,264, forward strand.
GAGTAGCTGAACTAGAAGCCGAGGTAGCTAAGCTAAAAAGCTAAGTTATTTTTCTATCAAGCTAGATCCCTCAGATATTTCTCGCATTATTGAAATGGCATGGGAGGACAGAACTCCATTTGATGCTATAGAGGCAACTTATGGGTTAAATCAAAATCAAGTTGAAGACCTAATGCGGGATAATCTCAAAAAAACTAGTTATGTGGTTTGGAGAAAGAGAGCTCAGGGACGAAAAACTAAACATGTTGGTTTGAGAGAATTTGGCAAAGTTGGAAGACATCATTCATATGATCAACACAAGCATAGAAAGTAATAGAAGAAGGGTTGAAGGTTTATATCAATCTATATTTTCTGATATTCCTAATACAAATTTTATTTTTAAAGCCGACTATGTAGCTATAAGCCATGTTGATTTATCAAATAGTGATCCAGCTTTGGTAGAGATAATTCAAGAGGAAAAAATTTTTAAGGTTTCTTATTGGGATGGCTACTCGCTTGCAGAAATAATATATGAAGAAGATATAATAAAGGCTTTGAAGCTGTTTAAGCGTTTTGCAAGAAAACTCTCAAAGAATTTAAAAAAAAGCTGGGATTAGATTAATGCATAAAAAAAATAAATTGATATTTATTATTATTCTAGGATTTCTTTTTTCTTGTGGAGGAGGCGGATCTTCAAAAAACACCAACGAAGTTATAGTTCCACTTAATATAAATACCTCACAACTTCAATCAGAGATTTTCTCATTTGATCCAATTGAATTAACGATTTCATCCTCAAATTATCCAAATTGCTCTTTTAATCTAGTGAGTGATGAAATCTTTTGGAAAGAAAGTGACGAGAATACATTTAGATTTAATGCCCCAATAACTTTTAGAGATCTACAAACTTATACATTATCAATTAACTCTATTAGTGGTACGAACTGTCCAGCGGGTCAAAAAAATATTGAGCTATCTGTAAAAAAACTATCAACAAAATTTGATGCCAATCCAACTAATAGTAGTAATTTAGCCACTGATTATTATCATATTGCAGATATAGGTTTTGGCGGTATTGAGATTACCGACAGATATTCAGCAACTATCTGTTATCCAACTCCGGATGACTGTATTACTTACGATCAGGAATTATTTGGACAGGATGCTCACAACATGGCAACTGGTGATTTTAATGGAGATGGCTTTGAGGATTTGGTTGTTATATGGGCAATATTTCCACATACTATTGAAGAAGATCAAAAGATTGATGCACCAATTCATATCTATCTTAATGATGGAAATGGACATCTTTATGAAGATATGTCTATTTATGCAACTGGTACATTCCCCACTCATCCATTTGCATACAGAACTGTGATTAAAGATTTTAATTCTGATGGTATTGATGATATTTTTGCTGGCTCTATGGGTAAACAGGTTAGATCGGAGGATTATTCAGAAAATTATATTAAACCCTATCCTCATTTATTGTTATTGAGTAATAGCGAAGGACGTTTTGAGGACAAAAGTATAAATATTGAAGATCAAAATAATGGTGAAGGTCAGAAATGTGGTTTTGCGCATGAAGCAAGCGGAGGAGACTTTGATGCCGATGGAGATTTTGATATTTTTGCCTGCAATATACTTTTAGTAAATGATGGTCTTGGACAATTTTCAATTCATGAATATATTAATGTCGAATGGCAGCAATCATATATGAATCCTATGAGCAGCCTAGTTACAGATCTTAATAATGATAATTTTGATGATCTATTATTCTGGAACTTTGATAATCGATTTTTATTTGAATCTCAGCCTGAAGAGGGAACAATCCTTCTGAGTAATGGGACAGATGAAATATCTTCATGGCTCAAGCTTGATTTACCTAAAGGCCCTCATGAAATAAATCATAATAAATATAATCATGCTGCTGCTGGAGATGTTAATGGTGACGGCTTTCAGGATGTTGTAGTTGCAATCACTAGGGATGAGCCTTATTACGAAGGAGCTTATATTCAGATTCTTATAAATGATCAAACAGGATTTTTGGTTGATGAAACTTCTTCAAGATTTATTGATCAAGTAAGAGCTGACAATCATCATGGAGAGGGAAATATTTACTTAAGAGATATTGATAATGATGGAGATTTAGATATCTTTCACTCAACAAGAGATTATTCAAATTCTATTTCTGGAGCGCATATTGCAATTAATGATGGGCAAGGTAACTTTATTTCAAATGAATCAATTTTGCCTTCTCGTCCAATCTCAAATACTGGATGGAGTACTACCAGCGGGCTCATGAAAGGAGTCCCCATAAATTTAGATAAAAAAGGATGTTTAGACTTAATTTCTACAAGCGACTCATGGAGCAATAATAATTCTACTAATAACTATTTATTTAGTATCCTAAATATTAACTGTTCCTTTTAAATAGTTGGTGCCCCATATCTGAGTCGAACAGATACTCCCGAAGGAACGCGATTTTGAATCGCGCGCGTCTACCAATTCCGCCAATGGGGCAAGTTCGGCATTGTAGCTAAGTATTATCTACTTTAAAATCACCTGTTCATGAAAACATCAGATTTCAATTATCATCTGCCAGAAAAATTAATTGCTAATTATCCTCTAAACAGCAGAAGTTCAAGCAGATTACTAGTCCAGTCTACAACCATTGAACATCTTCTTTTTAAAGATATTATCAATTTCTTTCAACAAGGGGACCTTCTAGTATTAAATAATACTTCTGTTATTCCAGCCAGGGTCTTTGGGAATAAAGAATCAGGCGGCTCTATTGAAGTAATGCTTGAAAGGGTGTTAGAAGAAAATAAAGCTTTAGTTCAAATCCGATCAGGCAGAAGTCCAAAGATAGGTAGTAATATCATTTTAAATTCTCTCATTGTGAAATGTATTGGAAGACAAGATAGTTTTTTTATTTTGCAATTTGATAGATCTCCCATAGAAATATTTAATGCAATTGGCCACGTACCCTTACCGCCATATATAAAAAGACCAGATGAGGAATTAGATAGGCATAGATATGCAACAGTTTATGAAGATAAGACACAGCAAGATTCAGTTGCAGCGCCAACTGCAGGACTTCATTTTGATAACACTTTATTAGAATTGATTAAAAATAAGGGAGTGAATATAGCAACAGTAAATTTAAGTGTTGGGGCTGGTACTTTTCAGCCTGTCAAAGCAGAAAATATAGAAGAGCATGATATCCATAGCGAATATCTAGAAGTTACTCCAGAAGTTGTTGATATGGTTTTAGAAACGAAGAAAAAAGGTAAAAAAGTATTTGCAGTTGGAACTACGGCTACAAGAGCACTTGAAACAGCATTTATGGATGAAGGCAAAAAAGGCTTCTGCGGTTACACGAAGCTTTTTATTTACCCTGGGTATAAATTTAAAGCAGTAGATAGACTTATTACAAATTTTCATTTACCTCAGTCATCATTATTAATGCTTGTATCTGCGTTTATAGGCTACGATAAAATGAAAGAAATATATAAAATAGCTGTCGAAAAGGAGTATCGATTTTTATCATATGGCGATGCTATGCTTATAGAGAAACATGAAATTTAATTTACATAATCAATCTGAATTTGCTAGAAGAGCAGAATTAGATTTTCCAAGAGGAAAAATACAAACTCCGGCATTTATGCCTGTTGGCACAAATGCAACCGTCAAAGGTTTAACTGTTGAAGACTTAAAATCTACTGGATCAGAGATTATTTTAGGCAATACTTATCATTTAATGTTGCGTCCTGGTGATGAAGCTATTCGAGATCTAGGCGGCTTACATAAATTTTCAAATTGGGATAGACCTATTCTTACAGATTCTGGAGGATTTCAAGTTTGGAGCCTAGGTGATTTGGTAAAAATTTCAGAAGAAGGAGTTAAGTTTAGCTCTCCTTATGATGGAAAAAAGATTTTTATGACCCCGGAAGACTCAATACAAATTCAAGAAAATCTTGGATCAGATATTGTTATGGCCTTTGATGAATGTACTAATTACCCTTCAACACATGAGGAAGCTGAAAAGTCTATGGAGCTTTCAATGCGATGGGCAAAACGCTGTAAAGCGGCCCATAAATCTAACTCTGCACTTTTTGGAATTGTTCAAGGTGGTATGTATGAAGATTTGCGAGAAATATCTTTAAATAGCTTAAATGATATTGGTTTTGATGGCATTGCTCTTGGTGGACTTAGTGTAGGCGAGCCTAAAGAAGAAATGAATAAAATATTGTCTTTCATGGCAGATAAAATGCCCTCAGATAAGCCTAGATACCTAATGGGGGTAGGGAAACCAGAAGATATTGTGGAGGCTGTAAGGTATGGAATTGATATGTTTGATTGTGTGCTGCCTACTAGGAATGCCAGAAATGGCCAATTAATAACTTCTACAGGAGTTGTAAATATCAGAAATGCACCATATAAGATGAGTGAAGATCCTGTTGATGAAAATTGTGACTGCAAAGTTTGCAAGAATTACTCTAGAGCCTATCTAAATCA
>CABWZP010000011.1 GCA_902509965.1 uncultured SAR86 cluster bacterium
TGACATAGCTATCGAGCTGTATGATAATTTTCCTGATATCGATCCTCAATGGATTAGCTTCCCTGATCTTCATAGAAAAGTATGCAATTTAGAGGGTTTTAAGGGAGATCCATCTAAATCAAATGAACAAATACTTGAAGCAATTCAGATGACATGGATAGAAGAATTTAAATAAGTCTCCTATAATAGCGAAAATTTTTTAATAAGGATTATTATGACTATACAAAGAACACTTTCAATCATTAAACCGGATGCAGTATCTAAAAATATAATTGGTAAGATTTTATCAAGATTTGAAGATAATGGATTAAAGATAATAGCAGGTAAATTAGTATCTTTATCTGATGACATGGCATCAGGTTTTTATGCAGAACATGAAGGCAGACCTTTCTTTGCAGCCCTAATAGAGTTTATGACATCTGGCCCTGTATTTGTTCAGGTCCTAGAAGGTGAAGATGCAGTTATGAAGAATAGAGAATTAATGGGAAGTACTAATCCTTCAGAAGCTGCTCCTGGAACAATAAGGGCAGATTTTGCTAAGAGCATTGATGCTAATGCTGTTCATGGGTCAGATTCACCAGAAAGTGCTGAACGAGAAATTAATTACTTTTTTAATACAGAAGATATTACCTCAAATTAATTTTGCAAGATAAAACTAATCTATTAGGCTATTCTCAAAAATCTTTAGAAGTTTTTTTTAAAGATATTGGTGAGCCATCTTTTAGAGCCAAGCAACTGCTGAAATGGGTTCATCAAAAAGGTGAATTAGATTTTGGAATGATGACTGACTTTAATAAAACTTTAAGAGAAAGGTTAAAAAGCATAGCTATATTAAAGGCACCAATTGTTAAAAGCGTTTTAACATCTGAAGAAGGTACTAAAAAATATTTAGTTGAGTTAGATTCAGGTTCTTCTATCGAGATGGTTAGAATTCCTGAAAAGAAAAGAATGACATTATGTATATCTTCTCAGGCTGGATGTGCGCTTCAATGCACTTTCTGCGCTACTGGAGCTCAAGGATTTGATCAAAATCTAACCTCTGATGAAATAATAGGTCAAGTTTGGCTTGCTAATTTCTATGACAGAGACGAAGCTCCAATAACCAATGTTGTTTTTATGGGTATGGGCGAACCTCTTCTGAACTTTAATCCTGTTATGGAATCTGTAGAGATTATGCGCAATCAAATTGCTTACTGTCTTTCAAGAAAGAGAATAACTATTAGTACATCAGGAATAGTTCCTCAAATTAATAAATTAGCTGACTTAACAGATGTATCTTTAGCAATATCTCTTCATGCAGCTGAAAATGAATTAAGAGATATTATTGTCCCAATTAACAAAAAATATCCAATTAAAGAGTTACTTAATTCATGTAAAAATTATTTATCTAAGCAAACTGGTAAAAGAAATATAACTATAGAGTATATTTTAATAGATGGTATTAATGATTCCCTGAAGCACGCTGCAAGCCTTTCAAAAATCTTATCAACGCTATCGTGTAAAATTAATTTAATTCCCTTTAACCCATTTGAGGGGAGTGATTACAAAAGATCATCAAATAAAAGCATCTACGCATTTAAAAACTATATGGTCAACAAGGGATATATCACTACTTGCAGAATAACAAGGGGCGATGCAATTGATGGCGCTTGCGGTCAACTTGTAGGAAATTTAAAAAAGACAATTAAAGGAAAAGGCGTTATCCAGCATACAAGCATCCATTAGTACTCAGGATGGAGAAAGTAGTTAAATCAGGGAAAGTAGGAGCAAAGTTTAAAGAGGCTAGATTTAAACTTAATTTAAGCCTTGAAGATATATCAAAAAATATTCTTATTAATATCAAATACCTGGAAGCTATAGAAAAAGATGACTATTCAATCTTTCCTGCAAGAGCATTTGCTTTAGCTTATTATAAAAAGTACTCCAAATTCTTAGAAATTAAAGATATATTTCCACTCCAGGAGCCCGAAAGCTTAGTAAACGATAGAAAAAGATCAATTAAATCTTCTGGTATGAGATTAGCAGAATTTGAAAAATTGATAAGAGATAACTTTTTTAAAATCATAGTATTTTTAACAACGTCTTTAATACTTTTAATAATCCTTTCGTTAAATTTAATTGATAATAAATCTCATAATTTAGATCAAAGTAAATCAGGAGCTAAAGTAACCGAAATTCTAGACATAAAAGAAATAGATAATGTACAAGAATCCATAGCAGAACCAATGCCTCATAATAATAATTTAATATTGATATTTTCTGGACCTTGTTGGGTTGAAATATATACAGATAATAAAAAACCTTTGATCTATAAGTTATATAATAATAACGAAGTTTTAGAAATAGAGATTAAAAAAAGCTTTACACTTATCATAGGGAATATTGATAATGTAAACGCGGACTACGCTGGTAAAAATATTAATCTCATTGATAGCGCTAATGAACAAAAAGTGAGTATAACTACATTTAAAAATGAGTGATTGGATTAAAAGAAAAAATACCAAAATTGTCAATGTTGGAGGAGTGCCTGTTGGTGGTAAAAATCCAATAGCAGTTCAATCAATGACAAATACTGACACATGTGACGTCATCTCAACTGTTAATCAAATTAACGACCTTCAGGCTGCTGGAGCAGACATTGTTAGAGTTTCTGTTCCAGGTTTTGAAGAAGCTTCAGCATTTAAAGAGATAAGAAAAGCAGTTAGCATTCCTTTGGTTGCAGATATCCACTTTGATTATAAAATTGCATTAGAAGTTGCAGACACTGCTGATTGCTTAAGAATTAATCCAGGCAATATTGGTAAAGAGGATAGGGTAAGAGACGTTATTCAATCTGCAATTGATAATAATGTTCCTATAAGAGTTGGTGTTAATGCAGGTTCAATGGAAAAAGACCTTCAAAAGAAATATGGAGAACCGAATGCAGATGCTCTAGTAGAATCTGCCTTACGACATGTAGATATTTTAGATAAATTTAACTTTGAAAATTATAAAATGAGTTTAAAGGCCTCAAATATTGAAATGACCGTTGATGCATATAGAAAGATATCAAAAATTATTGATCAACCTCTTCACCTAGGAATTACAGAGGCTGGAAGTTATAGAGCTGGAACTGTTAAATCATCTATAGGAGTAGGCATGCTTCTGTCAGAAGGAATAGGCGATACAATTAGAATTTCATTAGCTTCTGATCCAGTAGATGAAATAAAAGTCGGTTGGGACATATTAAAAAGTCTTAATATAAGAAGTAGAGGAGTTAAAATTATTGCTTGCCCAAGTTGCTCAAGACAAAATTTTAATGTTATTGAGGTTGTAAATGCTCTTGAAGAAAGATTTGAAGATATTTCTGATGACATAGAGATTGCTATTATAGGCTGCTATGTCAATGGTCCAGGAGAATCTAAGGCAGCTGACATTGGTCTGACGGGAGCCTCTCCAAAAAATTTACTATATATTGATGGTGTTCCTGATAAAAAAATTGCCAGTGAGCATTTAATTGATGAACTTGAGCATCAGGTTAGAGAAAAGCTATCATCTAGAAATGATAGTAATGTTATTGTAAGGGGCTAAATGGACAAAATTAATTCATTAAGAGGTATGCCAGATTTTTATTCTGATGCTTTAATCAGCTGGACTCCTGTTGAGAATAAGTTAGAGGAGATCTTTAGAGCTTTTTCAATTAGTGAAATAAGAACACCAATTATGGAATACACAGATTTATTTAAAAGATCAGTTGGCGACACTTCAGATATTGTAAATAAAGAAATCTACTCATTTAATGATAGAAACGATCAAAGCATTAGTCTTCGACCTGAAGGAACAGCCGGGGTTATTCGTTCTGTTATAGAAAAGAAATTAGATCAACAGCAATCTAAGTTTTGGTATATGGGCCCGATGTTTAGATATGAGAGACCTCAAAAAGGAAGATATAGACAGTTTCATCAAGCAGGAATTGAGTTTTTAGGTTATCAAGAGGGACAAGCAGATTTTGAGCTAATAGCATTAGTATGTTCAATTGTTAATGGTTTAGATATAAAAAATGCAAAGTTAAAAATTAATCACCTGGGTGATAAAGATTCAAAGATTAAGTTTGCGAGATCTTTAGTTAAATTTTTAGAGCCATATAAGGATCAAATGGATGAAAAAGACCTAGAAAGACTTAATAAAAACCCACTACGGATTTTAGATTCAAAAGATAAGAAGATTCAGGAGATTCTAAAAGATGCACCTTCGCTAAGTGATTTTATTTCTGATTCTGCTAATTCGCTACTTTCTACAATTCAAAAAACATTTGGTGATCAATGCATCATAGAAATTGATAACAAACTTGTAAGAGGACTTGATTACTATACTGGCTTAGTTTTTGAAGCTTGTTCTTCTGATTTAGGGGCACAAGATGCTTTTATAGGAGGAGGCAGATACGATAATCTTGCAAACGCCCTAGGAGGCAAAGACATGCCAGCAATAGGGCTTGCAATAGGTCTAGAAAGATTAATATCAATCTCATCAGTCTCTAAATTAGATGAAAAAAAGGTAGTCTTTATAAGTTCTACTAGCAATATAGCGCCATTAGCATTTAAAATAGCGAACCAGTTAAGAATTACCAATTCTAAAATCTCATTAGATATGGATTTAACTGATAGCAGTATTAAAGCTAAATTAAGAAGAGCTAATAAAACAGATGCTAGTCACGCATTTATCTTTGGCGATGAGGAGATGAGCAATAAAAGAGTTATTGTTAAATCTCTTTTAGAAGATACTGAGCAGGTAAGCATGAGTATTGATGAATGTATAGATTTCTACAAAGAGATCTAATCAAAATATTAAGGATATAACAATGGCTGAATATAGTAATGATGAAGAAAGACTACTCGCAATAGTTGATTTTTTTAAACACTACAGAAATCTGATACTTTCTATTGTTATATCTATTTCAGTTATAGGTATTGGAGCTTATGGCATTAAATATACACAAGATGCTCAAAATAGCTCTGCTGCATTAGTTTATAGCACCTGGATAGAAGATATTTCTAATGAAGAAAATAGCATAATTAATGATAATGAATCATTCGATATCTTAATTAATGAATATGAATCTACTGGTTTTGCCCAGTTAGCAATGCTTAAAAAAGCTTCAGCACTTGCTTCAAATTCTCAGTTAGGTGAGAGTAAAATATTTTTTAAGAAACTAATTGATATTTCTGGTGGTTTTTTTGGTAATCCATTAGTAAATAAAATGTCGAGAGTAAGTTTAGCGAGAATCCTAATTGCAGAATCTAATTATGATGAAGCTTTAAAATCAATTGAAAGCTTAATGAGTGGCTCAGATCCTTTAATAAATGAGCTTGCTGGTGATGCTCTAATGGGGCAGAAAAAAAATACTTTAGCAATTGATCAATATAATAGAGCTAAAGACTTGTATGATGACGAAGCATCAAAAAATATAATTATTATGAAACTTAATAACATCCAACAGGTCTTATAAATAGTTATGAAATACTTATTACATTTTTTAATTCTTATTTTTTTAAGTTCATGTTCAAGTATGGCATTTTGGAATAATCCAGAAGAAGAAGTTGAACCTAAAGAATCTAGAAGCTTTATAGACATAATAACTTTTTGGGATAATGGAACAGAAGAGGTAGATCTGAGTGAACCAAAAGTTTTAAGTGATATTTCTAACCAAGAAGAACTTGTTCTAAATTGGGAAATTGCTCTCCCATCAGATAGAAGCGCTACAGACTTTATTCCTAATTTTTCTGGTGAAGGTGGCAATAAATTAGGATCATTTTTACCAGCATTTATTGGGGATACTGTATTTATAGCAAATGGTGATGGAGCTGTAGGGTCTTTTAACCAAGACTCAGGCAGTGAAAATTGGATAGTAAATGTTCAGCCCCTAGCATCTGGTATTTCTGCAGGATTTGGAATACTTGTTGTTGCTGGCTCTCAAGGTGAATTAATTTGCTTGTCACAAAATGATGGTTCTATTATTTGGTCTATTGATGTCGGAAGTGAAATTCTTGCACCTGCCGCTCTTGACGCAAAATTGGTGTTGGTTAAAACAAGTTCAGGTGAGCTAAATGCTTATAATATATCTAATGGCTCAAGAGAATGGTCCTACAGATCACAGTTACCTACTCTAACTTTAAGAGGAAGCAGCCCGCCTGTTATTGAAGAGGGTATCGCTTACGCTGCTTTTGATAATGGGCGATTAGGAGCTTTTCAAGTTGATACAGGATTTTTGGTATGGGATGGAGCAATATCATATGTCGAAGGAACTTCAGAATTAGATAATATGATAGATGCAGATGCTGCTCCAGTTCTTGAGGGTGGGTTATTATTTATTGCTAACTATCAAGGTCAAATAGCTGCTTTTGATCCAGCCCAAAGAAGAATTGTTTGGGCAGAAGAAGCTTCATCTTTTTATTCGCCTGTCATTTCAAAGGGGGTTATGGCAGTACTTGAAACTGATTCAACCTTTAAAACTTTTTCTACTAAAACATTTATGCCATCTTGGGTAAACAAAGACTATTATCTTAGAAAGCTTTCAAATGCCGATACTTACAAGGGAAGTATAGTTGTAGGAGATTTCGAGGGTTATGTGCATTTTATAAATACACTAAATGGTTCAACAACAAGCAGAATGAAGTTAACGCGAAGCCCTATTAAATCTATTATAGCCAGAGCTAACAATATATTTATTGTCGATGAGCAATTTAATTTATATTCAGTTAGTTACTAGAATGCTCAATAACAATGTTTACTTCTATAGCAATAATTGGCCGTCCTAATGTAGGCAAATCAACACTCTTTAATAAATTAACAAAGACTCGCGAAGCAATAGTATCCGATTTTCCTGGTCTGACAAAAGATAGAAACTATGGTTATATAAAACTTGGCAGCATCAAAAGCTTTATTATTGATACAGGCGGTATAGGGAAAGATGAATCAAATCTATCTCAAAATATATCAGATCAAGCATGGATGGCGGCAAATGAATGTAATCTTATTTTATTTCTTGTTGATGGTTCTGAAAGTTTAACTTCAGAAGATCTTGATATCTTAAGCAACCTAAGAAAATTAAATAAACCATTTATAACTTTATTAAATAAGTCTGATAAATCTTCTAAATCAGAAGCTTTAAATGATATTTCTTCCAAAGGTATAAAAGATTATCTTGATATAAGCGCTGAACATTCAAGAGGTTTAGATGATCTAAGAAAGCTTTTAATAAAAATGCTACCTGAAAAAAATGATGAAATAGTTCCAGATGGAAAAAAGATTGCAGTTCTTGGAAGGCCAAATGCTGGTAAATCTACATTTATAAACAATTTTATTAAAGAAGATAGGTTGGTAGTTTCTGAAGTCGCAGGAACTACAATAGATGCTATAAGAATACCATTTACTATAGATGATAATGAGTTTGTTTTTATAGATACTGCTGGAATTAGAAAGGGATATAAACAAAACCATAAAGTTGAATATTTTTCATATGTTCGAGCTATGCATGCTGTAGAAGAAAGTGATGTTATTTTATTTTTAGTTGATTCAGATGAAAGCATTGTCGATCAAGATCTTAAGCTAATCAATATAATAGCTGAACAAGGTAAGCCACTTTTAATTGGTTTAAATAAAGTTGATCTCTTAACAAGATCAGAAAGATCTGAAATATATGAGACAAAAAGAATGCAATCTAACTTTTTAAAAGATTTTATTAAAGTAGAAGTGTCAGGAATGAAGGGCCTAGGATTTAAAAGACTTTTTAGAATACTTAACAGCCTTATAAAAAAATCACAGACTAACTATTCGACCGCATTACTAAATAAACATTTAAATAAATTTATAGAAAGGAGTGCGCCACCATCTGTAGGAGGCCGTCAACTAAAATTAAGGTATGTTCACTTTGGAGGCACTCAGCCTACAACTTTGATTATTCATTCTAATCAAGATAACAAGATCCCTTCTAACTATAAAAGATATTTAGTAAATTCTTTTAGAGAAGAATTGGGTTTAAAGAGTATTCAGTTAAGAATTATTTTCAGAAAATCAGACAATCCTTTCGAGGGCAAAGTTAATAAATTGACTGAGAGGCAGATCAAGAAGAAGAAAAGGTTAATGAAGCACGTAAAAAAATAGATTAGAAATCTTGATAATATTTGCCAATAGACCAAATTTGTAGCATAACTACAAAAAATAACTTATAAATATACTGTATTTAAAGGTTTTTTTATATATTTGACATAATATATCTTCTCTTTAAAAATCACCACTACATAAAATTACAATATTTAAATAAATAAGATTTTGTTTAAACAATTCCGTATAATTAGGATGTAATTTAGATGTATAAGGGAACATTTGTTACTAATGAAAAATGACCATAGACCAGTCAATATAAATTTAATTAAGATAAAGCTTCCTATTTCAGCTTTGGCTTCAATAACGCATAGATTAGCAGGCATGTATATTTTCTTTATAACATATCCTCTTTCAGTTTTTTTGTTCTATTTATCAATATCTAGTTCAGAAAGCTTTCTAAATTTAACAAATATATTAATTAACAGTATTTATATATCAACATTTGTTGCTTTTAGTTATTTAGTCCTTTGGTTTCATATTTTAACTGGAGTAAGACACTTAATAATGGATATGCACATAGGTGAATCATTGGAAGCTAGTAAATATTCTTCTATATTAGTTTTCTTTATATGGGGCTTATCTGTAATTGGAACTTTCATGGTGATGTATATATGAAGGGTTCAACTATTTGGCATCTGCAAAGATGGAGTTCAATTTTTATACTCGCATATGTAGTTTATGTAGTTTCATTTATTATTTCTTTTTCACCTATACTTTATAGTGATTGGATGATTTTCGTTAGTTCCTATATTTTTAAAATTGCAACTTCTATAGTTTTTATAAGTATTTTAGTTCATGCATTTTTAGGATTATGGACAATTGGAACTGATTATTTAACGCCAAGAACGTTAGGTTTTTTAAACTTAGCTTTATCTAGAATCGCTGATACTTCAAGACTTTTATATAATATTTTTTTTACAGTACTAGGTTTATTTTTATACCTATTTTTACTTTTTCTTATCTGGATATAGATTTATGACAAATACTATCAATGCTAATAATATCAAAACATTAGAATTTGATGCCTTGATTATAGGTGGAGGTGGCTCCGGAATGAGAACCTCATTAGAGCTTGCTAAGTCTGGATTAAAGACCGCAGTAGTTTCAAAAGTTTTTCCTACTAGGTCGCATACAGTCTCAGCTCAGGGTGGAATAACTTGTGCCATCCAAAGTGCTGATCCAAATGATGATTGGAGATGGCATATGTATGATACCGTTAAAGGTGCTGATTTTATTGGAGATCAGGATGCTATTGAATACATGTGTTCTGAAGGTCCTAAAGCTGTTTTTGAACTAGAGCATATGGGTTTGCCTTTTTCTAGATTCGATAACGGAAGAATTTATCAAAGACCATTTGGAGGCCAATCCAAGGATTTTGGGAATGGGGGTCAGGCTGCTAGGACTTGTGCAGCTGCAGACAGAACAGGGCATGCCCTTCTTCATACCTTATATCAAAATAATGTGAAAGAAGGTTCAAATTTTTTAAATGAATGGTTTGCCGTAGATCTAGTAAAAAACTCAAAAAATGAGGTTACAGGTGTGATCGCTTTCTCTATTGAATCTGGAGAAGTTGCTCATTTAAAGGCACAAGCTACTGTTCTTGCTACAGGTGGAGCTGGAAGAATTTATGCATCAACTACAAACGCATTGATTAATACTGGAGATGGTCTTGGTATGAGCTTACGTTCTGGTTTCGCTGCACAAGATATGGAAATGTGGCAGTTTCATCCAACGGGTATATATGGGGCAGGCTCACTAGTCACAGAAGGGTGCAGAGGTGAAGGTGGTTACCTTATTAATGGAGAAGGTGAAAGGTTTATGGAGAGATATGCTCCTAATGTAAAAGACTTAGCAGGTCGTGATGTTGTTGCTAGATCTATGGTCCTAGAAATTTTAGAAGGTAGAGGATGTGGAGAAGATAAAGATCATGTTTTTTTAAAATTAGATCATCTAGGCGCAGATGTTTTAAATTCTAAATTACCAGGTATATGCGAATTATCTAAAACCTTTGCCCATGTAGATCCTGTATATCACCCAATTCCTGTTGTCCCAACTTGTCACTACATGATGGGAGGAACTCCAACTAACATCCATGGCCAAGCTTTCACTAGAGTCAATTCTGAGGATGTAATTGTTCCTGGTTTATTTGCTGCTGGTGAAGCAGCATGTGTTTCAGTTCATGGAGCTAATAGGTTAGGTGGAAATTCATTGCTTGACCTAGTAGTTTTTGGAAGAGCTGCTGGAATGTACATCCAAAAGGAACTGAAATCTGGGGGCGGCGTTGATTCAGCGTCTAATTCAGATATAGATAATTCTTTAGAAAGACTTAATAGATTAAATGAATCAAACACTGGTTATGACGTTGCTTCAGTAAAAAAAGAACTTCAAACTTGCATGCAAAATTATTTTGGAGTTTTCAGAAGAGGAGAGTTCATGGAAAAAGGAGTTTCAGAGCTGGAGGAAATTAGAAATAAAGCTGAAAATATTTACTTAAGCGATAAGAGTATTGCCTTTAATACTAGTAGAGTTGAGGCTTTAGAATTACAAAACTTAGTAGAGGTTGCAGAAGCAACAGCTATTTCTGCATTGAACAGAAATGAAAGTAGAGGTGCGCATGCTAGAGATGATTTCCCTGAAAGAGATGATGAAAACTGGTTATGCCACTCTGTATTTGATCCAAATGATAAATCTCTCTCAAAAAGAGTCGTAAATTTTGCACCAAACACTATGGAGGCCTTTCCTCCAAAAGTTAGAGTTTATTAGGAACTATTTATGTTAAAAATCAATATATACAGATATAACCCAGAGGAAGATAAGTTTCCCTACATGAAGAAATATGAGATCGAGAAACCTCAAAAAGATATCATGGTTTTAGATCTCCTTCATCTTTTAAAGGAAAGTGATTCATCTTTATCATTTAGAAGATCTTGTAGAGAAGGTGTATGCGGTTCAGACGGGATGAATATTAATGGCAAAAATGGTTTGGCATGTATTACAGCTTTATCTGAAGTTTTAAAAGGAGATAGGATTGATATAAGACCATTACCTGGACTTCCTGTTATAAGAGATTTAGTTGTCGACATGACACAATTTTATAATCAGTATGAAAAAATTAAACCTTTTCTTCAAAATGATACTAGCCCACCCGAGCAAGAGCGTCTTCAGTCTCCAGCAGACAGAGACAAGCTGGATGGATTATATGAATGCATACTTTGTGCATGCTGCTCAACTAGTTGCCCTTCTTTTTGGTGGAACCCAGATAAATTTGTTGGACCAGCTGCTTTATTACAAGCATATAGATTTCTTGCAGATACAAGAGATTTAGAAAAAGATAGTAGGTTAGATGATTTAGCTGATCCCTTTAGTGTTTATAGATGCCATGGAATTATGAATTGTGTTGCAGCTTGTCCAAAAGGACTAAATCCGAATAAAGCTATTGGTGAAATAAAAACAATGTTACTTAAAGGTAAAAATTCAAAAAATATAATTGCTTCAGACGGAGTAACTGCATAAAAAATAATGAATTACGATATGGAAAAATTTTGGAACGATTCTCATATCTCTGGTGGGCACTCATCTTATCTAGAGGGCTTATATGAATCATATCTTGAAAATCCGGCCAGCGTTTCAATAGAATGGAAAAAATTTTTTGATGAATTGCCTAACAGCAATGGCTCTCATAAAGATATTTCTCATAAGAATATTATTAATGCATATAGAAATCATAGAAGAGTTTTATCGAGCTCTTCATCGACTAATGAGATAAGTGATAAACAAGTTAGAGTGGTTCAGCTCATTCAGGCTTATAGAAATAGAGGCCATCAAGCTGCCAAGTTAGACCCATTAGAGATGATGGAAAGAGAATTAGTTCCAGATTTAACTCTTGAATATCATGGTCTCTCAAAAGATGATCTTAAGACAGTCTTCAAAACAGATACATTAGAAATTGGAGTGGATGAAGCTAGTTTGCAAGATATAATCGATGCACTTCAGTCAATTTATTGTGGCGAGCTTGGAATCGAATACAACTATATTGTCAATACTGAAGAAAGAAAGTGGTTTCAAGCTAAATTAGAGCCAAATCTTGGACAATGTTTATTTGAGGATGATGAAAAAAAATATATATTCAATCGATTAAATTCTGCAGAAGGTTTAGCAAAGTTCCTTGCTGCAAAATATCCAGGTATGAAACGTTTTGGTATTGATGGATGTGAGTCCTTAATTCCACTTGTTGATGCCTTAATTCAAAATTGTGGAATGCTTGGAGCTAAACAAATATGTTTTGGTATGGCTCATAGAGGCAGACTAAATTTGCTTGTAAATGTACTTGGAAAAACTCCGGCTGAGTTATTTTCTGCTTTTGAGGAAGACGTTGAACTAACTGGAGCAAACACCGGAGATGTTAAATACCATCTTGGCTTTTCTTCAAATCTACTTACACCAAAAGGTGAAGTGCATGTTTCTCTATTTAATAATCCCTCTCATCTTGAAATAGTAGATCCAGTAGTTCTTGGTTCTGTTCGTGCTAGACAAGATAGACTATATGATGAGAATAGAGAACAGGTTATTCCAATTCTTATTCATGGAGATGCATCTTTTTCTGGCCAAGGTGTAGTAATGGAATCTCTTCAAATGTCGCAAACCAGAGGTTATGGGGTTGGTGGAACTTTACATGTAATAGTCAATAACCAAATAGGATTTACCACCAGTTATAAATATGATGCTAGGTCAACAGAATACTCAACAGACGTTGCCAAGATGATAGAAGCACC
The DNA here is from genome assembly GCA_902509965.1 of uncultured SAR86 cluster bacterium. GTDB lineage: Bacteria > Pseudomonadota > Gammaproteobacteria > Magnimaribacterales > D2472 > MED-G78. Next base: position 12,915 of record CABWZP010000011.1, read on the forward strand.
AATCATTCATGTTAATGGTGATAATCCAGAAATGGTTGTTCATGCTGCGCAAATGGCATGTGAATATAGACATAAATTTGGTAAAGATATAATTTTAGATTTATTTTGTTACCGAAGACGAGGTCACAATGAAGCAGATGATCCTTCTGCAACACAGCCCTTAATGTACGAAAAGATTGCTAAACACCCTTCAGTATTAAAGATTTATGAAGAAAAATTAATATCACAAAATATTATTACTCAATTAGATTCTAAAAATTTTCAAAAAGAATATAGAGATTCTCTAGAGCAAGGAGCCTCAGTAGTTGAAAATCTTGCTTTAAAACCTAATGATGATCTTTGGTTTGACTGGTCTACTTATTTAAATCAAACATGGTGGCAAGACATAGATACAACATTTAATAAAAATCAGTTTTTAGAATTATCTGAAGTGATCACTTCAGCTCCTGATAGTTTTAAACTAGGTAGGCAGGTTAGTAAAGTTTTTGAAGATAGAAAGCTTATGGCAGCTGGAGAAATACCGATAAACTGGGGTTTTGCTGAGTCAATGGCTTACGCAACATTATTATCTGAAGGCTATCCAATTCGTTTAACAGGTCAAGATGTAAGAAGAGGAACATTCTCACATAGGCATGCTGCTATTTATAACGCTGAAGATGGAGTTGGCCATATACCATTAGTAGATGTAGCTAGAAATAGCTCTACTAGGATGGACATCTATGATTCATTTTTAAGTGAAGAGGCTGTTTTAGGTTTTGAATACGGATACTCTGCAACATGGCCTTCGGGTCTGGTAATGTGGGAAGCTCAGTTTGGTGATTTTGTTAATGGTGCTCAAGTTGTAATTGATCAATTTATAGTCTCAGCAGAACATAAATGGGAAAGGTTATCAGGATTAGTTATGTTGCTACCTCATGGCTTTGAAGGCCAAGGTCCTGAGCATAGTAGCGCCAGATTAGAACGATTTCTTCAATTATGTGCTGATGGAAATATTGAAGTTTGTGTTCCAAGTACCCCAGCTCAGATATTCCATCTGTTAAGACGTCAGGCTATAAGAAAGATGAGAAGACCTTTAATTGTTATTTCGCCTAAAAGCTTACTAAGAAATCCTCTAGTAACATCTTCTGTAGCTGAATTAACTGAAGGAGAATTCAAGTATGTAATAGATGATAATCTGAGTAAGAAAAAAGACGTTACAAGAACTGTAATGTGTTCAGGCAAAATTTACTATGATCTGCTTCAAAAAAGAAATGAAGATAAAATTAAAAATACAGCACTTATTAGAATTGAGCAGCTTTACTCATTTCCATATGATGACTTAGAAAATATTTTATCTAATTACCCTAACTTAAATGAATTTATTTGGTGTCAAGAGGAGCCAGCCAACCAAGGCGCTTGGTTTAGTCATAGACATAGACTTCAAAGGGTTCTTGATAGATTTGAACAGAAAAGTGAAATAAAGCTTGTTAGCAGGCCAGCTGCAGCAGCACCTGCTGTTGGTTTAATGAAATTACACTTGAAACAACAAGAAGAAATAGTATTAAAGGCTTTAAATATTGGGCCTCAGGGAGAGAAAGAATGAGTATTGAAATAAAATCACCAACATTTCCAGAATCAGTCGCGGATGGAACGGTAGCAAACTGGGTTAAAAAAGAGGGCGAAACCGTTGAACAAGACGAAGTAATAGCTGAAATAGAAACAGATAAAGTAGTTTTGGAGGTAGTTGCTCCAGTCAGTGGCACTATTGTAAAAATTGTTAAACAAGAGGGGGAAATTGTTAACAGCTCTGAATTAATTGCAGAATTTAATGAAGGCAATTCTGATGTTACTAAATCTGAAGTCAATGAGACTTTATCAGAGTCTGTTCCTCAAGAAACTAAGGCTGATAAATTAGGCCCAGCTGCTAAAAGAATTATTGCCGAAGAAAATATTGATCCATCTGAAATAAAAAGCACAGGAAAAGATGGAAGAGTTACAAAGGCAGATTTAATAAACCATCTTAATAATAAACCTGAAGATGTAAAAATAATAAAACCTCAATCAAACGCTGTAAATAATGATATTTCTTTTAGTGACTCAAGAGATGAAAAGCGCGTTCCTATGTCCAGACTCAGAGCGACAATAGCTAATAGACTCCTTACAGTTAAGCAAGAAACTGCAATGTTAACCACATTTAATGAGGTTGATATGCTCCCAATAAAAGAACTTAGATCAAAGTACGGCGCTGAGTTTGAAAAACAACATGGGGTAAAACTTGGGTTTATGGGATTTTTTGTTATTGCTGCTATCCAGGCTTTAAAAAAGTTTCCACTAGTAAATGCTTCAATTGATAAATCAGATATTGTTTATCATGGCTATCAAGATATTGGAGTTGCAGTTTCTACTGATAGAGGTCTTGTTGTCCCAGTTATTAGAGATGCAGATATGATGTCTCTTCCGGATATTGAAAAATCGATTATGGATTTTTCAATAAAAGCTAGAGATGGAAAGCTTTCGATTGAAGAAATGCAAGGTGGAACATTTACTATCTCAAATGGTGGTGTTTTTGGATCACTGCTATCTACCCCAATTTTAAATGCACCTCAAACAGCAATTTTAGGAATGCATAGTATTCAAAATAGACCTGTTGCTATAGATAATGAAGTGGTAATAAGACCAATGATGTATCTGGCAATGAGTTATGATCATCGTTTGCTCGATGGAAAAGAGGCTGTAACTTTTTTAGTTTCAATCAAAGAGCAACTTGAATCACCTGAAAGATTGTTGCTTAATTTATAAGGGGTTTTATATGTATGATGTTGTAATTATTGGAGGAGGTCCTGCTGGCTATGTAGCTGCAATTCGTGCCTCTCAGCTAGGTTTATCAGTTGCATGCGTTGAATCTATGTCTGATAAAGAAGGTAATCAAAGATTTGGTGGTACATGTCTAAATGTAGGATGTATACCTTCAAAAGCTCTATTAGATTCTTCACAAAGATTCTATGAAGCGAGCAACGATCTATCTAAGCATGGTATTGATGCTGGAACAGTAAAGTTAGATATTTCTGCAATGATGCAAAGAAAAGATAAAGTTGTTGACCAATTAGTTGGAGGAATAAGCGGTTTATTTAAAGCAAATAAAGTTACTCCCATCCAAGGTCATGGAAAGATTTTATCAGGTAAAAGAGTTGAAATAACAAATGGTGACTCAACAGAAATCATAGAAGCTAAAAATATTATTTTAGCTACAGGCTCAAAACCAATAGAAATTAGCTCAGCAAAATTTGATGATACTAATATTGTTGATTCTACTGGAGCACTTGAATTTAAAGCAGTTCCTAAAAAACTTGGCATTATTGGTGCTGGCGTTATAGGCCTTGAACTTGGAAGCGTTTGGGCAAGATTAGGCTCAGAAGTAACTATGCTTGAGGCGATGCAAGATTTTTTACCAATGGTAGATAAAAAAATAGCTAAAGAAGTCTATAAAGAATTTACTAAGCAAGGCCTTAATATAAAGCTAGGATGTAAAGTAACCAATGCAGTAGCTAATAAAACTAATGTAAATGTTAAATATGAAGAAGATGGTTCTTCTTCTGATGAAATTTTTGATAAATTAATAGTTTGTGTAGGCAGGTCTCCAAATACTGAAAATCTTTTATCTGATGATTGTGGAATTGAATTGGATGACAAGGGATTTATTAAAGTTGATAGTTTTTGTTCTACTAATGAACCTGGAGTTTGGGCTGTTGGTGATGTTGTTAGAGGGCCAATGCTTGCTCATAAAGGAAGTGAAGAAGGAGTTATGGTGGCTGAAAGGATAGCCGGAAAGCATGCAGCAGTTAATTATGACCTTGTTCCTTCTGTAATTTATACGCATCCTGAGGTAGCTTGGGTGGGCAAGAATGAAGAGGAATTAAAGGCAGAAGGGGTCGAGTATAAAAGTGGATCATTTCCATTTGCTGCAAGTGGAAGGGCTCTTGCTACTGACGAATCAGTTGGTTCAGTTAAAGTATTAGCTGATAAAGTTACAGATACTATTTTAGGAATCCATATTTTTGGACCTTCTGCTGCCGAACTTGTTCAACAAGGCTTGATAGCAATGGAATTTGGTTCAAGCTCTGAAGATATAGGACTTACAATGTTTAGTCACCCAACTGTATCCGAAGCACTTCACGAAGCAGCCTTAGCTGCAAACAGTAACGCAATTCATATAGGAAATAGAAAAAGATGAATCTTCATGAGTATCAAGGTAAAGAATTGTTTGCCAAATACGATCTGCCAGTCTCTTTGGGTAGAGTGATTTCTAATGCTGAAGATGCAATTAATGCATGTAGAGATATTGGAGGCAATAAGTGGGTTGTTAAAGCTCAAGTGCATGCTGGCGGAAGAGGTAAAGCTGGAGGAGTTGAGTTAATTAATTCTCCTGACGAGGCTGTAGCATTTGCAAAAAAGTGGCTTGGTAAAAAGCTAGTTACATATCAAACAGATTCCGATGGTCAGCTTGTAAGCTCTATTCTTATAGAGGAATGCACAGATATTGCTGATGAATTATATCTGAGCGCAGTAGTTGATCGAGCTTCTCAAAGAGTTGTTTTTATTGCTTCATCTGAAGGTGGTGTCAATATTGAAGAAGTTGCTAAAAACTCACCTGAGAAGGTTATATATGAATCAATAGATCCTTTAACGGGCGCACAGCCTTTTCAAGCAAGAAAAATCTCTAAAGTTCTTGGTTTAAATCAATCGCAAACTAAACAATTTTCAAAAATATTACCTAACCTTATGAAGCTTTTTGTAAATCATGATTTAAGTTTATTAGAAATTAATCCACTTGTTATAACTGCAGGTGGAAATTTACATTGTTTGGATGCGAAAATTAATATTGATTCAAATGCTTTATTTAGACAACCAGAAATTGCAGCGATGCATGACCCCTCTCAAGAGGATGAAAGAGAGTCTGAGGCTGCAAAAAATGATCTTAGTTATGTATCCTTAGATGGAAATATTGGTTGTATGGTCAATGGTGCAGGCTTAGCAATGGGAACAATGGATACAATTAAATATTTTGGTGGTTCACCTGCAAATTTTTTAGATGTTGGCGGAACAGCAACGCAAGAAAGGGTTGCAAAAGCTTTTAAGCTTATTCTTGCAGATCCTGAAGTTAAAGTTGTACTCGTCAATATTTTTGGAGGCATTGTTAGGTGTGATCTTATAGCTGAAGGTGTACTTGCTGCTATTGAGGAAGTTGGAGTATCTGTTCCAGTCGTTGTAAGACTGGAAGGCAATAATGCTGATAAAGGGTCAGAAATCCTAGAAAATGCAAAGGTTAAGATTGAAAGTTTAAATAATTTAAAAGATGCTGCAAAAAAAGCAGTGGAGCTTACTTCATGAGTATATTAGTTGATAAAGATACAAAAGTTATAGTTCAAGGATTTACAGGCGCTCAAGCAACACTACATTCTGAGCAGTCAATTGATTATGGAACCAATATAGTTGGAGGAGTTACTCCTGGTAAAGGAGGACAAATTCACTTAGAAAGGCCAGTTTTTAATACCATGAATGAAGCTATTGATGAAGTTAATCCAAATGCAGCATTGATTTTTGTTCCTGCACCATTTTGTAAAGATTCAATACTTGAAGCTGCTGAGTCTGGAATTGAATTAGTCATTTGCATCACTGAGGGAGTTCCAACACTTGATATGTTAATGGTTAAAAAAAGAGTTGATGAACTTGGTGTTCGTCTCATAGGCCCTAATTGTCCAGGAATAATAACTCCTGGTGAGGCAAAGCTTGGAATTATGCCTGGAAGCATTCACATGCCAGGCTCTGTTGGAATTATTTCTAGATCAGGAACTCTTACTTATGAAGCTGTTAAACAAACAACTGATCTTGGTTTAGGGCAAAGTAGTTGCGTCGGAATTGGAGGAGATCCTATCCCAGGATCTAGTTTTATAGATATCTTAAAGCTTTTTGAGGCCGACGATGAGACTAAGGCTATTGTAATGGTTGGAGAAATTGGAGGCTCAGCCGAAGAGGAAGCAGCGGAATTTATAAAATCATCAGTTACAAAACCAGTTATTTCATATATAGCAGGTCAAACTGCACCTGCAGGAAAAAGAATGGGTCATGCTGGTGCTATTATTGCTGGAGGTAAAGGAACCGCAGCAGATAAAATTCTAAAATTAAAAGAATGTGGAGTTCACGTAGCTGAAAACCTTTTGGAAATAGGGTCAAAAACCGTAGAAGTAATTAACTCATAACTCTAATAAATTTCTTTGATATCCATTGGACTCTTAAGATAATTAAAACTGCAAACACAGTCAAACCACCAATCATCGATATCCACATTCCTGAGGCACCTAATGGCGTATTAATGCCATAGTAAGTCAAATAATATCCAATAGGAATTGCAATAAACCAATAAACTAAAAGTGTAATTATCATGGGTGCGAAAGTATCCTTATAACCTCTTAAAGCTCCAATAGCTCCTATCTGGGCTCCATCAGGTATTTGGAATATTGCAGCAAATACAAGAAGGCTTGTTGCAATTAATACTACAGCATCCTCTGAAGAGAACATTGCACTTAATTGATCTTTGAAAGTAAGAATAATAATTGTATTTATTATGGCAATCATAGTGCATAAGCAAATTGAAGATATTGAAGCAAATCTTGCATCCAACATTCTTTTAGCACCAATTAAATTTCCTACTCTTGTAGCTGCAGCTAAACCAACCGATAAAGATATTACAAAGAAGAAGCTTGCAATATTCATAGCTATCGCATGTCCTGCGACGATTTCTTTACCCAATGGAGATATTATTAAAGCTGCCCCTGAGAACATTGCTAACTCTATAAAAATACCTAACCCTATAGGAAATCCCAATTTAAAAATTTCAATAAGCGTGCTTTTTGAAGGAAATGGAAGTTTTTGAAAAGGTTTAGTTTTTATGTAATATTTAGATTTAGCTATATAAAGAATTAAAGCTAAAGTCATAAAAACAGAAACAATTGATGTTGCATAACCACATCCAACACCTCCCATTTTTGGGACACCAAAATAGCCATAAACAAAGATAATATCAAGAGGAATATTTATTAGCATCCCTGCAAGAGAGATATAAAAAACTGGAAGAGTTAAAGTCATACCCTCACTGTAACAACGAAGACAAGTAAAAATTGTGATAGCAAACATACCTATTGATAAAGCCCTTAAGTATTCTCCAGAAATTCTTGCGACTTCAGAATCTAGTTGAAGAAGGTTTACCAATAGATATAAATTAGGATAAATTATTAGAAATAAACTCCCTAATCCAACAGCAATCCAGGCTACCTCTCCAAGCTTATAACCAATTTTAGTATATTCTTTTGCTCCATAGAGTTGAGCAACTATAGGAGTGATAGCAAAAGTAATACCAGCTACAAGTAGCCAAATAGGGTGCGTAAAAGCTGATCCGATTGCTAAAGCTGCAAGATCTGTTGAACTTGCTCTTCCAGCTACAAGTGTATCTGTTGTTCCCATAAAGACATAAGATACTTGAGAACCAAATATAGGCAGACCTATTTTAAGCAGGTTTTTGAATTCATTCTTAAATTTTGCTAACAAATTATGCACTAAAAAATATTTTCGATACTTTATCATATTAAAATACTAAATATATCAGGAGAAAAAAATCAGAAAAGACAACAGACCATACTGGTTAAAAAAAATTAGTTCAAGAATAAATAGATACTATGTGAACCATTTCTTAAAGCCTCAGTTTATGAAGTTGGGGAAGGGTGGAGCATTTTTTAAACCTCAATATATAAATCTTTTTGGAAAAAATATTTCAATAGATAATTATCCAACTCTTATTGGAGCAAAAGATGCCAATATCCAGTTTACAACTTGGAATATAGACAAGTGGGATGGAAAATTAGATATTGGCAAGTATGTTCTTATAACACCTGGAGTTCGCATTATGGCAGCTGAACATATTACAATTGGCGATGCTTGTATGTTTGCACACGGTGCTTACATATCGGATGCCGATTGGCATGGAATTTATGATAGATCGGAGCCAGTGGGAAACACCAAACCTGTAGTTCTTAAAGACAATGTCTGGATAGGCGACAGTGCTATTGTTTGCAAAGGGGTAACAATTGGAGAAAATAGTATTATTGGTGCAGGCGCAGTGGTTACAAAAGATGTACCACCTAATTCTATTTTTGCTGGAAATCCAGCTAAGTTAGTAAAAGTTTTAGATGGAAATGAAAACTTTGTTTCGAGAAAAGATTTTTTTAGTGATCCAAAAAAACTTGCAGAAGACTTTGATGCATTAGATAAGTACTCTTTGGGAGAAAATTCATTTTTAGGCTGGATTCAAAGTATTTTTTGGCCAGATAAAACCAATTGATTAATATTATTGCAGATAGTGATATACCTAATTTAGATGAATATCTGAAAATCACTATTGATGAAAATTTATTTAATATTAACTTCTTAAATTTTAAAAAAATTAATCCAAAAACTATTAAGGCTTGTGAAGTTTTATTAGTAAGATCAACAACTAAAGTTGATAAATCTCTTCTGCAGGATTCGAATATAAAGTTTGTTGGTTCTGCAACTGCAGGAATTAATCATTTAGATACAAATTACTTAAATGCAAATAATATAAAATGGAATTACTCACCTGGATGTAACTCATCATCTGTAGCTCATTATGTATTTTCAGTTATCGCAGAGCTTATAGATAAAAAAGAAATGAATTATAGCTCCAAGATCGGAATTATTGGATATGGAAATATAGGTAAAAAAGTTGCAAAATATCTTGATTCTATTGGCTTTACAGTTGTTTGTAACGATCCATTTTTGAAAAATATAAATTTAGTAAATTTTAATAAGATACTTGATTGTGATTTGATAAGTCTTCATGTTCCTTATACTGAGAACGGAAAACATCCTACCAAGAACTTAATTGATAAAGATACGCTTTCTAGATTAGATAATAAAATACTTATCAATTCTTCTAGAGGCGGAGTGGTTAACGAAGAAGATCTATTAAAAAATAGCACTATAAAATACGTAGCTGATGTATGGAATAATGAGCCTCTGCCATCAAAAGCTATAGTTAAAAAATCTTTAATTGCATCCCCTCACATTGCTGGATATAGCAAACAAGGAAAATTGAATGGATCTTTAGCAATAGCCTCTGCAGTTTCTAAATACATTGAAAGTAAAAAGGAAATGAATCCTTTTAACTTCATTGATCCATCTGAAAAAAAATTCATAGAAGTCCTACCAACACCCACCAAAATACTCCCATATCCTCTTAGTGTCTTTAAGGAAAGTTTTGATATACGATCTATATCAAATGAAATGAAAAAATTATTTAATCAAAATATTAAGGATGAAGCACTATCTGATAATTTTAATAAAATGCGTTCATTACATCCCATTAGAAACGACTATGACACTAGAGAGTTTGAAGAAAAATATAATTAGTTATATTAATAACTTGTTTTATTAAATGAGAATCATTATCATCTAAAAAGTTAGACTTATTTCACTCAAACTATTTCTTTGTAGAATTTATATAAATTAATTATATACATCTTGTTTACATTGAATAGATAGGTAAAATAATATTATGAGAGTTATCTCATTTTTACTGGCATCTAAGTTGCATTATAAATATTATTACTAATTAAAATATAAAAAAAATGACTAATAAATTAAAAAGGGCACAATCAATTATTGAAAGCATTTATTCTGCAACAATTGGCAATTCATCCAATCCTGCTTCAATGAGTTTTTATCAATCTGATACGTATAGATTCTTTTTTTTGCTTTCGTTTATGCATGAACACTTTAAAGGTAGCGAGATCTCTCAAGAGTTTGCCATTTCATTAGTTCCAAAGAAATATGCTTCTAGAATTAAAAGACTTCAGGTATTAAAGAGCTCTGTTCAGCTTGGTTACATTAATGAAGAATCATCCTTGACTGATAAACGTAGAAGGATTTATACACCTTCAGATTCAATGATTAATGATTTTTTAAATATGACTGAGTCAGTGTCAAAGATTCAAGATTCAAAAAAAGCTTCTTAAATTAGGAGGAGCAAGATAAGCCTATGCTTGTTGCCCATTCTGGTGCTTTCTGAGCATATTTTTCATATTCTAGATTCTCTTCATAGGGATTTGTAATTAATTTCATAAGAATATCTATTTCTTTATACGACCCTTCCTCAGCTTGATCTATTGCATTTTGTAACAAATAATTTCTTAATATAAATTTGGGATTTATTTGATTCATTTGTGCAATCCTTGAATTAATATCTGTAATTTCAATGTCATGCCTTTCTTTAAATTTTTGTGACCAATTTTCAAGACCATTATCAACTTCAATACTATTATTAGCATCTAAAATATTACTTAGACTTCTAAATGTCCGTGTAAAATCTAATTTTTGAACTTCCATGATGTTCAGTAATTCTTGAACTAAAAGCTCGTCAGTATCACAAGTCTCATTAAGGCCTAATTTATTTTTATATAAAGCAAATAATCGTTTAGTATATGTTTTTTCATACATGGACATGATACTTTTTATCTCTTCCTTACTAATTAGGTTTTCAAATGTATGAGCTAATGCGGAGCAATTCCACATCCCTATATAGGGCTGATTTTGATATGAGTATCTACCTGATGAGTCAGAAAGATTGCATATATGAGAAGGATTGAAGTTATCTATAAATCCAAAAGGCCCATAATCTAGTGTTTCTCCAAGAATAGACATATTATCTGTATTCATAACACCATGACAAAACCCAACTGATTGCCAATTAGCAATTAAAGAAGCAGTCCTAGTAACTATATTTTCAAGAAGATATGAATATTTATTATTTAATTTATTTTCATCTGGAAAATATTGAGAAATAGCATAATTGCATAATTCTTTATGCCTATCAAAAAGACCATCATGATAAAATTTTTCAAAACTTCCAAATCTGATATGAGTTTCAGCTGTCCTTGCTATCATTGCTGCAGTTTCAGATTTTTCTCTATAAACAATATCATCACTTCCAAAAATCATTAATGATCTTGATGAGGGTATTCCTAGTCCATGCATAGCTTCACCGCATAAATATTCTCTTAAGGATGATCTTAAAACAGCTCTTCCATCTCCAAATCTTGAATATGGCGTTTTTCCTGAACCTTTTACATGAATATCCAAGTATTTATCTTTTACTTTAATTTCTCCAAGTAAAACACCTCTGCCATCACCCAACTGAGGAACATATTGACCAAACTGATGTCCTGCATAATTCATTGATATCGCTTGTACATCTGGAATTTGGATAGAGCCATTAAATAGAAGCATTAAATCTTCACAGCTTCTTTCAGAAAGACCAAATTCATTTAGTAAGATTTTATTTACATGAATAAGAAAAGGATTATTTAATGGTTGTTGAAGTTGTTTAGAGAAAAAATCATGATTCAAACTCGCATATGAGTGCTGTTTTAAGATTTTTTTTATACTTTCCATTTAAAAGATTACATAACATTTATATATGATATGTATAATTTACATTAGTTCTAAATAAAATAATCAGAAAAAGGATAATTAAAATAGATGTTAGGTTTTAGCCAAGAACTTATATGGTTTGGAGTAGTATTTTATGACTTACTTTTAGCCATTTTTTTATTTAGATACTATGGAAAGTACGGTCTTTATTGTGCGGTCATTCTAGGTATTATTCTTGCAAATCTTCAGGGCGGTAAAATCACTGAGCTCACTATGTTTGGTTACACATTTAATGCGAGTATGGGGGCTATTTTATATTCAGGTATATATTTTTCTACAGACTTACTGAATGAGAGATATGGAAAAGACGAGGCAAATAGAGCAGTAATGCTAGGATTTATAGCAAACATTGCAGTTTTAATAACGCTATATATAAGTTTACAATTCTTGCCATCTAACTTAGCTGGATCAGCCTTAGAAATTCATAATGCTGTGGATACTTTAGCAAACTATTCACCATATTTTATTATTGGGTCTCTTACAGCTTACATAATAAGTCAAAAGTTTGATGTTTGGCTTTTCCATTACCTTAAAGAAAAAACAAATGGTAAGAAGTTATGGCTCAGAAATAATGTTTCAACTATTTTATCTCAACTTCTAGATACCATTATTTATCAAGCCACTTGGGTTATAGCTACAGACGTCACCTTCATTCAAGCATTTTTCCTAGCTATTACAAAATACATTTTAAAAGTATGCATTGCATTAATTGATACTATATTTATTTATTGGGTAAGGGATTGGAAGGTTAATGAATAATATGAATATCGTAATAAGTAAATATTACTATTACAATTAAGCATTAGATTCGATTAAAAAAATACTTTATACAATCAATGACTAAGATAGATAAAACAAATGAAGAATGGAAGAAAGAGCTTTCTGAGGAATCTTTTCATGTTACCAGATTAGGCGGAACGGAAAGGCCTTTTAGTGGGAAATATTGGGATTTTGATGAGGAGGGTTCATATATATGTATTTGTTGCGATACTCCTTTGTTCAAATCAGATTCTAAATTTGATGCAGGCTGCGGCTGGCCAAGTTTCTTCGAGCCTCTAAATGATGACGCAATTGATGAGCTATCTGATTATTCGTTATTAGTTCCAAGAACTGAAGTTAGGTGTTCAAATTGTGATGCCCATTTAGGACATGTTTTTAATGATGGTCCAAATCCAACTGGGCTAAGATATTGTATAAATTCAGTATCAATAGATTTTAAAGATAAGAAAGAATAAGTAGTGCAACAAAATAAACCATTTCCAGAAACCAGTATGTTCAAGTCATATTTCAAAGTAGGTTCATGGACTGGATTATCTAGAGTCTTTGGTCTTGTAAGAGATATAACTACAACAGGTTTGCTTGGAACTTCATCAGGCCTTCATGATATTTTCGTAGTAGTACTAAAGATACCTAATGTGTTTAGGAGATTTTTTGCAGAGGGAGCTTTTAGCCAAGCATTTATTCCAATTTACAGTGAATATCAAGAACATAAATCAACAGAAGAGATTAAGGATTTCATTAATAATTTAGCTGGAACTCTTTTATCATTTCTTTTTATATTTACTATAATTGCGTTATTTTTTGCTCCAATATTTATATTCATTTTTGCCCCAGGTTTTTATTTTGATCCATTAAAAAAAGATTTAGCAGTAAATGTGCTACGAATAATGTTTCCTTATTTAGGATTAATCTCTCTTGTAGCTTTTGCTGGAGGTATTCAGAATTCACATCAAAGATTCTCATTACCAGCTGCCACACCAATTATTTTTAATCTTTGTATAATTTTATCAGCATTTTTCTTAGCTCCTTTATTCTCAATTCCAATTGTGGGACTTGCATGGGGAGTTTTACTTGCCGGAATAATACAATTGTTAATTCAGTTAGCTCCGTTATCTCAAATTGACAGATTACCTATTCCTAAAATAGGAATGAGTAATGAAGGAGTAAAAAAAGTTTTTATTTTAATGCTTCCAGCTGTTATTGCTGGAGGTGTTGCACAAATCAACCTATTAATAGATACAGTTTTTGCATCTCTTCTTATAACTGGAAGCCCAACCTGGTTGTACGTTTCAGATAGATTAATTCAGTTTCCTCTTGGCATTTTTGCAATTGCAATTGGAACCGTTCTTCTTCCATCTCTCTCTAATGCAAATCAAAGGGACGATCTAATCTTGTTTAAGGAGCAATTAAGAAAATCTCAAAGACTGGTAATGTTTCTGGCAATTCCATCAGTCATTGGACTGGCTATTTGTTCAGAGCATCTAATTAGCACTCTTTTTCAAAGAGGCGAGTTTATGTCAACAGATGTTAGCCAGGCTTCGAAAAGTCTAATTGCTTTTTCTTTCGGATTACCATTCTTTATGATGATGAAAGTTTTAGTTCCTGCATTCTTCTCAAGGAAAGATACTAAAACTCCTATGTATGCAGCTATAGCAGCTTTAGCTCTGAATATTGCTTTAAACTATTATCTAGCTTTTATCTTGGGTTATGGTCATACAGGTTTAGCATTCGCCAGCTCAATCTCAGCTTTATTAAGTTGCGGTATTCTGTATACAATTTTAATAAAAGATAATTATATTCAATTTAGAAATCCAATAAATAGATTCAATTTAGCTTTAGCACTAGGCTCACTTTCAATCATTCTTTTCTTGTTATACGGACCTTTTAATGTCGACTTTAATTCTTTAAGTTTTCTGGAGCGTCTATTTAATTTAAGTTTAGAAGTTGTAATTTCTATTTTTCTATATCTGTTAATAACAAGAGCTATCATTGGCGGTAAATTAAGGGAGCTGTTTTAAGAATCATGTATTTGATAAGAGGACAAAACAATATCTCTTTATTTAAGAAAAGACATCCTAAAACTTTCATGTCTGCAACTATTGGCAATTTTGATGGATTACATATTGGCCATCAAGCAATTTTAGATAATTTAAAAGAAGAGGCTAAAGATTTGGGCACATCTACTTTAGTTTTTTTTACAGAACCTCATGCAGCAGAATATTTTTCTGCAAAAGGTCTTACAAATAACCAATCGCCTCCAAGATTATGTCCATGGAGAGAAAAATATAGGTTATTAAATAATTATGGCATCGACTATGCGTGCTTCTTAAGATTTAACTCCTCCCTAAAATCCATGACCCCTGAAAATTTTATAAAAGATATTTTAGAAGAAATGAATTTAAAATCACTCATTGTTGGTGATGATTTCAGGTTTGGAGCTGAGAGAGTTGGTGATTTTAATTTGTTAAGAGAGTGGGGTGAAAAAACAAATGTAGTTGTCTCAAATACTAAAACTGTATTATTTGATGGAAAAAGAGTTAGCAGCACAAGAATAAGAAAAGCGTTATTGGAAAGTAATTTTAATTTAGCTGAAGACTTATTAGGCAGACCTTATATTTATTCAGGAAAAGTTGTTTATGGCAATCAATTAGGAAGAACTATTAATGTTCCTACTGCAAATTTGTGGATACCAAAACAGAAGCTTTCTATTTCTGGTGTTTATGCTGTTACATGCATGCATCAGGGCTCTAATTATAAAGGTATAGCAAATATGGGCGTGAGGCCAACTGTCGGCGGAGAGCAGCCAGTCTTAGAGGTTCATTTATTTGATTTCAATCAAGATATTTATGGTCAAAGAATAGATGTTGAGTTTAAATTCAAAATTAGAGATGAAAAAAAGTTCGAAAGTCTAGATTTTTTAAAAGAACAGATACAAAAAGACATATCTTTGGCTAAAAAACTTTTACAATAGAAATTATTATGACTATTAATTATAGGGACACATTAAATCTCCCGGAAACAGATTTATCCATGAAAGCTGGTCTGGCCAATAAAGAGCCTGAAATCATAGATTTATGGAATTCTTTAGATCTCTATAATGAGATAAGAGCAAGAGCTGCTGGAAAAGACCAATTTATACTTCATGATGGACCTCCCTATGCAAATGGTGATATTCATATTGGTCATTCAGTTAACAAGATTCTTAAAGATATAACAATTAAGATTCAAACCATGCTTGGTAAAGATGCTCCATTTATTCCAGGCTGGGATTGTCACGGATTGCCTATTGAGCTTAATGTTGAGAAGAAGCACGGCAAGAATAGCGATTTAGTTAAAAACAAACATAATTTTATAAATGCATGTAAAGAATATGCTTTAACTCAAGTAGAGAAACAAAAAGATGATTTCATAAGGTTAGGCGTTCTTGCTGATTGGTCTAATCCATATAAAAGTGCAGATGCTTCTTTCGAAGCAGACACTCTTAGAGCTCTTGCTACAATTGTGAAAAATAACCACTTACAAAAAGGTGAAAAACCAGTCCATTTTTGTCAAGATTGCGGTTCAGCTCTTGCTGAAGCTGAGGTTGAGTATCAAGATAAAGTTTCTAAATCCATTGATGTTTCATTTCAAGTTTCTAGCAATTCATTGAAAAAAATTAATTCGATATTTAATTTAGATATTGATAAAAACTGTTCATTTGTTATCTGGACAACAACTCCATGGACTCTTCCTTCAAATGTAGCTGTTTGCATTAATCCTAAATTAGACTATTCGGTTGTAAAAAAAGACGATGATTATTTAATTATCGCAACTGAGTTAATTGATTCTTGTTCTGACCGCTGGAACATTGAATTAAAAAATTTATCTAATGTGAAAGGTAGCGATCTAAAAGATATCGATCTTGAGCATCCATTTTTAGATAGACAATCAATATTATTGCAAGGTAGCCATGTGACTACTGATGCAGGAACTGGTTGTGTTCATACCGCTCCTGCGCATGGTTTAGATGACTACTTTATCTGTAAAGCTAATAATATTGAGCCTATAAAAGCTTTGAATAATAAAGGCTTTTTTAAAGATGAATATGAAAACCTTGCTGGATTACCAGCATTTAAAGCTGACCCTTCTGTTATTGAAATCTTAGTTTCCAGTCAATCACTGATTAATGTTGAAAGCTATGAGCATTCTTATCCACATTGCTGGAGACACAAAACGCCTTTGATTTTTACATCTACCCCTCAATGGTTTATTTCAATGGATAAAGCTGATCTTTTAAATGATGCAAAGGCATCTATAGATTCTGTAAACTGGGAGCCTTCTTGGGGTCTTCAAAGAATTAAATCAATGTTAGAAGACAGACCTGATTGGTGTATTTCAAGACAAAGAAATTGGGGAGTTCCCATTGCTCTTGTAGTTCATAAAGATTCAGGTGATATTCATCCAGATCAAGATAATCTTTTTAATATTTTTGCTGATTTAATAGAAGAGTCTGGAGTTGCAGTATGGGATTCAGTAAAACTTTCTGAC
Source organism: uncultured SAR86 cluster bacterium (assembly GCA_902509965.1). Taxonomy (GTDB): domain Bacteria; phylum Pseudomonadota; class Gammaproteobacteria; order Magnimaribacterales; family D2472; genus MED-G78. The sequence goes on from CABWZP010000011.1 coordinate 29,760, forward strand.
TACATTGATGATGCAGATAATTATATAAAAATTACAGATACTCTTGATGTCTGGTTTGATTCCGGAGCTACTCATTTTTCAGTTCTAGAAAAAAGATTTCAAAAAGGTTTAATTGCTGACTTATATCTTGAAGGGTCTGATCAGCATCGAGGATGGTTTCAATCATCACTTTTAACCAGTATAGCCATAAATGGCAGGCCTCCTTACAAAGAAGTTTTAACTCATGGTTTTGTTGTGGATGATAAAGGGCGCAAACAATCTAAATCATTAGGCAATGTCGTTTCACCCCAAAAAGTCTGGAATTCACTTGGGGCAGATATATTAAGATTATGGGTCGCAGCAACTGACTTTAGAAGTGAGATGAATGCATCTGATGAAATATTAAAAAGAGTTTCAGATCAATATAGAAGAATAAGAAATACTTTTAGATTTCTACTTGGTAATCTTAATGATTTTGATATAAACAAGAATGGAGTTGATTTTGATAAGCTAATTGAGCTTGATAAATGGATACTTAATTCAACCCTCCAACTTCAAATTGAGGTTCAGGACCACTTTAAAAAGTATCAATATCACACAGCAGTTCAAAAAATACATAATTTTTGTGTTAATGAATTGGGTGGTATTTTTCTAGATATTGTAAAGGACAGGCTCTATACAACCTCGACAGACTCTCATGCCAGAAGATCATGTCAAACAAGCATGTATTATATAGTCAGCATTTTAGTCAGATTAGTTAGCCCAATATTATCGTTTACAGCTGAAGAGATTTGGCAAACCTATTCGCCTCTTAAAAAGCAACAGAAATCAGTTTTCCTTTCTCAATTTATTAATGATATAAATTTCGCAGATCAGCTAATAACCAATAGTGAATGGAGCAAGTTATTTGAAATTAAAGATTTGGTGAATCAAGCTATAGAGAAAGCAAGAAATGATGGTCTTGTTAAAGGCTCTCTTGATACCAGTGTTGAAATAATTTGTCCTGAAGACACATATAATATCTTACAAAATTTTGGTGAAGAGCTTCATTTTGTTTTTATTTCCTCTTATTGCCAAATAAAACAAGGTGAGATCTTATCAATTAATATTTCTCAATCAAATGATGATAAATGCGCGCGATGCTGGCACAGATCAGAAACTATTGGTAAAAGCATAAATCATCCAGAGCTTTGTTCTAGATGCGAAGATAATATTGAAAATACAGGCGAGGTTAGGAAATTTGTCTAAGATCTCAATCTTCATTTATATATTTTTGCTTGTAACTATAGACTTTTTTATTAAGCATTTTGCTTTGGCAAATCTTGCCCCTTTTGAAACCGTATATTTCTTACCTTTTCTAAACTTCTATCTAACTTTCAATACAGGTATTGCATTTAGCATGTTTGATTTTGGAGCAGGATTATCAAGTTATATATTACTTTTTATTGGACTTTTGATTGTAATCTTTTTAACTAAACAACTTTTAGCTGAAACAAATAGACTAAGCCAAACTGCATTGGTGTTAATAGTTGGAGGTGCTCTTGGTAATATTCTAGATAGAGCAGGTGATGGAGCTGTAACAGATTTCTTACATTTTTATATTAATAACTTTTCATTTTTTATCTTCAATCCTGCAGATGCATTCATATGTATTGGCGCTATATTGCTTATAGGATCTGAATTTTTAAAAACATCTAATGGATAAAGTTGTTATAAATTTAGCAAATCCTAGAGGCTTTTGTGCTGGAGTAGATAGAGCTATTGATATAGTAAATAGGGCGTTAGAAGTATATGGAAGGCCTGTATATGTTAAGCACGAAGTTGTGCATAATCGTTTTGTTGTGAAGGATTTGGAGGACAGGGGAGCTATTTTTGTTGAAGAGATCTATGAAATCCCTGATGATTCTATAGTAATCTTTAGTGCTCACGGAGTTTCAAGCAAGGTCGAGATTGAAACAAATTTACGAAGATTACAATTTCATGATGCAACTTGCCCTTTAGTTACAAAAGTTCACATGGAGGTTATAAAGCATGCCAGAGCTGAAAGAGATATTATTTTGATTGGTCACGAGGGTCATCCAGAAGTAGAGGGAACTATGGGAAGACATACTGGCGGTGATGCTTCTAAGATATATCTAGTTCAGGATGAGACGGATGCAAAGTCTATAGAAATAGAACAACCAACTAATGTAGCCCTTGTAACTCAAACAACTCTTAGCGTTGATGATACCAAGGCTATCATTGCCCAATTAAAAAACAGATTTCCTGATTTAATAACACCAAAAAATGATGACATTTGCTATGCTACTCAAAACAGACAAGATGCAGTTAAACAATTAGCTCTAGAGAATGAATTTATGATTGTTGTAGGATCAAAAAATAGTTCTAACTCTAATAGGCTTAAAGAGCTCTCTGATCGTTGTGGATGCGAAGCAATTTTAATTGATGAATTTAATGATCTAGATTTAGAAAAAATTAAGAATATTAATAGAATAGCCATTACTGCAGGAGCATCAGCACCAGAAGATAGAGTTCAAGAAATAGCATTAGCTCTAAGAGACTTTACTGGTGGAGTTATTAATGAAATTGGAAAAGATGAAGAAAATATTGTCTTTAAGATGCCTCCTGAATTGCGAAGAGAAAGAGTGAAGTAAGCTTATTTGTCAAAATTAATCTCATATGGGATATTAAGTTATGTCCATAATAAATATAAAAGATGATCTTATAGAGGGAGTCATTTTTCACCCTTCACCTAACTTTAACAATAGGCCTAAAGATGCAGATATCTCTTTAATAGTTATACATGCAATTAGCCTGCCTCCTGGTAAGTATGGAGGAAATGAAATCAAGGATTTTTTTCTAAATAAACTAGATACTTCAAAAAATGAATATTTTGAATCTATTAAAAATATAAAAGTTTCTTCACATATAGTCATTAAAAGAACTGGAGAAATACTTCAATTTGTTCCTTTTAACAAAAGAGCGTGGCATGCAGGCGTTTCTTCTTATCTAGGAAAAGAAAATTGTAATGATTATTCTATTGGAATAGAGCTTGAGGGTACTGACGATAGCGCATTTACAGATGAACAGTATAATTCTTTAATGAACTTAACTGACAGTTTAATTAGATCTTATCCTCATCTATCAAAAGATAGATTGGTGGGTCATTCAGATGTAGCGCCAGGCAGAAAGACAGACCCAGGCACCATGTTTGAATGGAAAAAAATAATAAATAACTTATGAATTTAAAAAAAATAAGCATCTTTTTACTAGGTTTTACATCTGGATTACCTTATATGCTCGTGTTTGTTACACTTGGAACATGGCTTGCTGTTATAGATATAGATTTAGCCACAATAGGTTTTTTTGCTTGGATTGTTCTTACTTATTCATTGAAATTCTTATGGTCACCACTAGTAGATAATTTTTCAATTCCATTTCTTAATATATTTGGTAAAAGAAAGAGTTGGATTATTTTGACGCAGGTTTTAATAATAATATTTTTATTTCTAATTTCTATTACAGATCCATTAACTAACTTAAGCCTGTTCGCTAAGTTAGCTTTTTTTGTAGCTTTTTTTGGTTCTATTCAAGATATTGCCATTGATGCATTCAGAATAGAAATGTCTGAAATAAAAGAACAAGGTAATTTAGCTGCAAGCTATCAGCTGGGATATAGAATAGCTATTCTCCTAGCTACTTCAGGCGCTCTTATTTTAGCCTCTAAAACAGACTGGTCATTTGTTTATCAGCTGATGTCCTTATTCATGCTTGTCGGTTTTGTAGGTCTATATCTTACTCCTGAAAATAAAAATACTTCCCTAAGGCAATTAAGTTTAAGTGACTCTATTTTTGTTCCTTTAAAAGATTTTTTCAACAGATTCGGACTATATGCTGCATTACTTTTGTTATCAATAATTAGCACTTACAGGCTTACCGACATAATGACAGGACAAATTATCAACCCTTTTTATATACAAATGGGCTATACACTAGAAGAGATAGGATTTGTGGTTAAAACAATAGCTCTAGGGGCTTCAATTTTAGGTTTTTTTGTGGGTGGTAAATTAATTAAATCTACTGGTGTTAACAATTCTCTGATTATTGGAGCTTTGTTGGTAATGATTACTAATTTATTTTTTGCTTACATAGCAATATCCGAAAAATCTCTCGCATCATTATCTTTAGTGGTTGCTTTGGATAGTATGGCAGCTGGTATTGTAGGAACAGTGAATATTACCTTTCTAACAAGTCTAGTTTCTAAACAATATACAGCTGTTCAATATGCTCTATTTACATCTTTTATGATGCTTCCAGGAAAGATTCTTGCAGGCTTCTCTGGCCTTATAATTATAAAGTTAGGTCTTTTATTTGGAGATGATTATGGCTGGATGTCCTTTTTTATAATAACCTCAGCGCTAACAATACCATCAATATTTTTAATAAAATTTTACAAAAAATTATATGAGTAAAATTATTTATTTTGTAAGATTTATATTCTTCTTAACTATTTTATTCACTTCTATAATGAGTTTTATTTCTTTAGACTCATCTATTACAAAGTTTTTAATTCAGGATAAATTGCTTCATTTTCTAGCATTTGCTGTAATCACATTTTTTGCATATGCATCTAACTTTAAAATAAAAAGGATTTTCTTATTTATAATATTAATTTTGTATGGACTTTCAATTGAAGTCATTCAGAACTCTTTGGAATATAGAACATTTGAATTATATGACTTACTTTCTGATATTATTGGCGTGTTCGTTGGTTATATGTCTTGGAAATATCTTAAAAAGTTCTATCCTGACTATTGATTTATTACATTTAGTCCATAACTAACGTTTAGAATAAATTTTTTATTGAATTACTTAATTAAAGTAATTTTTATAATTCAAAAAGTAGGGAGAATACTAATGAAATTAAGGCCTTTACATGACAAGGTTCTTGTCGAAAGAACTGAAGAAGAAAAAACATCAGCAGGTGGAATTATCCTATCAGGCACTGCTACAGAAAAACCATCACAAGGTGTTGTTATAGCTGTTGGCCCAGGTAAGAAAAATGATACTGGGGAAGTTATGCCAATTGGAGTTGATACTGGAGATTTAGTTATCTTTGGCCCTTACGGTGGAAGCGAAGTAAAAATTGATGGACAAGAATATCTTATCTTAAGTGAGAGTGATATTTTTGGTGTTATTGAATCTTAATTAATTATATAAAAACGGAGATATAGAAATGTCAGCAAAAGATGTAAAATTCGGTGACTCAGCTAGAAGTCAAATGTTAGATGGTGTTAATACTTTGGCAGATGCTGTAAAGGTAACATTAGGGCCTAAGGGAAGGAATGTTGTTTTAGATAAATCATTTGGTGCACCTACTGTAACTAAAGATGGTGTTTCAGTTGCAAAAGAAATTGAATTAGAAAACAAATTTGAAAATATGGGAGCTCAAATGTTGAAGCAAGTTGCTTCACAAACTTCTGATGAGGCTGGTGATGGAACTACAACAGCAACCGTTCTTGCTCAATCAATAGTAAATGAAGGTAATAAAGCTGTTGCAGCCGGGATGAATCCAATGGATTTAAAAAGGGGAATTGATCAAGCTGTTTTAGCAGCTGTTGATTATGTAAAAGACTTAAGCGTTCCATGTGCAGATGATAAGGCTATTGCACAAGTTGGAACAATTTCAGCAAATGGAGATGAAGCGGTTGGTGAAATAATTGCTGAAGCTATGCAAAAAGTTGGAAAAGAGGGAGTTATTACTGTTGAAGAAGGAAGTGGTATTGATAATGAGCTAGATGTTGTTGAAGGAATGCAATTTGATAGAGGGTACCTATCTCCATATTTTGTTACCAATCAAGACAGCATGACTGTTGAGTTAGAAAACCCACTAATTCTTTTACACGATAAGAAGATATCAAATATAAGAGATCTTCTTCCTTTATTAGAATCTGTTGCAAAAGCTGGAAGACCATTACTAATTATTGCAGAAGATATTGAAGGTGAGGCCCTAGCAACGCTTGTTGTAAATAACTTAAGAGGAATTGTAAAAGCTGCAGCATGTAAAGCCCCAGGATTTGGGGATAGAAGAAAAGCAATGTTAGAAGATATTGCTATCCTTACTGGTGGTACAGTTATTTCTGATGAAGTTGGTCTTTCTCTTGAAGGCGCAACTATAGATGATTTAGGAACTGCTAAAAGAGTAACCATGAATAAAGACAATGCTACTGTTATTGATGGTTCCGGTGATCAAGACGCTATAGCAGCAAGAGTTAACCAAGTAAGAGCTCAAATAGAAGAAACTAGTTCTGATTATGATAAAGAGAAACTTCAAGAGCGAGTTGCAAAACTTGCTGGCGGTGTTGCTGTAATTAAAGTTGGAGCAGGATCTGAAGTTGAGATGAAGGAAAAGAAAGCCAGAGTTGAAGATGCTCTTCACTCCACAAGAGCAGCTGTCGAAGAAGGCGTCGTTCCTGGTGGCGGTTCTGCTCTAGTTAGAGCATTAGAAGCAGTTGAAAAGCTTACGGGTGCAAATGATGATCAAAATGTTGGCATTAATATTGCAAAAAAAGCTTTTGAAGCTCCCCTTAGGCAGATAGTTTCAAATGCTGGAGAAGAAGCTTCTGTAATAGTTGCTAATGTTAAAGGCGGTAAAGGATCTTATGGTTTTAATGCTGCTACTGGTGATTATGGCGATATGATTGAAATGGGAATCTTAGATCCTGCTAAAGTTACCAGAACAGCTCTTCAAGCAGCTGGCTCAGTAGCTGGAATGATGATAACTACTGAAGCTATGGTTACAGATATACCTCAAGATGCATCACCTGCGCCTGCAATGCCTGATATGGGCGGTATGGGCGGTATGGGTGGCATGATGTAAATTGGATCGAATAATTACAACGGGGTTTTTTTAGGCCCCGTTTTTTTTTGGCTTAAAAATTTTTACTTGAGTAATTGAGTTATCTTCGATCTGCATAATTTCAAATCTATAACCTTGAATTTCAACACACAGATTAGCTTGGGGAATTTGATCTAAATATTCGGTAAGAAGACCATTAATAGTTTTAGAATTAAACTCCGGTATCAACCAATTTGAATACTTATTCAATTCTCTTATTCTGCAATTACCATCAGTCACAATTGATCCATCTTTTCTTTTAATAAATTCTTTCTCAAACTCAATTTTTTCATTACCAAATCTACCGACAATCTCCGCAAAAATATCTTCCAAAGATAACAAACCTTCAATTTCACCATACTCATCAACTACCATTCCTATATTTCTATCATGTTTTTGAAATTCACTTAGTTGCTTTATTAAAGTTGTTGATTGAGAGACAAAATAAGTGTCCATAAGAATGTCATTGAAATCTATATTTTCTTTTAACAAATTTAAAAAAGAATGTGAATCTTTTAGATGCAAAACCCCTAATATTCCATCAATAGAATCTTCATAAACCGGCAGTAAAGAATAAGAGCTGGATTCAATTATATGTTTTGCATTTTTAAAAGAATCGTTAACATTAATACCAATTACCTCAGAAGTTGGAACCATAACATCTTCAACAACTAATTCTTCCATGCCTAGAATAGACGAAAGCATTTCTTTAAACTGAAAAGGTATTAAATCACCTGACTCTTCAAGGAGCGTCCTTAACTCTTGAGTATTAAGATTATCATTTGTATGAGATTTTTTAATATCTAACTTAATAAGCCTTAATATTCTTGAACTAACAGCATTCACTGCAAGAATAATAGGACTAAAAATTAAACTAAACACTTTAAGCAAGCCAGATGATTTGATAGCAAATTCTTCAGGTTTAATTGCAGCAATTGTTTTGGGCGTTATTTCGGAAAAGATTAATACAAAAATTGTTAGCAGTATTGAACCTAACAGAACACTTCCGTTAAAAAAATCTAACATGAGAATTGTTACAATTGCTGAAGCTAATATATTTGCAAAATTATTTCCAACAAGGATTGCAGACAAAAGCTTGTCAGGTCTTGTTAACAATTTTAATGCTCTCTTGGCGCCTTTATTTTTCTTTTTTGATAAGTTTTTAAGCTTGACCTTGTTAGAGGCCATCATTCCAGTCTCCGATCCAGAGAAAAAACCAGATAATATTAATAGAAATATTAATATTATTATCAAAAATAATAACGAGGGATCTTCTAACATTAAGTTATTGTACTAAAAATAAATGAATTGCCTAAATAAGCAATTAATAAGAAAGCCAAAGTAAACACCAAGCCCCTTACAGCATATTTAGTTCGAAGACTAAAGAATTTTATTCCAATCAAAATAGCAAAATAAATTAACCAAGAGATTGTCGTAAATAGAATCTTGAGTTGAATTTCAGTTGTAAGAACATCTGTAATATAAAAACCTGTAAGTAGAGCTAAACTCAAAAAAGCTATACCCAAACCCGCTAGCTTAAAAGTAGTATTATAATTTTTCTCAATAGAAATAGGTAGTAAGCCTACAAATTCACCACTTTTAACCTTATTTACTCTCCATTCTAGTAAAAAAACTTCGTAACAAGTAATGAACAAAAATACTATAGACATACTGGTTACATAAAAATGTGTTGACGTTATAAAGTCATTAGATTGTGAGTTATAAAAAATGAGGTAAGCGATTAATCCTATTAAACAGGCAATTGCTGAAGATACATAAATATAATTGGATCTTTTATATAATATTTTCATAAGAAAATATGCGGTTGCTGAGCTTAATGCTATATATAAAAGGTTCATTTAAATGTTAGTTTGTAAAAACTTATATATTAATACTATCAAAATTATCAAGGTTAAACTAAAATACACGCCTTTTTAACATAAATTTTAATTTGAGACAGTATGGTAATTATAAGACTAGCTAGAAGTGGGGCGAAAAAAAACCCTTACTACAATATAACAGTTGCTGATGAAAGGAAGCCAAGAGATGGCGCCTTCATAGAAAGAGTAGGATTCTTTAATCCTACAGCAAAAGGTCAAGAAGAGAGACTAAGAGTTGATCTTGAAAAAATAGATCTATGGGTTTCAAAAGGCGCTCAAATGAGTGACAGAGTTTCTAGCTTAGTTAAAGAGGCTAAATTATCACCAGAAGAACTTGAGGCAAAATTTGCAGCTAAAAAAGCTAAACAAGATGCTAAAAAAGATGCAATTGTTAAAAGATTAGCAGAAGAAGCAGCTGC
>CABWZP010000012.1 GCA_902509965.1 uncultured SAR86 cluster bacterium
AAGGATCAACCGAGTCAAAAACACCAACAACGACATCAGCATCTTTTATTTGGTTAACAGTTAACTCTATGCCTTTACTCTCAACAGCATCAACAGTCTCTCTAATACCGGCACTATCAAGAACCTTAAAAGAAGAATTATTATAAAAAACCTCTGACTCAATAAGATCGCGAGTCGTTCCTGGAACATCTGAAACCAAAGCCCTATCAAAACCCAACAGCCTGTTAAAAAGTGATGATTTGCCAGAGTTAGGAGGCCCGATAAACAAAACAGTCTTTTTTAATCCAGTCTCGCCAGCCAAAAAACACTTGTTTACAAAACCACCAAAGTCGGCACAAAGTCTCGAAACGTCATCAACAACACCACCCTCTTTTATAAAGTCATAATCCTCGTCTGAGAAATCAATAGAGCCCTCAACAAACTTTCTTAAAGAATCAAGCCTCTTAGAAAAACCAAAAATCTCATCTGAAAAACCGCCACGCAAAGAATTTAAAGACATGTCTAAGACCTCCTTGCTCGAGGCATTAATAACATCCACAACGCTCTCAGCTTCACTCAAAGACAACTTACCATTCAAGAAAGCTCTTTTTGTAAACTCGCCAGGACCAGCCTCGTCAAAGCCAACGCTTTTAAAAAGATCCACAATTGAGCCCATAACAGCCAAACCGCCATGAGCATATATCTCAAAGGAATCCTCACCCGTATAACTAGAGGGCCCTTCAAAAAATATGACACCAACCGTGTCAACCACAGTTGACCCAGCCATTAAAGAGCGTTGATAGAATTTTCTTGGTTCACCCAATGCTTGAGTAAACATCGAATCAAATGCGGCTAAACACCCAGGGCCAGAAACCCTAAACACACAAAGGGCAGACCTAGTTGCTGGAGTGGCTAATGCAAAAACAGATGACAAAACAACTACTCGGAAAGTTTCGCACCAACAGTTTTATAAATAAGCACTTGCTGCAAGTATGTAACTAGCGCATTTGTGACAGAGTACAAAACCAAGCCCGAGGGTAAAAATATAAAAAATATAGAAAACATCACAGGCATAAATTTCATAACAGCAACTTGTGTAGGATCAGATCCCGGCATAGGCGGAGCCAGTTTTTGGGTCATGAACATTATAAAAGCCATCAAAAGCGGGAGAATAAACAAAGGGTCTGGAGCAGACAAGTCTTGCAACCACAAACCCAAAGGCGCATGCCTTAACTCCACACTCTCACGAAGCGCAAAAAACAAAGCAATAAAGAAAGGGAACTGTGGCAACATTGGCAAACAACCACCAAGTGGATTAATACCCTTTTTGCCATAAAAACTCATTATTTCAACCTGGGCCTTCTGCGGATCATTTTTGTACCTGTCTTTGATTTCTGTAACGTCACTCTGATATAAGCGCATTTTTGCAACAGACCGAAAACCCTTGGAAGATAAGGGCCAAAAAACAGCCTTAATAATGAATGTTAAAAGAATAATTGCTACACCCCAATTACCAACCAATTCATTTATTTTAGCCAATAGCCATACCATGGGCTGAGCCAGAAACCAAAACCACCCCATATCAATAGACAACTCCAAATCACTAACACCTTTTTTGCTTGCTAAAATATTTCTTGTCTTCGGGCCAATAAAAACCCTATGCGTGTGCGAATCATTAGCCTCAAAACTTTCTATGTCCGGCTCCACAAAATAACCCATAGAATAGAGACCAGACTCAGTTTGTGGGTTGGCAAAATATGAATAGTCATAATCACTGGAGCCTAAAACAGAAGCCATAAAATATTTTTGAATAAAAGCCACCCAGCCACCGTTTTGTCTGTAAACCTGCGGCTCATCAAGAGCTCTTAATCTGGTATTTTTATATGGGTCATCCTTGGTATTAAACGCTACACCTCTATATGAAGCATTAGTAAAAAAACCTGTTGGCATGTCAACTGGAAGGGCGTCATTTCTGTAGAGTGCAATATAAGGCTTATAACTAACACCAGATAAATTTTCGTCAAACACACTTATCTCATAAGGAACATCAGATAAAGATATGGTTTTTCTAACACCAAACTCTTCAGACTCAAGAACTATTTTGGCGGCAGTTGCTGAAACAACCTCAAAAGGAAATGGTTTATTTTTATTCAATCCACCAAAACCACTTTTTAAATAATATTTTAAAGCAAGATCACTAGACGAAGAGTTTTCACCAAAACCCAAAACCCTAACACCCCTTTGAGAACCAGGATAAACAGGAAACTCTTTAAGCCTAGACTCAACAATTAAACCGTTTTGGTTATTAACACCAATCTTAAGCAGATCATTTTCTAAGATAGATATATCCCCCAGATCATCTATTTCAATTTCGGCACGAGCCTCCTCAACACTAAACTCTTTAGTTTTTTGATCCTGCCCCCATTGGAAAAACAAGATGTAGGACAACGATAAAACAATCGCCATGTAAATATATCTAGGGTTCATGCTAGCCTTCTAAGTTTATTTTGTTTCATGATTTTACAGCCTTACATATCTCAAAAGAAGCCTCTTGGTAACTTAATAGCGAAAAAGGTTTAAAAACCTTAATAACAAAAAGCGAACCGTCTTCATGAAGATTGTTTATATGAAAAATATTTTTAATTTGTCGTTTTATTTTATTTCTAGTGACAGCAAGTTTAAAAATATTTTTAGGCGTAGCGATCCTAAGCTCAGACTGTGCAGCAGGAACTTGAAAAATTTTGAGATTCTTTGACGAGAAAATGGGCTTAGGAAGCCTTTGAAGAGACAAATTTTTATGCAGAAAGAACTTTTCTACCCTTTTTTCTTCTATTTGAAAGCACAGCTCTCCCCGCCTTTGTGGCCATGCGAGCTCTAAAGCCATGAGTTCTACTTCTTTTAAGCGTGCTAGGTTGAAATGTTCTTTTCATATCTATCCTGTTAAATTTGGATGAGCATTATAGCGTAAAAATTGAAAAAACAACCCATATTATTAATAAACTAATGAAATTTATTTATAAACAAGTTATCCACAAGAAATACTAAGACTTATACTGTAGATATCTTGTTAATTTTTGTTAGACTAACAGATCTATTTTAGGAGAACAGCTTTGGAATTTTGGTCAAAATTTACAGAAAAACTTGAAAACAAGCTAAGCCAGGAAGAGTTTAACACCTGGATTAGACCCTTAAAAGGAAATTTAAACAAAGACACCTTAGAAATAACAGCTCCAAATGATTTCGTGCTCAACTATGTGGTGCAAAATCTTTCAGATGAAATAAATCAAATCATTAACAAAGAATTAAAAAAGGACATAAGTCTAGTTTATAAAACATTAGATAAAGAGACATTTGTTGATAAATATAACTCATCAAAGACCAAGTCTGGCACCAAGCTGGTTGATCATTATGTTTTTGAAAGCTTTGTTGAGGGAAAATCAAATCACGTAGCGCTAGCCGCTGCAAAACAGGTGGCTTCAAACCCCAGTGGTGACTATAATCCATTGTTTATCTATGGTGGAGTTGGTTTAGGTAAAACGCATTTAATGCATGCTGTTGGTAACCAAATTCTAAAAGATAGCCCAGAAAAAAGAATTGTTTATGTTCATTCTGAAAAGTTTGTTTCTGATATGGTAAAAGCCCTTCAACTGGGCGCGATGAACGAATTCAAGTCTTTTTACAGAAATGCAGATGCCCTTCTCATAGATGACATACAGTTTTTCGCCGGCAAAGAGCAATCACAAGAGGAATTCTTTCATACTTTCAATGCTCTTTTAGATCAAAACAATCAAATGATTTTAACTTGTGATAAATATCCAAAAGAAATAGATGGTTTAGAAGATAGGCTCAAATCTAGATTGGGTTGGGGGCTTCCTGTTGTCATTGACCCACCAGAGTTAGAAACCAGGGCGGCAGTTCTCCTAAAAAAAGCAAGTTTGATGGGTGTTGATCTCCCAAGTGATTGTGCTATTTATATTGCGCAAAGAATAAGATCTAACATTAGAGAGCTCGAAGGGGCTTTAAAAAGAGTTTCCGCAAACTCTAAATTTACAAATCAACCAATAGATTTGCCTTTAGTTAAAGACGCATTAAAAGATTTATTTGTTATATCTGCAAAAATGGTAAGTATAGAAAATATTCAAAAAACAGTTTCTGAATATTACAATATTAAGTTGTCCGATCTTTTATCTAAAAGAAGAAGCAGGTCAATCACCAGGCCAAGACAGCTTGCAATGGCTCTTACTAAAGAGCTAACAAACCACAGCCTGCCAGAAATTGGAGAAGCTTTTAACGGAAGAGATCACACAACAGTTCTTCATGCCTGTAAAAAAATTGCAGAACTTAGAAAAGAAGACCCATCTCAAGAAGAAGACTACAGAAACCTCAACAGAGCATTAACAAACTAATTAGATATGGATTTTTATATTCAAAAACAAGATATAGTAAAAGCACTTTCTTTAACTCTTGGAGTGGTTGAGAAAAGACAAACGCTACCAATTTTATCCAATGTGCTTATAGAAGTGGATGAAAGCTCAATGCAGTTAACCGCTACAGATTTAGAGTCTCAAATCTCAACAAGCTCAACCGTTTCAAATTTCACAAGTGGGGGCAAAACAACAGCGCCAGCAAAGAAATTAAGTGAATTATGTCGACTTCTTCCAGATAACTCAGAAATACACATAACATTAGATGGAGATAAATTAGTTATTGAATCAGGCACTGGAAAATATAATTTAAAAACATTGCCAAGTGATGGATTTCCTATTTTTGAAGAAGAGGGTGAGGGTGAAGCAATTCAGATAGGTGCTAAAAACCTAAAAACACTGATTAATAAAACATCTTTTGCTATGGGAAACCAAGATTGGCGCCATTATTTAAACGGGCTTTATATCGAAGTAGATGGAACTGATATTTTAGCAGTAGCTTCAGATGCCCATAGGCTAGCAATAGCCTCAAGCGATCTCGAAGCGGCCTCTTCAAAAGAAATTAACGGAATAATACCTCGAAAATCAATTAATGAAATTGCGAAATTGGTTGGAGACATAGAGGGCGCTGTTGAAGTTAACTTAAGCAACAGTTCGATTAAAACCAGTACACCAAACGCATCCTTTGTAAGCAAGCTCATCGAAGGCAAGTTCCCTGACTATGAACAAGTTATACCATCAGGAGACAGCTCGGTACTAAAAGTATCTACAAAAGACTTTTCAGACGCACTTAGCAGAGTAAGTGTTCTTTCTAGTGACAAATATAGAGGAGTTAGAATGGTTACATCTAGTGAAGGCGTCATGATATCTGCCAATAACCCAGAACAAGAAGAGGGCGAAGAGTTTTTCAATGCAAATTATGAGGGAGAAGTATTAGATATAGCTTTCAATGTTAACTATTTTCAAGAAATACTCTCAACTCTTGATACCAATGAGTGTGAGATACATTTTTTTGGAGCCGATAAAAGTTGCCTCATTACCCCGCCAGATAGCCAGAATCTAAAATATATTGTTATGCCGTTACTTATATAGTGGCATTAAGCTCTATAACCCTATCAAGCTTTAGATGTTTCAATTCCCTTAAGGTTGATCTATCCTCTGGGGCTAACTTTTTCTATGGAAGAAATGGTTCAGGAAAAACCTCAATCCTTGAAGCAATTTATCTCGTGTGTAGCGGCAGATCATTTAAAAGTAGCAATATTGAATCTGCAGTCAAGCTTGGCAAAGAAAGCTTTAAGCTCAAAGCATATGATAATGATTCAGGTTTTATAATAGAGGCCTATAAAGAAAGAAGTAAGGCCATTCAACTAAAGTTAAATAATAAAAAAATAACAATTAGCGAGGCAGCTAAAACCTTCCCAGCAACAATCATAGACAATAAAACCTTTTCATTTACAGAAGCAGCCCCTGCATTTAGAAGAAAAATTTTAGATAGGGCTGTTTTTTTAAGCGACGAAAGTTATTCGGCAAACTGGTTTGCTTACTTTAGGTCACTCAAGCAAAGAAACAAACTATTAAAAGAAAGGCAGCTTTCATCTTTAGAGCCTTGGACAGAGAAGCTTGCTTCTTTGGGAGAAAGTTTAACGGAAAAACGAAAAATATTTTTTGATCAAACAAAAAATGAGTTTGGGAACATTATTAACAAATTAGACTTAAAATCTCATAAAGTATTTATCAGCAATTTAAATGTTAATTATGATCAAGGGTGGGATTCTATAAATGACTTATTAACAACCTTTAACTCAGAAAAAGATACTGATATTAGAAGAAAAGTTACTACCAAAGGACCTCACAAGGCTGATATAAAAATCTTCATAGAAAATACAGATGCAAAGGAAATACTTTCTCGTGGGGAGCAAAAGCTTTTAGCAATTATATGGCTTTGCTCTCAACATGAAGTGCTAAGGTCCATCTATAACATTAAACCAACATTACTTATTGACGATGTTAAATCAGAGTTAGATATAGACACTTTTAATATATACATATCCCTATTAAAACTTATTCAAAATCAAGTGATTTTTTCAAACATAGAAGACCAAATTAATAGTAAAATAGAGGCTGAATTAATTAATATTAAAAAGTTCCACGTGGAACAACTGAGTCAATAACAGATGCCAAAAAAAGAAGATAAAGCAAAGTATGATTCATCAAATATTCAGGTCTTAAAGGGTTTAGAGGCTGTTAAGAAAAGACCTGGAATGTATATTGGTGACACTGATGACGGCTCAGGGCTGCATCATATGGTTTTTGAAGTATTAGATAATTGTATTGATGAGGCAATGGCAGGCCACTGTTCAGATATCAATGTAATAATTAACAAAGACGGTTCTGTTACAGTTAAAGATGATGGAAGAGGTATACCGGTTGACGTTCATGAAAAAGAAGGCATATCAGCAGCTGAATTAATATTAACAACACTTCACTCTGGCGGAAAATTTGACGACAATAGCTATAAAGTATCTGGGGGGCTTCATGGGGTTGGAGTTTCAGTTGTCAATGCCCTATCAAAGAGCCTTACATTAAGAGTTTGGAGAGATGGCGGAGAGTTTGTCCAAAAATACAAAGAAGGTAAAGCAGTAGCAAAACTAAAAAAAGTTAAAGCCTCTAAACTTAATGGAACCGAAATAACTTTTACACCATCAGATAAAATATTTACAACTGTTACATTTGAAGTTGAAAGGATTCATAAGAGAATCCAAGAGCTATCTTTTTTAAATGCTGGCGTTTCTATCAATGTCATTGATGATAGAACGGGTAAATCTAAAAAATTTAAAAACAGCGGCGGTCTTTCAAGTTATGTAACTTATTTAAAAGGTAAAAAGCAGAACGTATCGGAGGTATTTGAATGCTCATCTACTCACAATGATGTTGGTGTTGAAATAGCTCTTCAGTGGACTGACTCCTATTCAGAGAATGTGCTTTGTTATACAAACAATATCCCGCAAAAAGATGGAGGAACTCACCTTGCCGGATTTAGAGGCAGTCTTACAAGAGTACTCAAAGCATTTATAAAAAAAGAAAACAACAAAAAGATACCAACAGACCTTCTTGGCGAAGATGTTAGGGAGGGGCTTATAGCCATTGTTTCTGTGAAAGTTCCTGATCCAAAATTTTCCTCACAAACCAAAGAAAAATTAGTCTCTTCTGAAGTTGAAAGTGTTGTTAGCACTGTATTTAGTAAATACTTTAATGAATATCTCCTTGAAAACCCTAAAGAGGGAGTTAATATTTTCTCAAAAGTTGCCGAAGCAGCACTGGCAAGGGAAGCAGCTAGAAAGGCTAGAGAAATGACAAGAAGAAAAGGAGTTCTTGAGATTGCGGGTTTACCAGGAAAGCTCGCGGATTGTCAGGAAAAAGATCCTGCACTATCTGAAATATACATTGTTGAGGGTGACTCGGCTGGTGGCTCTGCAAAACAAGGAAGAAATAGAAAGAATCAAGCTATTTTGCCCTTAAAAGGAAAAATTATTAATGTTGAAAAAGCTAGAATAGATAAGGTCTTAGGTTCCCAGGAGGTGGGCACCTTAATTAAAGCCTTGGGTTGTGGGATTGGAGAAGAGTTCGATATTGAAAAGCTCAGATATCACCGAATAATCATTATGACTGATGCAGATGTTGATGGATCCCATATACGAACACTACTTTTAACCCTATTTTATAGACAATTCTTTGATATCTTAGATAGAGGCCATGTATATATTGCCCTGCCGCCATTATATAAAATAACCAAAGGCAAGCAACATGAGTATGTTTCTGATGAAGATGAAAAAGAAGCAGCAATAAAAAGGCTTTCTGAGGGCGGAACGCGAGGATTAGAGGTCCAAAGATACAAAGGTCTTGGCGAAATGAATCCAGATCAGCTGTGGACTACTACAATGGAACCAGAAAATAGAAAAATGATGCAAGTTACTATTAATGACGCTACCGAGGCAGATCAGCAGTTTGAAATTCTTATGGGAGATCAAGTTGAGCCCAGAAGGGAGTTTATTGATAATAATGCGTTATCAGTCTCTAATTTAGATATTTAAATTTTTTGATATTCTTTTTCCATCCAAGCCTTAACTTCATTTGTTAAAACTTTTGGATCATCTCCTTTAAACAGTGGGCCGATACGCACATTTATCAGCCCTGACTTTTTAATAAATTTCTTATTTTCCCAAAATTTACCAGAATTATGGCAGATTGGAAGAATGGGAATATTATTTTTAACAGATAATAAACCACAACTATTGCTAAATTCTGCAATTCCATTTTCTGGTTTAATACGAGTGCCTTCCGGGAATATTAACACTGAGGAGCCATCATTAAGCCTTTTATTAGCTTCATCAATAACCTTCCTCAGGCTTTGAAATTTATTTTTTCTATTAATTGGTATAGGGCGCATAAAGGCTAAAGCCCAGCCAAAAAAAGGTATCCACAACAGTTCTTGCTTAATAATGCTTGAAATAGGGTGAATAAGCGTTTGAAGATATAAAGATTCCCATTGACCTTGATGGTTTGAAATAACAATTACCGGAGAATTTGGAATATTTGATAGACCTTTTACCTCCCAATCCAAGCCACATAAAAACCTTAAGAGTTTAAGAATAAAGCTTATCCAAAAAGAGGCTATTTTTGATAAAATTTTGGCAGAAACAAAAGGATAAGCGACCAGAATAACAGCACTAATAAAAGGCAAGCTGCTGTAGAGGGTTATATTAAAGAGCAAACTCCCCAAAAAGCTCATGTAAAACGCCCTATAACATATTCCTTATAATTTTATTAAACATTTGTTCCATTTAATAGCATCTTTTGAAGCTGTGTCTTTATTTCGTCAACAGAAACTCGTTTTTGCTCCATAGTATCCCTATCTCTTACTGTAACACTTCCATCTTCCAGTGATTCAAAGTCAACCGTTATGCATAAAGGCGTTCCAACCTCATCATGTCGTCTGTAACTTTTTCCTATATTTCCTGAATTTTCTATTAAAATTCTTCCCAATCGAAGATTTTGTAACTCTGATTTAATTTTTGAAGCTAGTTCAACTAATCCCTCATGATTTCTTTTTAGAGGTATTACAGCTGCTTTAATAGGTGATAAATGAGGTTTCAAGCTTAAAACTGTTCGCTCTTTGCCGCCCTCAAGTGTTTCTACACAATATGCTTCATTTAAAATAGCTAGGACACCTCTGTCCACTCCAGCTGAAGGCTCAATAACATATGGAACACTCCATTTATTAGTTTCAATGTCTTGAACAGCTAGTTTTGCATTAGATGCCTTATTTTCAATAACTTTTGAACTTATGCCCAGTTCAGATTGATTTTTACTATGTGAACCCAAATCAAAATCAGTTCTATTTGCTATGCCTTCAAGTTCTTCCAGGCCGTGAGGAAACTTATACATAATATCTACTGTAGCTTTTGAATAGTGAGCAAGCTCATCTGCAGGCACGTGGTATAACTCTAGCACATCACTACCTACGCCTTGCTCTTCCCACCAACTTATTCTAGATTCGACCCATAACCTATGCCACTCTTCATCTGATCCAGAAGCACAAAAGAACTCTAATTCCATTTGCTCAAATTCTCTTACCCTAAAAATAAAGTTTCTAGGTGTTATTTCATTACGAAATGCTTTACCAATTTGGGCAATACCAAATGGTAATTTCCTTGATGTGGAGTCAACTACATTTTTAAAATTTGTAAAAATATTTTGAGCAGTCTCGGGTCTTAAGTATGCAAATGATTTGCCATCATCAATGGGACCAACACTGGTTTTAAACATTAAATTAAAAGGCCTTGGTTCGGTAAGATCTTTTGACCCACATGAAGGGCACGTTGAATCCTTTAGTTGATCAGCCCGCCATCTACTTTGACAAGACTTACAATCAACCATGGGATCAGTAAATGTATCTTCATGCCCTGAATGTTTTAAAACATTGGGAGCAGTTAGTATAGACGCATCCAATCCTTCCACATCATCACGGTCATATACCATTGAAGTCCACCATGCCTGCTTAAGGTTATTTTTTAACTCAACTCCTAATGGTCCATAATCATATAAACCCTGCATGCCGCCATAGATTTCGTTAGACTGAAAAATAAAGCCTCTTCTTTTACAAAGAGCAACAAGCTCTTCCATTGTTTTAGCTGCCAACGTACTTCCTTATATTGTGTTTGAAAAGATCAAGAACATAGAACCCAGTATATTACTGTAAAATAATAATTATATATTTAATAACAGTTTTTTTTAATTAAAGATAAATGAAAGTAGTATTATTTCTTTTTTCACCTTTACCATTGAAGCCAGCAAAGGCTTGTATCAGATTTGTAATGAAGGTTATTCCTTTTACAATATTTAGCTCATATAAAACTACATATATAAATATATGCATAAGTTTTAAAAATTTATCATTAATGGAAAAAGAAGCCTTAGCTAAGAAAAGTTTTACCGAATCAATATGCAGCTTGTACGAAACCCTTTATTGCTTATCTAGGTCAAATAAAAAAATCTCGAAAAATATTGTTAGGGTAGATAATAGATATCTAATGTCCGATGCTTTAAAGAAGAAAAATGGACTATTAATATCAGGAATTCATAATAGAAGTGTGGACATAAGCCTCCAGTGGATTAATACCCAGACCCCAACCGTTGGCGTATATAAACCGCTCAAAAATACCTTTATGAACGCATATGTTAAGAGAGAAAGGGAGCGAGAAGGCAATAAACAATATACAACTAGCTACAAAGGAGTTAAAGAGCTACTAAAGGGTTTAATTAAGAACAAGGTCATTGTAATGGCCTCTGATCAGGTTCCTCAAGATGGAATGGGCGAGTACGCAAAATTTTTTGATAGAGACGCATATACAACAACACTTATACCTTCTCTTGCCAATAAAACATCAAAGCCATTAATTTATATTGGCCTGTTTAGCGCACCTCAGGATTACTTGAAAATTATTATCAGAAAGTCTCCAAAAGAGATTTCTGCTCAATCTATGAATTTAACCATGGAAAAAATGATTTTAAGTTGTCCTGAAGATTACTCTTGGGAATACAAGAGATTTAAAAGACCCCCTGAGGGAGTAGATAATCCTTATAAGGTTTAGCGTCTCCAGAACATTGGCATAAACAAAACAAGCACTGTAAAGATTTCAAGTCTGCCAAGTATCATCCCAAATGCCAGAATGCCTTTACCCACTGTAGTAACAGAAGAATAATTTGCAGAAACTTCTCCAAGACCAGGGCCTAAATTATTTA
Organism: uncultured SAR86 cluster bacterium; assembly: GCA_902509965.1. Classification (GTDB taxonomy): domain Bacteria; phylum Pseudomonadota; class Gammaproteobacteria; order Magnimaribacterales; family D2472; genus MED-G78. Next base: position 11,706 of record CABWZP010000012.1, read on the forward strand.
GACAAGCTCCAATTGCAGAAAAAGCTGAGGTAAAATCTAGACCAGTAGCAAGAAGGGAAAACAAGAGCAACATAAATGAGATTACATAAATAGAGAAAAATCCCCAAACAGACTCAGCGACAGAACCATCAACAACTTTCGAGCCAATCTTTACAGATACCACAGCTTGCGGATGAATAATTTTGATCAATTGTTTGTGCGCATGATTTAACATAATTAAAATTCTCCATGACTTTATTCCGCCCCCTACTGAACCAGAGCAGCCGCCTATAAAAGCTCCAATTAATAACAAGAAACCAATAACAGATGGCCATAGAGAATAATCAGTTGTGGTAAAACCAGTTGTAGAAACTATAGAAACCGTTTGAAATAAAATACTACGTTGAGACTCAGAATTGTCTTGTGTAAAAAATAAGATTAGAGAACTAATGGCAAATATCAATAAAATTATACTTATAAAAAACCTAAATTCAGGATCGTAAAAATATCTTAGAGCCCTGCCTCTAAAGAGAGCTCCGTAGTGAAGCGCAAAACTTGATGCAGAGATGATCATAAAGACTATACAAACAAGCTCAATAAAAAAACTATCAAAAAAACCTATACTCTCATCATAAGTTGAAAACCCACCTATCGATACAGTACTTAAGCTATGAGCTATTGCATCAAAGCCACTCATACCTGCAATCCAATACATAAGAGCACAAAGCACTGTTAAGCCAAAATAAATTGTCCATAAGGCTTTTGCAGTTTCAGTAATCCGAGGTGTAAGCTTTTGATCACTCATTGCTCCAGGAATGTCAGTTTTGTATATTTGACCTCCACCTATCCCTAGAATAGGCATAACAGCTATTGCAAGAACAATTAAACCCATTCCACCCATCCATTGAAGCAGCTGTCGATACATTAATAAAGACTCATCTAATTCGTCTATATTTGTTATAACTGTTGCGCCTGTTGTGGTTATACCTGACATAGACTCAAAAAATGAATCCATGACACTCATGCCGCTTAAGTAAAAAGGTAAAGAGCCAGCAATTGCAAGCACAAGCCAAAAAAGAGCGATTATTATAAATCCATCATTTGAGTTTAGCTCTTGTTTATGATCTTTTGAGGAAATCCAAAATACAAATCCAATCGCAAGAACCAAAAGAAAAGTAATTAAAAAGATATTAAGACTTGAATCATTATATAAAAATGAAATACTTATTGGGATAACAAATGACAAGCTAAAAAGCATTAGCAAAATGCCAAATAGATTAGAAATAGCCTTAAGGTTCATTAAATTTTAGTAAATAACTTTTCTACTTCCTTAACTTTCTCTTTGTTAGAAAGGAAGATAATCAAATGATCTTCTATACAAAGCTCAACTTCAGAGGAAGGCATTATTACATTCCCTTTTCTTACAATTGCTCCTATTGAGGCCTCATCAGGCAAAGGCAATTCTTTAATGGATTTGCCAAAGTAATCACTTGTATATTCATTTGCATGAACAATTCCCTCCAAAGCCTCAGCACCTGAGTGCATTTTTAAGATTACATCTTGCGCAACATCACTTTCTCGTAAGTATTGGAGAACGGAAGAAACCGTTAATCTGTGTGGCGCAATACAACTATCAACAAAGCCAGGCAATATATTCACATAAGATGGGTTATTTAAAATAACCATTGTTTTTGTAGCCCCAAGCTTCTTAGCTAAAAGTGATGACATGATATTAGCCTCATCATCATTTGTTAGAGCGCAAAAAACATCTACCTGTGCAATATTTTCATTTTTAAGCAGCTCTTGATCTGCACCTTTACCCCTTAAGACTATTGTCTTATTCAAACTTCTAGATATTTCTTCACATCGCTCTTCGTTAGATTCTACAATCTTAACTTTATAAGAATCTTCTAGCCGTTGCGCTAAATTGAAACCGATTTTACCACCACCAATTATCATAACTCTGGAGTAGGGATCTGCTTCTAGCCTCATCTCGTTTACTACAGCGTCCACATTTTCATTAGCAGTCACAAAATAAACTTCATCACCCTCTTTTACTATTGTGTCCCCATTGGGAATGAAAGGCTTGCCCTTTCTATAAATAGTAGGAATATAACTTTCTATGCCAGGCATATCATCTTCTATCGTTCTAAGAGCCCTATCAACCAACTTGCCTGACTTTTTAACTTTTACTGACACTAATTTAACTTTTCCATCTGCAAATTCTTCAATTTGTTCGGCACCAGGATGGTCTATTAAATCTTTAAGGTGAGATGTCACCTCATTTTCCGGGCTTATAGGTATATCAATAACATTTTCACCAAATGAATCAAGACAACTCAAATAAGTATTATCTTTAAACCGGCATATTGTTTTTTTAACAGAGAATTGAGCTTTAGCGATCTGACAGGCAGCTATGTTCACTTCATCATTATTAGTGACAGCAAGAACTATAGTTTCACTATCAGCTCCAGACTTTTTAAATGAGTTTGGATGAGCAGCATGGCCAACTATCGCCGCAACATCTAATCTATCTTGTAGATAATCGATCTTATTTTTATTTAGATCTACAAGAGAAATATCATACCCATCTTGCGACAAGTTCCTTGCTAAACTTTCTCCAACCTTACCCGCACCTAAAATTACTACTTTCATAACCTCTTAAGTTAAACCTCTTTTAATAGAATTAAAACCCCTAGCTGGATTTTACTAATTTGTAAAAAATTCAAGATATGAATTAAAAGCATCGGCTGAACTTATAATTTTTTTATTTGGAAATTGTATGTAAGTAATCACTATAGCTGAATTGCTTGTTTTAAAAGTTATACCGTCTTTATTTATTTCTAGTATAGTTCCAGGCACACCATCATATATATTATTATCTATGCTCATTTTATGCACCTTAATGCTTATACTGCGATATAAAAAATATGTACCTGGCCAGCCTTTGTATGCATTAAACTTTCTTAAAATAACTTCCGAAGAGTCCTCAAAATTTATCTTGCCATCAGTTTTGAGAACCTTCGAGCAATAAGAAGCCAGGCTATGGTCTTGGGAAATCAACTCATATCTATCTTCAGAAATATTATCTAAAACCTTAGTTATATTTTCTGCAGCCAGATTAGACAGTTTATTTTCTAACGTAGCTTTATCTTCATCTGTATCAATTTCTAGAGGGATTATCTTAATAATGTCTCCCTCATCCATAAACTGATTCATTTCCATAAAACTTATGCCTGACTCAGCATCTCCATTTGCTAATGCTGACTGAATTGGCGATGCCCCCCTATATTTAGGCAGTAGAGAGAAATGAACATTTATCGGCAATTTGGTTGGATGTTTTAAAAGCCATTCTGGAATAATTTTTCCATATGCGGAAACAACTAAAAAATCTATGTTTAATGAAAGGATCTGTTTTTTTAACTCTTCGTTGTTTAAGTCTAATGGCTTAATAATATCTAGCCCTAGTTCAAAAGCTGCTTTCGATACTTCACTTAAATCACCTTTTGAGCCGCGCTTGCTTCTTTTGTCTGGTTGAGAGATGACTAATTTAATGTTTATGCCGTCGGAATGCAGCTTTCTTAATATTTTTGCTGATGATGCTGGACTCCCAGCAAATATTACATTCATTTCTTTAAAATACCTTTAAAATCACTTAAATTCTCTTAAAATCGTCTAAAATCTGCTATTTTGTTGCCTTATCTTTTAAACGAGCTCGCTTAAGTGGGCTCAAATAGTCAACTAATAGCTTTCCTTCTAAATGATCAATTTCATGTTGTATGCAAACAGCCAATAATCCCTCAGGACTGGCTTCATGATGTTCACCATCTATATCAAGCCAATTAAGTCTAATCTTATCTGGTCGAGTAACCTCTACGCTTGCACCAGGGATCGATAGGCAGCCTTCTTCACACGGAACTAGACTTTTGTTGTCTATTACAGTCACCACTGGATTTACAAATACCATAGGGTCATCTCTTTCTTCACTAATATCAATAACTACAAGCCTGAGATGAATATCTATTTGAGTAGCCGCTAAACCAATGCCGTTTTCGGCATACATTGTTTCAAGCATATCTTCTGATAAATTAAGAAGACTTTTGTCGAATTTGATAACATTTTCTGCTACGGTTCTTAACCTTGGGTCCGGATACTTTAATATTTTTAGGATAGACATATTGGCATATTATAATCTCTTAATTTATAATCTGCATTATTTAAGAGGTTTATATAAAAATGACAGAAAGCACTTTAGATGTAGCAATTTTAATGGGATCTGACTCAGATTTGCCGGTAGTAAGCGAAGTTTTTAAAATTTTTGATGAATTTGGCGTCAAATACTCTAAAAGTGTACTTTCGGCTCATAGAAGCCCTCATCAGGTTATAGAGTTGATTAAAACATCAGAATCTCATGGCTGTAAGCTTTTCATTGCCGCTGCAGGGATGGCTGCTCATTTAGCTGGCGCAGTTGCAGCACATAGCTATAAACCTGTTATAGGCATTCCAATTGAATCTGGCGGCCTGGGCGGCCTAGATGCATTACTATCTACAGCTCAAATGCCACCAGGAATTCCTGTTGCTACTGTTGCAATTGGGAAGGCGGGTGCAAAAAATAGTGCTATTCTAGCAATTCAAATGTTATCAATTTCTGATAACGAAATGGCAAATAAATTGAGCAAATATAGGGCCAATCTTACCAATGAAGTATTAGAAAAGAACAAAAATTTAAATGCATAATTTGTGAGAGTTTTTTTGTCTCAGAGCGACGCTTCTGAGTGGCTAAAAAAAGGAAAAATTTTAATCTATCCCACGGAAGGTGTGTGGGGCATAGGTTGCGATGCTTTAAATAAAAAAGCTGTTAAAAGAATATATGAATTAAAGAATAGGCCACAAGATAAAAGTCTTATCCTTTTGTGCAAAAATCTTGAATCAATATCAAATTTTTTAATACCTTTAACTAAAAAAGAAATGGAATATTTAGATACAATAAGCAAAGATCCCGTAACCGTTTTATATAAATTTGATATAGATACAACACCTGGCCATTTACAAAATAGTACTGGAAAATTAGCAATAAGAGTTAGCACTCACTATCATTTAAAAACACTATTTGAAAGATTTAATAACCCAATTATTTCTACTTCAGCAAATATATCTGGCAGCGATACAATAAACAATATTGAAGAATTTAAAGCAGATTTTGATTTTAATGATGTTGCAATATACAACAAACCTTTGGGAAATTTAAGTAAACCTACCCCTATAATAGACTTAGAAACTAAAGAGGTTATAAGAGACTAATGATTGCTAATTTTGAACAACATTTTAAAGAAATACAAAACTTGATTATTGATAATTATTCCTGCTTTGAAACTACTAAATCTTGCACTATTTCTGATGATAATTGGAAAAGAACAAAGGGTGGAGGTGGAAGAACTTTTATAATAGAAGATGGCAAGTTCTTTGATAAAGCTGCTATTAATTTTTCTTCTATTTCAGGAACAAAACTTCCTCAATCAGCTCGCGATAATATTAAAAATAAAAAAGCTACTTTATATAGAGCAATGGGCGTCTCAGTTATAACTCACCCTAAGAATCCATTTATTCCAACAAGCCATATGAATATTAGATTGTTTTTACTCTTAAACAAGAAAAAGGAGATCATTGAGTGGTGGGTAGGGGGAGGCTATGATTTAACTCCTTACTTTCCATATAATAAAGACTGTTTAATGTGGCATAAAGATGCAAAGCAGCATTTCGATCTGTTTAATAAAAAATATTACAAAGAATTTGCCAAAAATTGTGATGATTACTTCTTTTTGCCTCATAGGAAAGAAAAAAGGGGCATTGGCGGGGTATTTTTCGACAATTTTAATGAATTAGACTTGGATTCATCATTAGAAATGTTAAAAAATACTTCTAAAACCTACCTAAATAGCTATTTAAAGATAATTAATCTTAGAAAAGGGCGCAAATATACCGCAAAAGATAAAAGTTTTCAGGAGTATAGAAGAGGAAGATATGCTGAATTTAACCTTCTATATGATAGAGGAACTTCTTTTGGGCTTCAGTCAGGTGGCAGAACTGAGTCAATTTTAGCATCTCTGCCACCTCAGGCATCCTGGAAATACAAAAAAGACTCCTTTTTCATTAAAAATGAAACAAAACTTTTATTAGCATTGCAAAATAAATGGAGAGGCTGAAGCATAAATGATGTCGAGATTATATAAATTAGGAGTTATTGGCACCCCAATAGACCACTCTTTATCGCCATTTATCCATTCTAGGTTTGCCAGACAAGAAAACATCAACATAGACTATAGAGCTTATAGGGTAGAAGAAGAGGAATTGAATAGCTTTATAAAAGAGTTTTTTCTTACAAAAGATTCAAAAGGTTTAAATATAACTCTTCCACATAAGAAATCGTCTGCAAAAATAATTACAAACTTATCAAAAGAGGCTGCATTTATAGGCGCGGTTAATACAATCATTAAGTCCTCCGATAAATTACATGCCCTTTCAACAGATGGTGAAGGTTTGATTAAAGATTTAGTTGAGAAAGATATCCAAATTGCTAATAAGAAAATATTAATAATAGGAGCCGGCGCCGCTGTTCAAAGCGTGCTATTTAGAATTATTAAATCTAATCCTATATCGATAACGATAACAAATCGCTCAGAGGACAAAGCAAAAAAATTGTGCACAAAATATAAACCTATGATGAATATTTCTCATGATTTAGAAGATAAGAAATATGACTTAGTCATCAATGGCTCTTCTGCTGGCTTGACTGGAGATTTTATTCCCCCCGATGATGCTTTGTTTGATAAGAATACAATCTTTTATGATTTGAATTATTCTTTAACTGGAACTGCTTTTTGCAACTGGGCAGAAGAGATTTCTGACCATCATTATGACGGCATGGGGATGCTGATATCACAAGCAGCACTGTCATTTAATGAATGGTTTGGGGTGATGCCTTCGACAACAAGCATTATTAAAGAGATTAGAGAATTAAGAAATTGAAAAAATTCACACAGTTTATAGCTGGAGCTATTTGCCCGAGCTGCTCAGAGCAGGACTCAATTGCTATTCATAAAGACGATGACGAAATATTTTGCGTAAAATGTGGTTACAAAGAATTTAGGCCTGGTTCAGCAAAAGATCCAAAAAAAGAAGTAGAAATTAAAGCGATTAATGTCGTTAATATTAAAGATTTTAATAAGATTAAAAAGTAGTAATTTATTCTCCAAAGTTATAGAATACACGCAATTAAAGCCGTAAAAACTGAGTAACTATTTGCGGCATCAAATGCTCTATAAAAAAACTGGTTATAAGGGATATACATGACTAATGTTAGAAGTTTAATTTGTTCATTTAAAACACAATTTACAGTTATATTTTTTGCACTTTCCAACAAGGCTATTGCCGAGTGGGATGAGCTTAATATGACCCAAGGCGCAACCGCAATAAGTAGAGAAGTCTATGATCTTCATATGCTTATTTTCTGGATTTGCGTTGCTATAGGTGTGTTAGTTTTTGGAGTTATGTTTTACTCCATGTACGCATTTACCAAGAAAAAAAATCCTGTTGCAGCTACATTTCATGAAAACACTAAGGTGGAGTTGGCTTGGACAATTATTCCATTCTTAATTCTTATTGCAATGGCAGTCCCAGCATCAAAGACTCTTCAGTCCATATATAACGACGAAGCTGGGGATGTGAATATCCAAGTTGTTGGCTACCAATGGAAATGGCAGTACAGATACTTAGAGGATGATGTTAGCTTCTTCTCTAATTTGACCACTGATTTAGATGAAATTTATAACAAGGTACCTAAGGGCGAAAACTATCTTCAAGAAGTAGATGAGATGGTAGTAATACCAGCTGGGAAGAAAGTTAGATTTTTAATAACTGCTAATGATGTGATCCATTCATGGTGGATGCCAGCATTTGCTATTAAACAAGATGCTATCCCAGGATTTATCAATACCGCTTGGACAATCGTTGATGAGCCAGGATTATATAGAGGAAAATGTACAGAGCTTTGCGGAAAAAATCATGGCTTTATGCCAATTGTTGTCAAGGTGGTCGAGCAAGACGAATATGATCTTTGGATAAATGATAAAAAGGCTGCTGCTATCGCTATGGCAGAACTGACTGAGAAAGATTGGAGTGCCGCTGAACTTGTTGAAAGAGGTGAGTCTTTGTATGTAACTAACTGCGTAGCTTGTCATCAAGTTAATGGACAGGGAATAGCTGGAATCTTCCCAGGCTTAGCCGGCAGTGATGTTGTTTTAAATGACAAAGCGGGGCAAATTGAAATTTTGATGGAAGGGATTCAGGGCGCTGCCATGAATTCATTTAGTTATTTATCAGAAGTTGAAATGGCAGCTGTAATTACTTATACAAGACAGTCTTGGGGTAATGCAGAAAAAGGAGACGGAGAAATAGTCGTTCCTAAAGACATAGTTGAGTATAAACAAAATAAAATTTAGTATTAAACGAGGATATATATGAGTGCTGTAATAGAAAATCACCACGATGATCACGGACATCATGGTCCTGCTAAGGGCCTAAAAAGATGGTTTTATACAACCAACCATAAAGATATAGGTACTCTATATCTATGGTTTAGTTTTGCCATGTTCTTAATTGGTGGAGCTATGGCAATGATTATTAGAGCCGAGCTATTCCAACCAGGCATGCAAATTGTTGAACCAGAATTTTATAATCAGATGATTACTCTTCACGGATTAATTATGATTTTTGGTGGAGTTATGCCCGCCTTTGTTGGTCTTGCTAACTGGCTTGTGCCTATGATGATAGGCGCACCCGACATGGCTTTACCAAGAATGAATAATTTAAGTTTCTGGATATTGCCATTTGCTTTCTTTGTTCTTTTATCTTCTTTGTTTATGGAAGGTGGGGCACCCAACTTTGGTTGGACATTCTATGCTCCTCTTTCTACTACTTATGCACCACCAAGTACAACCTTCTTCATTTTTTCTGTACATATTATGGGGGCCTCATCAATAATGGGTTCTATCAATGTGATAGTAACAATCATGAACATGAGAGCTCCAGGAATGGGTCTCATGAAAATGCCATTGTTTGTTTGGTCTTGGTTAATCACTGCATATCTGTTAATTGCAGTAATGCCTGTTCTTGCTGGCGCTGTAACCATGATGCTTATGGATATTCATTTTGGTACAAGCTTCTTTGATGCAGCAGGCGGTGGTGACCCTGTTTTATTCCAGCATATATTCTGGTTCTTTGGGCATCCGGAAGTATATATTATGATTCTTCCAGCATTTGGTATTGTTTCACACATTATTGAAACATTCTCTAGGAAACAATTATTTGGATATTCATCTATGGTTTGGGCAATGCTTTCAATTGCAATCTTATCTTTTGTAGTTTGGGCTCACCATATGTTCACAGTTGGCATGCCCCTTGCAGCAGAATTATTCTTTATGTGGTCAACAATGCTTATTGCTGTTCCAACGGGAGTAAAAGTTTTCAACTGGATAGCAACAATGTTTAAAGGCTCAATAACATTTGAAACGCCCATGTTATTTGCATGTGCTTTTGTAGTGTTATTTACTTTAGGCGGCTTCTCTGGATTAATGCTTGCAATAACTCCTGCAGATTTCCAATATCATGATACATACTTTGTTGTAGCTCACTTCCATTATGTTCTAGTTCCTGGAGCAATTTTTTCAATAATGGCAGCTGTCTATTATTGGATTCCCAAGTGGACTGGAAACATGTACGACGAAAGACTTGGTAGGCTTCATTTTTGGCTTTCATTTATTGGAGTAAATGTTACATTTTTCCCACAACACTTTATTGGACTGGCTGGGATGCCAAGACGTATTCCTGATTATGCTCTGCAATTTGCTGACTGGAATATGGTTTCAACAGCTGGCGCATTTTTATTTGGTTTTTCACAAGTATTTTTCTTATTTATAGTAATTAAGACAGTGATGGGTGGCAAGAAAGCTACGGGAGAAGTATGGGAAGGAGCTAGGGGTTTAGAGTGGACAGTTGATTCACCTGCTCCATATCACACATTTGGCACACCACCTAAAGTAAGTTAATTATGGGCAACAAGAAAATAACAATATTAAAACTTTCAGCAGCTGTAGCAGGAATGTATCTATTCTCTTTTGCTCTTGTGCCTTTATATGATGTTTTTTGTGACATTACCGGTCTTAATGGAAAAGTTGCTCAGACATCAAATGCTGAATCATCAATATCTGTTGAAGGTAGAGAAATAGGCCTACAGTTTATTTCTCATAATAATGCAGGCATGCCTTGGGTTTTTAAGCCGTCTAAAGAGGTTTCAAAGATAAAGACAGGAACTCTTTATGAAGCTACATTTTATGCGAAAAATACTACAGATAAAATGATGACAGGTAGAGCTGTCAATAGCGTTGCCCCATCTAATGCCAAAGACTACATTAAAAAAATAGAGTGTTTCTGTTTTGCTGAAGGCATAGAATTAATGCCTGGTGAGGAGATACTTCTTCCAATCAAAATGGTTGTTGATGATGAATTGCCTGACAATATTAAGAATATCGTTCTTTCGTATACTATTTTTGATAGCAAGATTGAACACAACTTAACAATGGATCATGATAGTGATCATATGGGGTCATAAGATATGAGCGGTGGAAATTATTACGTACCTGATTCAAGCAGATATCCAATCTTTGCAGCTGTTTCATTATTTCTTCTTGTTATGGGAGCAGGTGGAACTATAAATGGAACCGCGAATGGTGCTGCAGTTTTATATATTGGTTTTGCATCTATGGCTGTAACCATGTTTTTTTGGTTTAGAACAGTTGTTCAAGAGCATTTGGCTGGTCTTGATAGCGCCCAGCTAAAAAAATCTTATGTTTTTGGTATGGCTTGGTTTATTTTTTCTGAAGTTATGTTTTTTGCAGCTTTCTTTGGAGCTTTGTTTTATGTAAGAACTTTTGCAGTGCCATGGCTTGCAGGAGAAGGAGAGAAAGGCGCACCAATTGAGTTTGTTCAAGAAATGGGCGTAGATTTTTGGACGGGCTTTGAAAGCACTTGGCCAGTTATTGCAACTCCAGATGCTGGAGATGGCTACGTTATGGCTGATAAAAGCATGGCTTTTCCTGGATGGTCTCATGTTCTTGAGTGGCTTCCACTATGGAATACGGTGATCTTGCTTAGCTCTAGCGTAACAGTCCACTTTGCTCACTTAGGTTTAAAAAATGGAAGCAGGAAGTTATTTAATAGATGGTTAGGTGCAACAGTTGGTTTAGCTGTAATTTTTTTAGGCCTTCAAGCAGCCGAATATTATGAAGCATATGCTCATTATGGTTTGACACTTAATTCTGGAATATATGGATCTACGTTTTTTATGTTAACAGGATTTCATGGCTTTCATGTATTCCTCGGATGTTGCATGCTCTCGGTTATGCTAGTTAGATCAGTATTTTTTAATCACTTTGAAACACATGACCATTTTGGCTTTGAAGCTGCATCATGGTATTGGCACTTTGTAGATGTTGTTTGGGTAATGTTATTTTTCTTTGTGTATATAATTTAATTAACCTGGTCCCAAGGCACGCTATTACCAAGCTGCCCAGTATATAGACCATAAGTAATTAAAATTATTAATAAGATACCAAGACTAACTCTAACACCTAAACCATAAACGGTTCTTTTACTTTCGGTTGTTCCTTGATCCTTTAATAAAAAGAATAGGCTACTACCTAAACTCAGAAGGATTAATGCGATTACAATGAATATGGCAGTTTTTAATAACATGATGCAGGTATTGTAAAACATAGTTTTTTTTTTAGATATGAACAAAGACAAATCTTTTAATCCAGGTATAAAAATCTCAGTATTTTTTGTCTTTTTTGCTGCAGTCTTTTTTGCACTAGGTGTGTGGCAGATAGAAAGAGGTCAAAATAAACAACAAGTATTAGATGCATTTAATACAGCAATCAAAGCAGAGCCTTCTTTGCTTAGCTCAAATTCAGGAAAATGGCAGCGTATATATGTTGCAGGAATTTTTGATGAGTCTCGACAGATATTAATTGATAACATTATTTTTAGAGGCCGAGTTGGATTTAAAGTTTTTACACCCTTTATTGTTGAAGATTCTAATAAATTATTACTTGTTGATAGAGGCTGGATAGAACAAGAATCTTTAAGAGCTAATTTGCCAACTATAAATATTAACAGCCCTTCAGCAGAATTAAGCGGCTTGCTTGTTAAACCTGAGCTTGGATTTGTTCTTTCAGAGGACTTAATTTCAACAACTTGGCCAAAGATAAGCCAAACTCAATCTTTAGATTATCTAGTAGATGAGTACGCAGAGGAGCTTTATCCATTTGTTTTAGTTGCTGAACCAACTTTTCAAGATGCATTAAATTATATGGAAGTAATACCAACAAATATGCCTCCGGTAAAACATTATGGATATGCACTTCAGTGGTTTACTATGTTTCTTGTTTTATGTGGCATGTATATATATTTTGGGTTAAGAAATAAAAATTATGAAAAATAAAATAGCGTTAATCTTCATCTTATTAACTCCTATCTTAATAGTAGCTCTATCTTCGATTTATTTTAGTATGGGGTATTCACCAGATGGTACTAAGAATGAAGGAACCTTCTTTAATCAATACTTTGATATAACCGGCATGGATGTTTATAAAGGTAATGAAAGCATTTCATTTGAGGATGGCAAATGGATTATGGGGGTCTATGTAACAGATCCTGTTAAGGCAGAAAATTCTTTGTATTTAATGCGTCAATTAAATGTGGCTTTAAATAGAGATATTTTCAGAATTAAAAGAGCAGCATTTTATAATAATGATCAAATAGAAGAGGCTATTGCAAATATAAAAAGCGAATACCCAAGAATGGAAATTTACAAAGACCAATCAACAGTTTTCTTTAAATCTTTGCAAATTAATTCAGCGCTAGATCTAATGTCTGAAAATCCAATATTTATAATAGACCCATATGGAAGAGTTGTTATGTATTTTGATGTAGATCTTGATCCTAAGAAGATACTGAAAGACCTTAAGGTATTAATATAATGACAAATTTAAGAAATCTATCCCTATTTGGTGTTTTATTTGGTTTTGTTGTTGTTGCTTTAGGAGCATGGACTAGACTAGTAGATGCCGGTTTAGGCTGTCCGGATTGGCCGGGATGTTATGGGTTTGTAGTTTTTCCAACAAGTGAGCTAGATGTTGCTATAGCTGAAGAACGGTTCCCTCAATTTCCATATGATATAAACAAAGCAATTCCTGAAGTAGTCCATAGATATTTTGCAGCTACACTAGGATTAGTAGCTATAGCCCTATCTGTTTTATCTTTTAAGCAAAGCCAAGATATTAATATCAGATACTGGTGTCTTGGACTTCTCATTTTTATATGCTGCCAAGGACTGTTTGGTTATCTTACGGTTAGCCTTAAACTCTTACCGATAATAGTTACAGGACATTTGTTTGGTGGCTTTATTACGGTATCACTATTTTTCTTTATCTTTATTAGAGCTGGAAACTTCTCAGTATTGAACACTTTTAATATACAAAAAGTTAAATATATAGCCCTAACCTGCTTAGCCCTTCTGTTAGTGCAAATATTTTTGGGTGCTTGGACAAGCACAAATTATGCATCTTTAGCTTGTCCGGATTTTCCGACCTGCCAGGGCTCTTTTGTGCCTGATATGGATTTCAAAAATGGTTTTAGCTTTGATCAAGAAGTTGGACCAAACTATCTATATGGTCTTCTAGATAATCCTTCTAGAGCAGCAATTCATTATTCACACAGAGTTACTGCCTTAATTCTTACATTTGCTTATTTAGTCTTAATTTCAAGACTATGGTTTACAGCAGCAGCTCCATTAGCATCTTCCGTTGGAGTAATCTTACTTACTCAAATATCACTGGGCATTATGAATGTTGTCTATGTTTTGCCTTTATATATTGCTATAGCTCATAACTTAGTTGCTGCTCTGCTCTTGATCACAACACTTACTATTAATTACTTGGCTTGGAGAAGATGAATATAGTTAAGAGCTATTATGAGCTTTGCAAGCCTAATGTTGTACTCATGATGTTGGTTTGTGCTTTAGTCGGAATAGTTCTTGCCAGTGAAACTTTGCTACCTTTAATGGATATCATTATTCCTTTGATGGGAATCGCTCTATGCTCAGGATCCGCCGCGGCTATCAATCAAATTATTGATAGGGACGCAGATGCTGAAATGGATAGGACAGATAAGAGACCAATACCGCAAGGAGAAATTTCTGTATTCAATGCTTGTATTTTTGCAATCTCAATAGGAATTCTAGGAGTATTAATACTTGTGTATCTTGTGAATACATTAACCGCCATTCTTACAGTTTTAGCATTGGGCGGCTATGCCTTTATATATACAATTTATCTAAAAAGAGCAACACCTCAAAATATAGTTATTGGCGGACTTGCAGGAGCGGCACCACCTTTATTAGGTTGGGCTTCTGTGACTAACACTATCGAACCAAATGCTTTATTGCTTGTTCTAATTATTTTTATTTGGACTCCTCCACATTTTTGGGCCTTAGCTATCTATAGAAAAGATGACTATGCAAAACAATCAATACCAATGTTGCCAGTTACACATGGGGTTGATTTCACTAAGCTGCAAATAGTTCTGTATACAATTATTTTATTTTTAGTTAGCCTGTTTCCATATATTGTTCTTATGTCCGGAACAATTTACTTAGTATCTGCCCTAATTCTTAGTTCGCTTTTCTTATTCTACTCCGTTCGATTATATTTAAGTGATGATGATAAATATGCGATGCAAACCTTCTGGTTTTCAATTTATTATATTTTTCTAATTTTCATTGCATTGATAATCGATCACTTCATATCTATATAGATGCAAAAAGGAATAAAGGTAAATTTAGCACTAATAATAGTTTTTATTCTAAGTGTATTACTTCTTTTTATAAATAATTTAACTACGCCAAGAACACTTTCAAATCAGGAGCTATTAGTTAACGGATTATTCCTTTTCCAAGAGCCCAAAGAAATATCTGATTTTTCTTTTGAATCATCAAATAAAGAGATCTTTACTAAAAATAATTTAAAAGGAAAATGGTCTCTAATATATTTTGGCTTTTCAAGATGTCCTGATGAGTGCCCAGTTGCAATGTATGAGTTATCAAAGTTGGCCAATGTTTTGAGAGAAAAAGATTTTTATATGGATGATAAGCAATGGATTCTTATTACTATTGACCCAGAAAGAGACACGCCAGAAGTTATTGATAAATATGCGAAAGGTTTTGATTCAGAGTTTGTTGGATTAAGCTCAAGCAGGCCTATGCTCTTAAACCTTGCGACACAACTTGCCGTTAACAACAAGATGCCACCAATGGATAATAATGGACATAATCATGAGCATTTAGATGATCATGTAAATAATATTATTTTAGTTAATCCAGAAGCTGAATTTGTAGGGTTTTTTAGACCACCATTTGATATTTCAAGACTATCATTAACCTATCAATCAGTAACCCAGTCTAACTAAGGTACTTCTGGCAAGTTACTATAATTAAGTTCGTCGTATGGATTTTGAGTTGAAATAGCATCCGGGTGCACAACTGATATATCTATATCACTTCCGTAATCACCCGTTACAAATCCCTGAATGGTTCCTCTTGGAGCTATATAAATAGTTGCAAACCTTCCACTCTTTGCATAAACCAAAGTAACCTCTTCTCCAACTTTAGATGAAACTAATTTCCATCCAGTTGTAAGAGTTTCAGTTCCATAAAATATAAGATTTTCTGCAGGACTATAACCTGAAGTTAATATAATCCTTCCAGAAATAGCCTCACCAGTGCCTAAAAGCACTGTTGGTTCTTTAATAATTTCAGCATCACTTGGAAGTGGGAAGTCCTCTAAAAGATAAGCTATTACTTTTCTTTGATTAGCTTGATATTCATCTGTTACAAGTGCGCAGCTTGAGAATAATATAGTTGAAAAGAGCAGCGTAAAAAGGGTTTTATTTTTCATTGGATGATTATTACATTATATTTATTAATTTTCATCATCAGGCTACATATTAATAATAACTTTTCCCTTGGCTTTTCTATTCGCTAGATGCAAGAAAGCATCTGCAGAGTTTTCAAGTGTGTACTTTTGAGATACTTCAGGATTTATTTTACCTTCAGCATGAAGTTTAAAAAGTTCAGCAAAATTTATGTTATTTTCATCAGGACACATCCCAACCCATGCCCCCCAGAAGACACCAACAATTTGGCATCCCTTAAGAAGGGTTATGTTTAATGGAATTTTTGGTATTTCTCCAGCAGCAAAACCAATTACTAAATATCTACCTTCCCATGCGGTTGCTCTTAAGCATGGCTCTGAGTAACTATCACCTACAGGATCATAGACAACATTTGCCCCCACACCCCCTGTTAGCTCTTTTATTTTGTTAGATAACTCTTTTTGTTGGTCTCTATCTAAGTTACCACTAGGATATATAAAGCCCTCATCAGCACCATGAGCCATACACATATCAACCTTATCTTGAGTTGAAGCTGCAGCAATAACTTTAGCTCCCATTGCTTTGCCTAGCTCTATAGCAGCTATACCAACACCACCAGAGGCTCCAAGAACTAGCAAAGTTTCTCCTGGCTGAATATTTGCTCTTTGCTTAAGAGCATATAGACTAGTACCATATGTCATAGATAGCGCTGCTGCAGAATCATAATCCATTGAATCAGGAATAAGAGTACAACTTGCCTCATGAGCTAATATTTTTTCAGCAAAAGCTCCAGTTCCTGTCATAGCAAAAACTTTATCACCTACTTTAAACTTAGTTACATCTTCACCTACTTCTGAAATAATTCCGGCCGATTCACCACCAGGAGTAAAAGGAAGAGGAGGCTGGAACTGATATAGACCCTGAATCATTAAAACGTCAGGGAAATTAATGCTGCCAGACTTTACATCTATTACAACATGACCAGGAATTGCTGAAGGAGAATCAACCTCGTTTATTTCAAGTTTATCTGGACCACCTAATTCAACACACTGCAAAGCCTTCATCATTTATCTCCTATATTTGTGAGTTATATTGTTCAACATAAGCCTCTATATCTTTTTGAGGATCATCTTCAATTTCTTGAAATCTTTTTAAAGATTCTTCACTTTCAATCTTAAGATAGTTTAAATCTAATGACTTATTTTGTCTTAATTCGTTTGTATTTTGAATGCTCTTTTCCAAAGCAATATCATGAAAATCTTTACCCTCAGCAAGACTGCTAAAAATAGCCGCACTTTGATTTTTGTTTGTAGTGATAGCCCTCAAAGCATTTCCATATGTTTTAGTTTCTCCATCTAGTGTTTTTGCTAATAATGACAGCTCATTTATGAGATCAACCATAGCTTCACCACTTGAAATTTCTTTACCTTTATAAGAAATAACAGTTGAATTATTTTGTCCTGAAGAGACCATGTCTGTATGATTTTTTTGCAACCTTATATTTTCTTTATCAGTTAGTTCAGAACTTCTGGTGATAAAACAATGTATTAAAAAGAGGTCAAGGAAATGCATCTGATCTTTAGATATCCCCCCCAAGGCATTTGGGCTTATATCAACTCCCCTAATTTCAACATACTCAATACCATGTTCTTTAAGAGCATTGGCTGGCCTTAAGCCATTTGGCGAGGTCCTCTTTGGTCGAATTGTGTCATATAGCTCATTTTCTATTTGAATAATTCCATCTGATATTTGTTGTCTATTGCCCTCGGCATCAAATAAACCAAGGCGATTAAATTCTATATGAGACATTTTTATTCCTTTTTTAACAGACTCAATAAAACCATCTAGAGAGTTATATCTAATGCCAAGCGAGGTCTGAATAGGGCTTTGGTAACCAATATTACTCATTCTTAAAGAAGTGGCTTCTGGTAGGAAAACGTCATTTGCATTTAACTTTTCAAGATTATGATCTCTTTCTAAGACGTAAGACTTATCAGCAACCGGCGAAGCCCCAAGTTGAGCTAAAATAAACCAAAAATTCCTTTTAAAATTTCTTATAAGACCAAGATACAAGTTATCTACTGCCTCTTGCGAATACGCAGACCCCAATAGATCACAATAGCTTTTTTCATCAATTGAAAAGTTATAATGAATTCCCGATACACATTGCATAATAGAGCCATACCTTACTCTCAAACCTTTCCTATAAATATGTTTAAGCATGCCTGAATTATTTGAGCCATAGCTAGCAATATTAATATCTGATTCTTTATCTATTCTGCAAGGCATAGAGTGCGCCCATAAGAACTCATCTTCATCAATATTCTGTGCAGTAAATACGTGTAAGTCTTGCAGGCATGAGTACAGATCATCAACATTATCAAATTTAGGTGTAACTAATTCAATAAGCGCTTCAGCAAAGTCAGTAGTAATATATGGATTAGTTAAAGCAGAACCTAATGATTTTGGATGAGGCCGCTTTGATATAGAGCCGTCTTTAGAGACACGAAGAGTCTCACGTTCGATACCTCTATTAAATTTTATTTTTTTAAGTAAAGTCTTTTCATTCCAACTATTAAGTTGATTAATAAAACTTTCATCAAACATTAAAAACCTGGGCCAGCTTTTACTATTTCATCACTAACACTAAAATTTTTA
>CABWZP010000013.1 GCA_902509965.1 uncultured SAR86 cluster bacterium
CCTGACGCTGACCTATTTATTATTGGCAATGCTCTCTCGAGAGGTAATCCTTGCGTAGAGTTTATTTTAGATAAAAAATTGCCATACAAGTCAGGCCCAGAGGTTTTAGGCGAAGTTTTAAAAAATAGAGAAGTTATCGCTATATCTGGAACTCATGGAAAAACATCTACAGCCTACATGATATGCCATATACTTTTATCTCAGGATTTGGATATTGGATTTTTAGTTGGCGGCATCAGCGATATGATCGATGGCTCAGCCAGACTTGGTAAAGACAAATTATTTGTAATAGAGGCTGACGAATATGATTCTGCTTTTTTTGATAAGCGTTCTAAATTTATTCATTATTCGCCAAATACCTTAGTTATAAATAATATAGAATTTGACCATGCTGATATCTTTAATGATTTAGATGATATTAAAAGACAGTTTCACCATCTAATAAAGATAATTCCAGAAAATGGAAACATCGTTTACTTTGATGAGGATAAAAATACTAGAGATCTTTTAGATCAAGGCTGTTGGTCAAATCTAATGCCTATAGGGCAAGAAAATTCTTTCAAGATTAATGCAAATAATAATAGTATTCATGTGCTTGGCACTGATCATTCATTAGACGAGTTTGAAATATTTGGCGCTCACAATACAAAAAATATACTAGCAGCAATTGCAGCAACGAATGTCAATGGAGTCCCTGCAGAAGATTCTATTAAATCACTAAAATATTTTAAAGGTATTAAGAGAAGACTCGAATTAAAATATGAAGATTCCTCAACAATAATAATTGATGATTTTGCTCATCATCCAACTGCAATTAAATATTCAATTGATGCTGTTAAAAATAAATATAAAAAAAGCAGAATCCTGGGCCTAATTGAATTAGGCTCAAATACTATGTCTGGTGGAGTTCATGGTGATGAGCTAATAATGGCTGCATCTAACCTTGATATGACAGTCTGGATAGACTCAAAAGAAGCCCTTTCCAATAATTGCTCTCATAGATATAGCAATGAGGATCCATGTATAGAATTTATAATTAAAAATATTAATGATTTTGACATTCTTTTAATTATGACTAATAAAAATAGTGAAAGGTTATGGAGTCCAATAATTGAACATGTTAAAAACAAATAAACTCCCCGTATTTCCTTTGGAGCTTGTAGTTCTTCCAGGCACAATTCAATCACTTCAAATTTTTGAACCAAGATACATTGATATGATTAAAAACTGTATGCAAGACTCTTCTGGTTTTGTTATTACCTTGCAAAGTAAATCTGATGGGGATATTGAATTTGGAATCGTAAAGCATGGAACTTATGTTGAAATAATAGATTTTAATAATAATCCGAATGGATTATTGGGCATCACAGTTAAAGCTATGAATAAAGTTGCTATAAAAGATATAGTTCAACAGCAAGATGCATTACATATTGCTGAAATTAAGCCACTCACAGATCCGCTTGTTGATGATCAAGCTCTTATTGCTAAACATCCAGAGCTTATAAATATACTTATTCAATTAAAAGAGCATCCTAAAATTAAAGTCCTTCCTCTAGAAATAGACTTAACGTCTGCAGATTCTGTTGCATATCATTTAGGGGGATTGATACCCTTAACCTCCAAAGAAAAGCAAAGTATTCTTGAGGCATTTGATGCATCTCAAAGAATGAATATCTTATCAAGGCTTATTAATAAATTATCTGAGAAATAAAATACTTGTATTTATATTCTTAGTGGAGCTTTATTAGATTTAGCACGAATCCAATTTAAACTATTAAAAATGGCAGGATGGGCAACCATTCTCCTCTCTAGCTTAAATTTACCCGGATAGTCTACAAACAAGAACCCTGTAACAATCGTTAATAAACCTTGACCTGGAAGAACAAGCATCATAAGCCCACCAATGATTAAAAAAGCCCCCAAAATATTTTTAATAATTAATATTATCAATCTTAAAATTGGAGCTTTAACCTTCCAAAGAGAAGGATGTCTTTTTTCAGGTAAAAAATAATCTTCTGGTATTTGTGCTACAAGCCAGCTTATACCTAATAAACTAAATATGAATATTATCAGTGATGATCCTCCAAGCCATATCAATACCTCAGGATGATCACTAAACCAATTAAAAAAACTATCTATAAGACCTATTTCCACTATTAATTTATCTTTTTACCATATAATGTTTTAGTATATCTTATGACCTTAACTTGTAACTTAATTATCATTTCATCATAAAATCTTAAATCATCTTGGCTAAACTAAAATTAAAAGAAATATGTCTGAATGCACTTGAGGATAATAAAGCGGAGAATATTTTAGCGCTTGATGTCAGAGAAATATCATCTTTTGCTGACTCTATAATTATTGCGTCTGCAAACTCTAATAGGCATGCTAAATCTATTTCAGAAAAAGTAGTTGCCAGCGTAAAAGAAAGTAAAGAATCTTTCTTAGGAGTGGAAGGTCAAAGTGAATCAGGATGGATCTTAATAGATTGTGGAGAAGTTGTTATCAATATTATGAAGAATGAAATCAGAGAGTTTTATGACCTTGAAGGCCTTTGGGGAGAGACAACTCTTACTCAAACGCCTGAGTAATGAAATGTAATATTATTAGTGTTGGCCATAAGCCCTCAAAATGGGAATCTGAAGGCATAAAATTTTATACTAAACAATTACCCAAGAATTTTATTATTAACTACATTGATTTAAAGGGTAAACAACATCCAAAAATGTCAAAAGATGAAGTCCTTAAACTAGAAGAACGCCTCATATTAGATAAGTTAAATTCCAAGGATAAAATCATTATTTGTGATATGAAAGGAAAGAATTTTTCTTCTAAAGAGTTTAGTAGAGTTCTCAATAAAAGCATTGAATATAAGCAAGATATCTCTTTTGTAATTGGAGGCTCATTTGGGTTATCAAAAAATATATTAGATTACGCTGATACAATTCTTTCTGTATCATCATTAACTTTTCCACATAGACTTTTCAAAATAATCTTAATTGAACAAATCTATAGATCCTTTTCCATTTTTAATAACCAGCCTTACCACAAATGATAGATTTGCAAGAAAGGTTTATTGAAAGAAGAAGTTTTATATATAGGCTATTTATTGTTTATTTTATGTTTGGCGGTCTTTTCTTATTAGTTTTATATCAAATATTTCAACTTCAAGTTGCTAATTATTCTGAATATGAAATTGCAGCCCTAGAAAATAAAACTCATGAGATGAATATTCAGCCTATCAGAGGAGTTATTTACGACAGAGATGGAAAAATTCTTGTGAATAACATACCAACCTTTAATCTTATATCTATTCCAAATAAAGTTGATGATCCAGAAAATTTCATTAATAACATTAAAAATTTTATAGATATCACCAGCGCGGAAGAGAATATTTTTTATGAAAAATTTAAGCGCAAAGCTAGATACAATCGTGAGCTAGTTGTTAAAACAGATTTAAATAAACAGCAAATTGCAAGCTTTCAGGTAAGAAAACACAATTTCCCAAATCTATTTGTTGAAAAGCGCTATAGCAGGCATAGTGATTATCCCAATATTTTATCTCATGCTCTTGGATACATTGGCTCACCTTCTGATATGGAATTGGCCAATATCCTCTCCGAAGCTATTCATCCAAGACAAGAAACTATTTTTAGTTACGCAAATGGTTTTATCTCTGGAAAGAGTGGCATAGAAAAGACTTTTGATGATTCATTAAGGGGGGATTTTGGTGAAAAGATTTATGAAGTTGATGCTAGAGGAAAACTCTTAAAAGAAATAAGCCATATCGAACCAAGTGAGGGTAAAAATATTTTTACCTCTTTAGATCTTGGATCTCATATAACAGCAAATAATGCTCTTGAAGGCAGAATGGGTGCAGTTGTTGCTGTAGAAATTGATACAGGAGCCATAGTAACTCTCTTTAGTTCACCATCTTATTCAATCAATAGTTTATCAAATGGAATATCCAATAATCAATTTGATGCATTAATCAAAGATCCAAAAAAACCTTTTTTTAATAGGGCGCTTAAGGGTAGGTATCCACCTGCATCAACCATCAAACCAGCATTAGGGATATTTGGTGTCCAAAATAAATTAATAGATTGGGATTTTTCTATTGATGATCCAGGCTTTTTTACATTACCTGAGGATGGAAGAGTATATCGAGGCTGGAAGAAGGGGGGTCACGGTAAAGTTGATTTAGATAAAGCCTTGATAGTTAGTTCGAATACATTCTTTTTCTCTTTAGCATACAGATCAAATATTGATGATCTGGCTGAACATTTATCTAAATTTGGATTTGGAAAAAAGGTATGTCTAGACTGCTTTGATGAAGATGAGGGTTTAATTCCAAATCCGCAATGGAAGAGAAATAAACTAAATTCAGGCTGGTCGAGAGGAGACACTGTCAATCTTGGTGTTGGCCAAGGGTATATGGTTGCGACACCAATTCAATTAGCCTACTACAGTAGTATTCTCGCAAATAAAGGACCAATAAATGAATTATCTCTAATCCAAAATACTACTGATAATATAAATTCATCTATGCATTTTGATAACTTTCAAAGCAGTGACTGGACGCAACTTCACAAAGCAATGACAGATGTTATTGATTCACCTGCAGGAACTTCTAGAAGGCTAAAAGACTTGAAATCATTCCAAGTTGCTGCAAAATCGGGCACAGCAGAATTAGTAAGTTTAGATAGCAAAGAAGACTATCTTTTAATAAGAGAAAATGAAACTCAAAGAGATCATGCAATAATGATAGCTTTTGGGCCAATGCCAAAACCGCGATATGCCGTAAGTGTTGTAATTGAGAATGGCGAGAGTGGAGGAGCTGTTGCTGGACCTGTTGCAATAGCAGTTTTAAAGGAATTAATTAAATAATGAGACTTTTAAAATTTAAGCGCTTTAATTTTTTCTATGATCCGTATCTCTTAATTTCAATTATTTTACTTTCTTTTATTGGGCTAATAGTTCTGTATAGCGCCTCTCAAGAGAGCTCAAGCATTATTATTAAACAATCTATTTTCGTCTTTTTTGGAATAATCTTAATGATTGCAGTAAGTCAGCCTGATCCTGCCTTTTATAAGAATATATCAGGCCTATTTCTAGTTTCTTCACTTTTTTTGATAGTTCTAACGATTCTTTTTGGGAATGAAGTAAATGGGGCGAAGAGATGGCTAGATCTTGGATTTTTTACACTTCAACCCTCTGAGCTTGTAAAAATAGCTCTGCCTATATTTTTAGCATCATATCTATATGATAAATCGTTGCCAATTAATCTTAAAGATACTATTTTTTCATTATTAATCATAGGCATATCATTCAGATTAATAGTTTTCCAACCTGATCTTGGTACAAGTATTGTGGTTCTTTTAGCTGGATCTTATGTTCTTTTTTTAGCAGGCTTAAGTTGGAGATTTATTGGATCTGCATTTGCAATTTTTATCCTTTCTTTGCCTTTTCTTTGGAATAATCTCCTTGTACCTTTTCAAAGACAAAGAATAGCAACTTTATTTAATCCTGATGCTGATCCATTTGGAACAGGATGGAATATCACCCAATCAAAAATAGCGATAGGATCGGGAGGCATATTTGGTAAAGGCTATGGTTCAGGCTCTCAGGCTCATTTAGATTTTTTACCTGAGACTAAAACTGACTTTATATTTGCAGTAATAGCTGAAGAGTTTGGCTTTTTTGGAACTCTAATTTTACTTTCTATCTATACTTTCATTGTATTTAGGTGTTTTTACTTATCGTTTAATGCTCGCGATAGATTCTGTAGATTAACAATAGGGGGATTAAGTTTAATCTTTGTAACAACAATCTTTGTCAATTTAGGAATGGTTGTAGGAATTCTGCCTGTTGTTGGCATGCCGCTTCCATTTATTAGCATGGGAGGAACTTCTTTACTATCATTCTATATAGCTTTTGGTATTATTATTTCTATGGCTTCTCATAAAAAATTAATTCAACAATGAAGAATTTTTTACCAATCTTTGTTTTTTTCTCAAGCTTAAGTTTTGCTGATTATTCAAATCATCCCCAGGCTCAAGATCTTATTAATTCATTAGTTAATGATCATGGCTTTGAGAGAAGTTACGTAGTCAAGGTTCTAAAAACTGCTCAAAAGAAAGATAAGATTCTAGAGTCTGTGTCATCACCAGCTGAATTCACATGGACTTGGGACAGATATAAAAAACTATTTATAGAAGAAAAAAGAATAACAAATGGTAGAATTTTTATTAAAGAACATGAAGAATTATTCGATAGAGTTGAAGTGGAGTTTGGAGTTCCGAGAGAAATTATCACATCAATTCTGGGTGTAGAAACTAGATATGGGAAGATTAAAGGTAATTACAGAGTATTGGATAGTCTAGCAACCCTTGGTTTTGATTTTCCAAGACGTTCAGAATTTTTTAAAAGTGAACTAATAGAATTCTTTATTTTAAGTAGAGAAAATAACTTAGATATATATTCTATAGAAGGATCTTATGCTGGGGCTATGGGCTATGGGCAATTTATATCATCAAGCTATAGAGCCTATGCAGTTGATTATGACGGAGATGGATATTCCGATCTATTTAATTCAATCCCTGATGCTGTTGCAAGTGTAGCTAACTATTTAAAAGTACATGGGTGGAAAAGAGATGGAAAAATAGTCCAACCTATTAAATTTAATAATGTTAGAAAGCCCTATAAGGATAATATTCAGTCAAAAAAATTTATACCGTTAAGTTTTAGTGAAGGTCAGGAGGAGGTTTATATTGTTAAAGAGGGAGATTCTTTGTTAGAAATTGCTATAGAAAATAATATAAATATAAAAGAATTAAAAAGAATTAATAATTTAACTAATCAAGATCTTATAAAAGTTGGTCAAAAACTTCTCTTAAATACTAAAAAAGATCTTTATTTCATAGGCGATGATAATTTTATTGCCATTACCAAATATAATATTAGCCACTTTTACGCTATGGCAGTATATTATTTATCACTAGAGTTAAAATTATGAAAAAGCTTCTTTCAATATTAATCATTTCTTGCCCTTTCTTTCTTGAGGCACAGTCCTTTGTTCCAAACCCACCAGAACTGGATCTTAAGAGCTATATATTAATTGAACCAAATACCAATACCGTAATAGCTGAATACAATTCAGATGCTCAAATTGAGCCAGCTAGCATGACTAAAGTTATGACAAGTTATGTCATTGCTGATCAAATAGCTAATGATTTGATCAAGCCAGAAGATAAAGTGCTTATTTCAAATAAGGCCTGGAAAATGGAAGGATCAAGAATGTTTATTGAAGCTGGTAAAAGAGTCTCAGTATTAGATCTGCTAAAAGGGATTATTATTCAATCAGGTAACGATGCATCTGTTGCAATGGCAGAATATGCAGGAGGCACAGAAGATGGTTTTGTTGATCTTATGAATGCTTATGCTGGTTCTATAGGCTTAAGAAATACACTTTTTCAAAACTCTACAGGTTTACCGGATCCTAATCATTTTACTAGTACTGCTGATTTAGCAAAACTCACCACAAGCTTTATTAAAAAATTCCCTGACCACTATGCAATATATAAAGAAAAGCAATATACATATAACGACATAAAGCAATTAAATAGAAATAGACTATTGTGGAAAGATGATTCATCGGATGGTGTTAAAACTGGACATACTGAATCTGCTGGCTATTGTTTAATAGGTTCCGCAAAAAGAGGTGAAATGCGGCTTATTACTGTAGTTGCAGGAAGCCCTTCTGATAATGCAAGATTCGATAGTTCGCAAAGATTATTGGAGTATGGGTTTAGATTTTTTGCTACTCAAAAACAACTATCAAAAGATCAAGCTCTTAAAGAAGTAACTATCTGGGGAGGTCAGTCTGATACAGT
Organism: uncultured SAR86 cluster bacterium; assembly: GCA_902509965.1. Lineage (GTDB taxonomy): Bacteria > Pseudomonadota > Gammaproteobacteria > Magnimaribacterales > D2472 > MED-G78. The sequence continues at coordinate 7,896 of CABWZP010000013.1, forward strand.
TCAAATAGGATCTGCTGAAGATATTTATGTAACTTTACCAAGAATGGCATTCAAGGACTTAGTTGTAAATTATAATTATAAAAATAATTTAAAGGCACCGATAATTCAAGGCCAAGTTATAGGCTCTATCGATATCGTCAGTAAAGATAAGGTTGTTTCATCCACTGAGCTTGTTGCACTTAATGATGTTGAAGCAAAAGGCTTCTTTGGAAGACTATGGTCAAGTATTTGGTTTTGGGTACTTAGTCTTTTTGGTTTAGCCAGTGACTAAAAATATTAAAGCTGTCTATCAAGGCTCTTTTAACGATCTTGATAGCATAAAGATTTCACCTCTCAGCAGAGCTTTCCTTTTTTCTGATAGTATTTATGAAGTCATCCCTTTTCAGAATAATAGTTTTATTTGTTCCGAAGAGCACTTTGAAAGGCTTATTTATAGCGCGTCACAGCTAAGAATTCCTATCAATATCAAACAAATTAAAAATGAAATTAACCATCTTTTTAAAAATTCAAATTGTTCAAATGGATATATCTATTATCAAGTCTCAAGAGGTGTAGATACAATTCGATCTCATATTTACAACTCAGATATTCAATGCGAAACTTTTGGTTACCTGATGCCACTAGAATTTTCATCTAAGCCATTAAAAGTCGCAGTATGTGAAGATATAAGGTGGGGCAGGTGTGATATCAAGACAACATCTTTGCTAGGTAATGTTTTACAAATGAATATAGCAGCTGATCAGAGTTGTGATGAAATCATAATGCATCACAATAATATTATTACTGAAGGAGGAGCAAGCAATATCTTTTTTGTTCATGAAAATACAATATGTACTCCCAAGCTATCTAATAAAATCTTACCAGGCATAACAAGGGCCATCTTAATTGATGTTATAAAAAACCAAAGACTTCCATTTCAAGAAAGTGACTTTGATATAAATATTCTTAAAGATGCATCATGTATATGGTTTACAAGCTCAACTAAAGGAGTAGCCCCTGTTGAAGAAGTAATTAACTTGAATAAAAAACTTGATTTAGAAAATGATCTTATGAGGCAGTGCCAGATTTTATATAATCAAAGAGTAACTAGTTAGGACCAAGCTTACATATAAGAGATTCTAACTCTATCCAAAAATCTTTTCTAATTAACCCCTTAAGAGAGAGCTCTAACTCATAAATTTTTTTCTGCATTAAATTTAGGTCTTCTTTTGTTTGATTTTTAATAAAAGACAAATAATCGTTAATTTTTGATTGCCATACCCCATTATTTTTTAAATAAGTTTGAGGATTTTTGTGTTTTGATGCTATAGATGCATGATTAGTTATCTTTGCCATAATCCATATCAAAAGAGGTCCACTATAACTGTCTGTCTTTCTTAAAGACTTTATGATTTTTAATGCCTTTCTTGTTTTACCTTGCAAGATTGCATCCTCAAGCTCAAAAGGGCTGAATTCCGCAGAATTAATCATATGATTAGTAATATCAGATAGATCCTTTTTGTCTTTATCAGAGTCTAGATACAGTAACTTAAGTAATTCTATCTCATTTTGCTGAGCCACAAGATTCCCTGAATTCATCTCAGATAAAAGCTTTACAACTTCATTCCTATAATTTTCAGGAATAAAGCTTAAATTCTTCTTCAGCCATATCTGCTCTTCAAATGATTTTAGTTTTTTGCACTCTACAACCAATGAATTAGACTCCATTTGTTTTGCCCACTTAGAAACAAGACTTACTTTATCTAAATGACTGTAAATAATAATACTGATATTTTCATAATTATTTAATTCATCATTAAAAATCTCAGAAATAGCCTCCGGAACTTTTCCACTTGAATGTCTTAATTCAATAATCAATTTAGAACTAAATAAAGATCCGCCTGCATTAGCAGCAATTGTAGATTTAATTTCTTTGAAGTTTTCATCACTTAATATAATTTTCTCTGAAAAACCTCTTGATGTAAGTGTTTCTACGATTCTAGATTTAACATGATTTTTTAGAATAATTTCTGAGCCAAAAATAAAAAAAACATTAGGAGATTTGCTTATATGTTTACCAAGATTTATTGCTTCACATTTCAAGAAGACGCACCTCAAGAATTATTTGATCTATTAATTGAGTTTGAATTACTTGTTCTAATTTTCTAATAGTTTCTCTTTCTGACAATGGATTTAATTCATTAACACTATAATTTTTTACAATCACAAGCTTTTTATTAATCGTATTTTCTCCATTAGAAATAACAATTTCTATTTCACCTTTTATTTCTGCTTCAAGCGCCCTTAACGCATTGCCACCGTATGTTTTCCTTTCTTTAAGTTCATAATTTTCGATAATCAAACCTAGATTATTGGATCTATCATTTTGTAATATTTTTAGTTTATCTTTAATAGAACTTGGAACACTTTCAGCAAAGGAAATACTGCCAACTTTAATGGCGCCTTGATTTTTCATAGGCTGAAATCCACAACTTGAAATTGCTAACAAGAGAACAGATAGAGCTATGATTTTTTTTGACATGAAGTTATTACTTAAATATAGAATATTAACTATATAACAAAATTAATTATTTTTTCTTTTATATAAATTACTTTCTTAATTTTATTATCTGCAATTGTAGATGCTACATTTTCAATCTTTAAAACTTCAAGTTTGATTTCTTCCTCTGAAAAACTCTTATTAATAATTGTTTTTCCTCTTACCTTTCCGTTAACTTGAACTACTAATTCAAATTCTTGAACTTCTAAAAGACCTTCATTAAATTCTGGCCACCAGGAATCAACCGAAGAATTATCTATGAAAAATTCACTCCATAGATATTCTGTAATATGAGGCGTTATTGGAGAAAGCATCTTTAGAATATAAACAATAGCCTCATCTAAACAAAATTTTTGAGCATCTGTAGCATTACTTGTTTTAAATTCTTCTGGTATAAAGTTTAGAAGCTCCATAATAGACGCTATAGCAGTATTAAATGCAAATCTAACCTCATAATCATTAGCTACTTTTTTGAGAGTAGCATGTGACTTTCTTCTAAGAGCTAATTCTTCTTTTGTAAATTCAAAATCATCACTAAATTCATTATATTTCCGTCCCTCTGCAAGATTCCAAACCTTCTTAAGAAATCTCGAAGCACCCTCTACTGAGGATTCACTCCACTCTAGACTTTGTTCAGGCGGCGCTGTAAACATCATATAAAGCCTAACAGTATCTGCTCCATATCTATCAATATATGATTGAGGATCAACAGTATTCCCTTTAGATTTTGACATTTTGGCTCCATCTTTAAGAACCATCCCTTGTGTTAATAATCTTTTAAAGGGCTCATCACTATCTACCATATTCATATCTCTCAAAGCTTTATGGAAGAATCTTGAATAAAGTAAATGAAGGATCGCATGTTCGATGCCACCAATGTACAAATCTACAGGTAACCAATAATTAGAATCTTCACCAAACATCTCATCATCATTATCAGCTGATGGAAATCTAGCATAATACCAAGAAGAGTCCATAAACGTATCAAAAGTGTCAGCCTCTCTTTTAACATTAGAAGAGAGATTTAAAAAATCTTGATTTTTACTTAACGGGATTGGTGCAGAGCCTTCTTTTAGTTTTGGTAGTTCAACAGGAAGTTCACTTTCTTCCAGAATTCTAGGAATACCATCCTCATAAACTGCTGGGATAGGGCAGCCCCAATACCTTTGCCTACTTATACCCCAATCCCTTAGTCTAAATTGAATTAATTCTGTTCCAAGTTGATGCTCTTTAATGTGTTCCTTAATTTTCTCAATAGCATCATCTGAACTCATTCCGTTGAATTGTGAAGAATTAATTAATTTACCTTTTTCAAGGATAGGCAGCTCATTGTTTTTATTTACTTCAATAACCTGATTAATGGGAATATTATATTTTTTAGCAAATTCATAATCTCTTTGGTCATGAGCAGGAACACCCATTACAACTCCAGTTCCATAATCCAATAAAACAAAATTAGCTATCCAGACAGGAATCATCTCCTTTGTAATTGGATGGATAACTCTCAAATCTGTCTGAAAGCCTAATTTTTCAGCTTTGGCCATATCAGCCTCAGCAGCAGATGTTTCATTGCATTGAAGTAGAAAATCAGAAATAGATTCATTATTTTTAGCTAAATCTATAGAAATCTTATGATTAGGAGATATTGCAACAAAAGAGACACCAAATAAAGTGTCAGGCCTTGTTGTAAAAGCAGTAAGAAAATTATCAGAATTCTCTAATTGGTATTTGATTTCAGCCCCACTAGATTTTCCAATCCAGTTTCTTTGCATAGTTTTTACATTTTCCGGCCAATCTAATTCATCTAAAGATGTTAATAATTCTTCAGCATAATCAGTTATTTTTAAAAACCATTGATCAATTTCTTTGATCTCAATCTGGGCACCAGATCTCCACCCTTTGCCATCTATAACTTGTTCATTAGCTAGAACAGTATTATCAACAGGGTCCCAATTCACTATCGCTTTTTTTCTATATACAAGACCTTGATCAGCAAATTTTTTAAAAATCAATTGCTCCCACTTGTAATAACTTGCATCACAGGTTTTTAATTCTTTTGACCAGTCATAACTTAAACCTAAAGATTTTAGTTGAACCTTCATATGTTCGATATTTTCTCTTGTCCATTCATCTGGACTTACTTTATTTGCTATAGCTGCATTTTCTGCTGGCAATCCAAATGCATCCCAACCCATTGGCTGAAACACATTAAAATTATTCATTCTTTTAAATCTAGAAATTACATCTCCAATTGTGTAATTTCTGACATGACCCATATGCAACTTGCCAGAAGGATAAGGAAACATTGATAAGCAGTAGAATTTTTCTCTATTATCAGCCTTAACCTGATATTTCTTTTCATCTTCCCAAGCTGATTGAATATCTCTTTCTATAGAGCTTGGCTCGTATTGCTTATTCATAATTTTTAAAAAATTCGTTTTCTAAGTAATTTATTGTATGTTTATTTTTACCAAAAACTTCATCATGCATTAATTCTTGGTGCAAAGAATGATTAGTTTCAATACCTTCAACAAAAAATTCATCTAGGGCGCTAGTCATTCTCTTTATACACGAACTCCTTGAATTAGCTACTGTAATTATCTTAGCTAATAAAGAGTCATAGTAGGGCGGAACCTCGTAACCAGAGTAAATATGAGAATCAAATCTAACTCCAAAACCACCAGGTGGATGCATCTTTGTTATTAGGCCGGGTGAAGGTGTAAAATTCTTAGCATCCTCTGCATTAATCCTACATTCAATAGCATGACCTCTAAAAGATATTTTCGATTGCTTTAATGTTATTGGAATTCCAAGTGCTATCTTTAATTGAGCCTTCACTAAATCAAAGCCTGTAATCATTTCAGACACAGGATGTTCTACTTGTATTCTTGTATTCATTTCTATGAAATAAAAATTATTATTCTCGTACAAGAATTCTAATGTTCCAACACCCTCATAATTAATATCTTCACATAATTTTAGACAAGAATTTAAAGTATTTAAGAGTGATTCTGAGTTGAGATCAGATGCAGGAGCTTCCTCAATTATTTTTTGATGCCTTCTTTGAATGCTGCAGTCCCTGGTTCCTAAATGAATCGCGTTTCCCTTACCATCTGCTACTATTTGGATTTCTATATGCCTTGGATCTGAGATAAATTTTTCAAAATAAACAACTTTATTTCCAAAAGCATTCATAGCTTCTTGCATTGTTACTTCTAATCCATCTATAAGCTGATCTTTGTTTTCAATAAGACGCATCCCTCTGCCACCGCCTCCAGCAGTGGCTTTAATCATTAGCGGATAGCCAATTTCATTTGCAATAGCATGGATCTTTTCAGGATCTTCTGGAAGAGCATCTTTGTAGCCAGGGACAACTTTAATACCAGCCTTTTCAGCAATATTCTTGGCAGTAATTTTATCTCCCATCATCTTTATAGTTTCTGAATTTGGACCGATAAATTTAAAACCACTTTCATCGCATTTTTCAGCAAAACTATAGTCTTCTGCTAAAAATCCATAACCTGGATATATAGCTTTTACATTAGTAACCTCCGCCGCTGACAGAATCGCAGGCACATTTAAATAACTTTCCAGGGGGCTTACAGGCCCAATACAAACAGTTTCATCTGCAAATTTAAGATGTTTGAGATTTTTATCGCCTGAAGAATAAACAGCAACTGTTTTAATCCCTAACTCCTTACATGCTCTAATTGCTCGTAAGGCTATCTCCCCTCTGTTGGCAATTAGTACTTTATGAGACATATTATTCTATGATGATTAAAGTCTGATCAAATTCAACTGGCTGACCATCTTCAGCAATAATTGAAACAACTTTACCGCTATATTCTGATTTTATTTCATTCATCATTTTCATAGCTTCTACAATACAAACAACATCACCAACTTCAATAACATCACCGACATTAATAAATGCTGCTTTTTCTGGATTAGGCCTTCTGTAAAATGTTCCAACAATAGGAGATTTGATTTGATTTCCAGATAACTCTTGCTGTATTTCATCCTCACCAATCTCAGATACTTGAATTGGATTATTGCTTAAGGGTATTTGAGTGCTTACAGTATTATTATTACCTCTAGATATTCTTACAGATTCTTCTCCCTGACTAACTTCTATTTCGTTTAGATCAGACTCTTGTAACATCTCTATTAATTTTTTTATTTTTCTAATATCCATATTAAAGCCTCTTGAATTTTGATATTGCTTCCATTAATGCTTGCTCATAACCATCTATACCCATCCCAGTAAAAACATTTTCTGCAATATCTGAAAAAAAAGGATTTATGCCTAAATTCTTCTCTTGAAAAGATATCTGAGATATGAATTTCAAAAAAAGGAATTTTAACTCCTAGCAAGGCATCTCTTAATGCAATACTTGTATGAGTATAGGCGGCTGGATTAATTAAGATTACATCTATTGAAGAATTTGGTGCTTCATGAATTGCATTAATTAGCACATGTTCAGCATTAGACTGAAGAGCATCTAAACTACAACCATTGTCTTCAGCTATTTTTATTAATTTAGAATTGAGTTCATCTAAAGTCATATTTCCATAAATATCAGCTTCTCTTTTACCAAGTAAATTGAGATTTGGACCATTAAGTAAAAGTATTTTCATTTTTATTGATTTTAGCTGTATTTTCTCAGCTATTATAGGATTTTATCAGAAATTCTAAATGATAAGGTTTCCATTGGATAACAAAAACCAGCTTCGGCACATCCTCTATAATTTACTGTAATATTATCTTGAGTATTGTTAACAATATCTGGAATTAAAATAGAAATTTCGAATTCTTTTTTTAAGATCAACACATTTCCAAAAAAAGCATCATCATATCTACTCTGATTACTGCTTTTTACAAGATACTCAACATCTAATCCGTTATGTTTTGTTTTAATATCCCTAAGATAAAGATAATGTTTTGAAGCAATCTCCCATTTAAGATCTACGCTAGTTTCATCGATATCAACAGAAACGATAAATGCATCTTGAGCACTTAAGATATCTTCTTGTTTGCTTAATTGATCTAAAAGATCATTACTGAAAAGGTTTCCATGAATAAATATCAATAAAAAGTATAATAGGTAAGAGGCTTTTGATGACATTTAGTCATTATATGAAATTAATGTCAGAAAGAGATTATTTATTTAAATTTTTAAAGTTTTTTGCAAATGCCATACCGAAGAATATTACTTAATATATTTTTTCTTTTACCTGCCTGGGTAATAAGAATTTTTGTATGGAAGAAAGACACATACATAAGAGGGCAAGTCTTAGATTTTAAATCTTCATTACTAATAGCAATGACCCCATCAAGCCTTTTAACAAAGGTAGATTTTGTTGATGATCTAAGAATTGCTATCAATGAAGCTAGAATTGCTTCCCCTGTTTCTTTAAAACCTTCACAGAAAGTTAAGATCTTTGATCATAAATTATTATCTGAAGAAGCTACAATTTTATTAAGAGAATATGAACCAAAAACAATTTCTACAAAAAAAGTAATTTTATATTTTCATGGAGGAGGCTACGTATTGGGTGATGTGATGACTCACGATAGATGGGTTTCAACAATGGCAAATATTCTTGAGGCCAAAATATTTTCATTAAATTATAGATTAGCTCCTGAAAACAAATTTCCAAAGGCTCTTGATGATTCATGTTTGGCTATGGAGTGGTTAAATAATTTAGGCTATGAAACAAGAAACATTAGTTTATGTGGAGATAGTGCAGGCGCTCATTTAGCAGCAGCAACATCAAATCACCTAGCACTATGTAATAAACCAATGCCATCTAGTCAATGTTTGATATATCCAATGACAGATCCATCTTGTTCCTCTGAGTCCTATGAGTTATTTGGGGATGGATATTTCTTAACAAATGATACAATGGTCTGGTTTTGGGAACAGCTTAAGTCTTCTGTTGGGGATAATGAAGATATAAGGTTTAACTTAAGTAAATTCCCAAATAATTTAGAAAATCCAAAAACTTTAATTATTACTGCTGGATTTGATCCTTTATCTGATGAGGGTGAAGAGTATGCAGCTCTATTAAATAAAGCTGGAGTTGATATTGAGCATATCCATTATCCAAATATGTTTCATGGATTTGTAAATATGACTAAATTGAAGGCTGCAAAATATGCAGCTGAAGACTTTTTAAAAGACTATAAAAAAATATTATGAGCAAATTACTAGACATTAAAAACTTATCTGTAGACTTTAACGTAAGAGATACAAAATTTAGAGCCGTAGACTCTATAAATCTTAGTCTTGATAAGAATGAGACCATGGCTTTAGTTGGAGAATCAGGTTCAGGTAAATCTGTTACAGCTATGTCCATTCTTCAGCTTTTACCAGAACTAAAATCTTCTTATAGCAACGAATCATCAATTTATTTTAATGGGACAGACATTCTTAATGCTTCAAAAAGTCAACTTCGATCTATTAGAGGCAATCAGGTTTCTATGATTTTTCAAGAACCAATGACCTCATTAAATCCTTATCATAAAGTTGGAAAACAGATTATGGAATCATCATTACTGCATTCAGGTTTATCAAGATCAGAGGCTGAAAAAGAAGCTAAAAATCTTATGGAGTTGGTAGAAATTCCTGATGCAGATAGGAGATTTAATGCATATCCTCATGAACTCTCTGGAGGCCAAAGACAAAGAATTATGATTGCTATGGCTTTGGTAAATAAACCTAAATTGTTAATTGCAGATGAGCCTACAACTGCGCTTGATGTAACAATTCAAGCTCAAATATTAGATCTTATGGGCAAATTAAAATCAGAACTTGGGATGTCCATTCTTTTTATAACCCATGATCTAGGCCTTGTTAGAGAATTTTCAGATACCGTAAGTGTTATGAAGGACGGAAAGATTGTTGAACAGGGCAATACTCAACAAATTTTTGATCATCCTCAAAATGACTATACAAAAAAATTACTAGATTCTGAGCCTTTGCCTAAAACTGATCTTTTATTAGAAACTTCATCAATGGTTAAGGTAGAAAATTTAGATATATTCTATGATATTCCATCAATAAATTTTCTGAATAAAAATCGGTTTCATGCTGTCAAAGATATTTCATTTGATATCCAAAAAAATACCACTATTGGACTTGTAGGAGAATCAGGATCTGGAAAATCCACTCTAGGAAGAGCTATAGCTAATCTGTTGAAGTATGAAGGAAAAATACTATATCAAGGTAAAGATTTGCAGTCCTATAATCGCAAAGAAATGCAAAAGTTAAAAAAAGACATTCAAATCGTCTTTCAAGATCCTTATGGATCACTATCTCCAAGAATGACAATTGGAGAAATTATTGGAGAAGGTCTAGATGTTCACTTTGATCTAACTAAAGATCAGAAGAATAAAAGAATTGATGAAGCTATGGTTGATGTAGGAATAGACCCTAATATGAAATTTAAATATCCTCATGAATTTTCTGGTGGTCAAAGACAAAGGATTGCTATTGCTAGGTCTGTAATATTACAACCAGCATTCATGATTCTTGATGAACCAACTTCAGCCCTAGATAGATCAATACAAATTCAGATAATTGATTTGCTTAAAAATATACAAGATAAATATGAACTTACTTATTTATTTATAAGCCATGATTTAAAAGTAATTAGATCAGTATCTGATTATATTTTTGTTATGCAAGATGGGAATTTAGTCGAATCAGGAAAAGCAAATGAGGTATTTGATAACCCAAAAGAAGACTATACAAATAAATTACTTACAGCTGCTCTTAAGTACGCAACTAATTAAAAATCTATGAAAAATAGGAAGTATTCAAAACATTTAGTTGATGGACCTAATCAAGCTGCATCTAGGTCTATGCTTCGAGGCGCAGGATTTACAAGTGAAGACTTTAAAAAACCTTTTGTTGGAATTGCATCTACAGGAGCAAAAGTTACCCCATGCAATATGCATATTAATGGATTGGCAGATATTGTTGAAGATTCAATAAGTGATGCAGGTGGTAAAGGTGTTTTATTTAATACGATCACAGTTTCAGATGGAATTTCAATGGGAACTCAGGGTATGAAATACTCCCTTGTTTCAAGAGAAGTAATTGCTGATTCGATTGAAACTGTTGTTGGCTGTCTTGGGTATGATGGCGTTATAGCTATTGGTGGATGTGATAAGAATATGCCTGGGTGCATAATTGGTTTGGCTAGGCTCGACAGACCTTCTATTTTTATTTATGGCGGCTCCATTCGACCCAGTGAAAAGAATACAGATTATGTAACCGTCTGTGAGAAAGTTGGTGAGTTTGCAAAAGGTGATATATCTGAAGAAGAATTAATCGAGATTGAAACAATCTCAGTTAAAGGGCCTGGTTCATGTGGTGGAATGTATACGGCTAACACTATGGCTTCTGCAATTGAGGCGCTGGGCATGAGTCTTCCAGGAAGCAGTAGTCAAGATGCTTTGTCTGATAACAAGCTCAACGACTGTAAAGCATCTGGTGAAGCAGTTATGCATTTGTTAGAAAAAGATATCAAACCTTCAGATATTATGACTAAAGCAGCATTTGAAAATGCCATAACAGTTGTAATCGCTCTTGGTGGGTCAACTAATGCTGTATTACATTTGCTTGCTATGGCACATGCAATCGATGTTGATCTTCATTTAGATGATTTTAGTAGGATAGGAAAGAGAACCCCAGTTCTTGCAGACTTAAAACCATTTGGAAGCCATTTTATGTCTCAGCTTAATGCTCAAGGTGGTATTGAGCCCGTTATGAAAATGTTACTCGATCAGGGCTTGCTTCATGGTGATTGTTTGACAGTAACTGGAAAGACCGTAAAAGAAAACTTACAAAATATTAATGGCTATACAAAAGAGCAATCTATCATCATGGGCTTAGATAAACCTATTAAAAATAGTAGTCATTTAAGAATACTTTATGGCAATCTTTCTCCTGAAGGCGCTGTAGCAAAAATTACTGGTAAAGAGGGAACTTCCTTTAGTGGTATTGCAAAAGTATATAATTCTGAAGAAGACGGTCTTAAAGCAATTCTAGATAAAACAATTCAACCAGGTGATGTAATAATCATTAGATACGAGGGTCCAAAAGGTGGTCCTGGAATGAGGGAAATGCTAAAACCAACATCTGCAATTATGGGCCAAGGGCTTGGAGATAAAGTTGCATTTCTTACTGATGGAAGATTTTCAGGAGGAACACATGGTTTTGTTGTAGGTCATATAACTCCTGAAGCTTTTGATGGAGGGCCTCTAGCTCTAGTCGAAAATGGAGATAGAATAACTATTGATGCAGATAAAGATTTACTGTCTATAGATATTTCCGACGAAGATTTAGCTAAAAGAAAGTTAGAATGGATTAACCCTATAACCCATCCAAAAAAAGGCGTATTGGCAAAATATGCAAAAAGTGTAAAATCTGCAAGCCTTGGAGCAATAACTGATTAAAATGTTTACAAAAAGAAAATTTCCATCAACCAGATTGAGACGCCTTCGTTCCAAACCTTTTATTAGAGATTTAGTTAGGGAAAATGTCTTATCAGGTGATGATTTAATTCAACCACTATTTATAAAGGAAGACTTAAAAGGAACTGAAGCTATAACTCAAATGCCAGGTATATCAAGATTTGGTCTTGATTCCATTGAAAATGAAATAGAAGAGCTGGCAAACTTAGGCATTAAATCCATAGCATTATTTCCTGTAATTAATCCAGACAAAAAAGATGAATTCGGGACAGAAGCTATTAATCAAAATAATCTTATTTGTAATGCTATTAAAAAAATAAAAAATGTTGTCCCTGAAATCATTATTATTTCAGACGTCGCTCTTGATCCTTACACAAATCATGGTCACGATGGTATTTTAATTGATGGTTATGTAGAAAATGATAAAACCCTTGATCAATTAGTAAAACAATCATTAGCTCTGGCTGAAAGCGGAGCTGATATTATTGCTCCATCAGATATGATGGACGGTAGAATAAAACTAATTAGAAATGCTTTAGAGGAACAAGATTTTAAAAATATTATTCTTTTATCTTATGCAGCTAAATATAATTCAAAATTTTATGGTCCATTTAGAAGCGCGGTAGGTTCTAGCTCTAATCTTGGAAAATCAACTAAGGCTGAATATCAAATGGATGTAGCTAACTCAAGTGAAGCACTTCATGAAGTTGCATTAGATATAAGTGAAGGAGCAGATATTGTTATGGTAAAACCTGGAATGCCATATCTTGATATAATAAGCAAAGTCAAAGAAACATTTAATGTTCCTACATTTGCTTACCAGGTAAGTGGAGAGTACAGTATGCTTAAATCCGCAATTGAAAATAAATGGCTTGAACCAGAAGTGATGTCAGAATCTCTTTTATGTTTTAAGCGAGCTGGTGCTGACGCAGTTCTAACATACGCAGCCAAAGAAATAATCATGGAGTTAAATAAATGAGTAATGTAGTTGAAGTAAATTTAGAAAATTTTGAATCAGAAGTGTTATCTTCTGACAAACCTGTTCTTGTTGATTTTTGGGCAGAGTGGTGTGGACCATGTAAACAACTTGGCCCCACTGTTGAAGAGGTTGCTTCTGAGTACTCTGAACAGATAAAAGTTTGTAAAATGGATGTAGATTCAAGTAGAGATATTGCTGCAAAATACGGCATTCGCTCAATACCTACATTAATAATATTTAAGGAAGGGGAACCTTCAGGAACTGAAATAGGGGCATTATCAAAGCAGCAGCTTGTTGAATTCGTAAATTCGGAAATTTAAATTTTATACACAAGCTTTGCATCTTTCATAAAAAAGAATTATCATTTTTATATATCTAGCCAAGGGGCTATCCCTTTTTTAAATCCCACTGACATTAGGAAAATAACACATGAATTTAACAGATATTAAACTTAAACCAATAAGTGAGTTAGTTGATATAGCCACTGAACTTGGTCTTGAAGATGTTGGCAGGCTCAAAAAACAAGATATTATTTTTAGAATATTTAAGCATCAATCAGGTGAGGGTATAGATATTTACGGAGGCGGAGTTTTAGAAATTCTTAACGATGGTTTTGGTTTCTTAAGATCTCCTGAAGGATCATACTGTGCTGGCCCAGATGATATTTATGTTTCACCAAGTCAAATAAGAAAATTTAGCCTAAGGAAAGGTGATTCTGTTCAAGGCAAGATTAGACCCCCCAAGGATCAAGAAAGATATTTCGCTTTAGTTCATTTAGATACAATCAACGGTGAAGCTCCAAACAAAACCAAGAACAAGATATTATTTGAGAACTTAACACCACTTTTTCCTAATCAAAGACTGGGTTTAGAGCAGGGTAGTGGGTCTAATGAAGATCTGTCTTCTAGAATAATTGATTTAATAGCTCCAATTGGAAAGGGCCAAAGAGGTTTAATAGTTTCCCCGCCTAAAGCTGGTAAAACTCTCATGCTTCAAAGTATTGCTCACTCAATAAAAAATAATAATCCAGAAGTTGAATTAATTGTTTTACTGATTGATGAAAGACCTGAAGAAGTCACAGAAATGTCTCGGACTGTAAAAGGTGAAGTTGTTGCAAGTACATTTGATGAGCCACCTACTAGGCATGTTCAGGTTGCAAATATGGTCATAGAAAAAGCAAAAAGATTGGTAGAGCATAAGAAAGATGTTGTTATCCTGCTCGATTCTATAACTAGACTTGGAAGAGCATATAACTCAGTTCAACCTGCATCTGGAAAAATATTAAGTGGTGGAGTTGATTCAAATGCCCTTGAGAGACCGAAAAGATTCTTTGGAGCTGCAAGGAATTTAGAAGAAGGTGGAAGTCTTACGATCCTCGCAACTGCCCTTGTCGATACTGGCTCAAAAATGGATGAAGTTATCTATGAAGAATTTAAAGGTACAGGTAATATGGAAATTCATCTAGAAAGAAAAATTGCTGAAAAAAGAATTTATCCTGCAATCAACATAAGAAGGTCAGGTACAAGAAGAGAAGATCTACTGACCTCAGATGAAGAGCTACAAAGAATGTGGGTTCTTAGAAAGATCTTAGATGAAATGGAAGATGCTCAAGGCATTCAATTCTTAATTGATAGATTAAAATCATTTAAAACTAATGATGAATTCTTCTCATCTATGAAGAATGGGAATGGAAAGAAATCTAAATAATTTCTTTTGCTCTCTCTAGCATTGAATTATCAGAAGGGTCTTTTGCTACACAAATTTGAAGATTTATATCTGTAGTCATTTCTAATATCTTCTCTTTAATTCCCATCGAAGCTACAACAAATACCTTGTTCTTAATTACTGCTAAATCAAGCGACTCAAACATATATAAAAAGGTTAGAAAGTTATAAATTAAAGTAATTTTTGGACCATCTGCAATAAGATCTAAATTAGTTTTTGAATAAACTAATTTATAACAAATTATTTCGTCAATAACTCCCTCAAGTTTTTTCTGTAGAAATTTATTAGAGTTTTCCCCGCAAAATAATAGATTTCTTCCAGGGTAGTTTTTCTTGATCATACTAAAGAGGCTTTTTGAAGAAGGTTCTTTAGGCGTTAAAGAATTAAATCCTGCCTTTGTAATAACGCTTTTTGTAGCTGGCCCAACAGCAAAAATATTAAAACTTTTCATTTCATCAATCTCTTTAAGACTAGCAAGCCCAAAAATTGCTGAAGCTTGGCTGGTGAATATAATATTTTTATAATAGCCATTCTCTTGAAGTCTAGATTTTAAATTTATCGTATCAATATTAAAGGTTAATGATTCGACCGAAGAAAGAGGCGCATTTATAACTTTTAAATTTTTATCATAACTTAGAGAATTTAGCTTACTGGATAAGATCTTTGGTCTTGTATTAATTATCATTACTCTAGAATTATTGTGTTAGAGCCCCTAGAAAGAAACTCATTAGCTAAGCTAGATATATCTTCTTTTAATTCAGACTTGCTTGATTTAATTCTTTTGTATAATTTTTTTTGTCCATCTTGAGACAAGACCTTAGCAATAATATGAACCACTTCTTTTTCTTCAAAACAATATATCGCAATTGGAGATAAACATGATCCATTAAGTTTAGCTACAAAAGCTCTTTCTGCTTCCGCAAGGAGATAGGCGGTATCGTTATTAATTTGCTTAAGAATATTATGTATTTTTGTATTTGATTTTATACATTCAACACCAATAAAGCCTTGGGAGGCAGCGGGTAACATTTCTTCAAGAGAAAACTCATATGTATTTGTAAAATTAAGGTTTAAACGATTTAAGGCAGCCTTCGCAACAATTAGTGCATCAAAGGCACCATCATTTAACTTTTTTACTCTTGTTGCAATATTTCCTCTTACTGGAATAGTATTTAGATCAGGTCTTAAGTTTAATATCTGCGACTTTCTTCGGGGACTAGAAGTTCCAATTACGGAATTTATAGGCAATGTATCTAAAGACCAACCCTCTTTAGATAATAAGATATCAGAAGCAGATTCTCGTTGAAAAATTGAGGCTATTTCGAATTTACTATCCAGCAAAGCAGGAACATCTTTTAAGCTATGAACTGCTATATCAGCATCTCCAGAAATTAAAGCTGATTCTAGTTTATTTACAAACAAACCCTTACCACCAATTTCATGAAGGGGTTTATTTGTTTGGTCTCCTTCAGATAACAATGGAATAAGTTCAGTAGTAACTCCCTCCAATTGATTTAATTTCTCAGCTACATAATTAGCTTGAAATAGAGCAAGCTCTGATTGTCTAGTTGCTATTTTAATTTTCATTTATACAAAGTAATAAAGCTTTCACATCACCCACTGATTTCTCTTTAAGTATAGTTACAGAATCTGGAATAACTAAATCGGTAAATTTACTATATTCAAGATAGATTTTACATGAGGATTTTAAATTTTTATCTTGAATCAAAACGTTAAGAATTTTTAATTCATAATTCTCTTCAAATGGAGGATCAAGGAATATAAGATCAAAGCTAGACAGATCATTATTTTTAATCCAAGTTTTTGCATCCTTAAAATAAATCTTTGTTTGTTCTTTTAAATCTAAAGATACAAGAGTTTTTGATAATTGA
>CABWZP010000014.1 GCA_902509965.1 uncultured SAR86 cluster bacterium
TGACTAAGAGAATACATACCTCTTATCACCAAGCAGTGACTTCTACCGGTCGACTTTCTTCAACAGAGCCTAACTTACAAAATATTCCTATTAAAACTTCTGAAGGTAGAAGAATAAGAGAGGCTTTTGTTCCAGAAAAAGGGAATGTGCTTATCTCAGCTGACTACTCACAAATAGAATTGAGAATAATGGCACATTTATCAGGTGACAAGAATTTAACTAATGCTTTTAATAATAATTTGGATGTTCATTCTGCAACTGCAGCAGAAATTTTTGGAGTTGATATCAAGAATGTTGACTCTAATCAAAGAAGGAGTGCAAAAGCAATAAACTTTGGACTCATGTATGGCATGTCTGCTTTTGGTCTAACAAGGCAGCTTGATATTACGAGAGCAGAAGCACAATCATATTTAGATACCTATTTTGACCGTTATACCGGGGTTAGAGACTATATGGATAACGTCAGAGCAGAGGCTAAAAAAGATCTTTATGTTCAGACCATCATGGGTAGAAGGCTTTATGTTAATGAAATTAATGCAGCAAATGGCCTTAGGAGGCAAGCGGCTGAAAGAGCAGCTATTAATGCTCCCCTTCAAGGTTCAGCAGCAGATATTATTAAAAAAGCAATGCTTGATGTTGATGCTTGGATAACAAACGAGGCTTCAGATACAACCAAAATTATTATGCAGGTTCATGACGAATTAATACTTGAAGCCAAGAAATCAGAATCAGAAGAAGTTCTAAGTAAAGTAAAAGAAATCATGGAAGCTGCAGTTGATTTAGACATTCCTTTAATCGTAGAAGCATCTATTGGCTCAAACTGGAATGAAGCTCACTAAAATGCGATCAAAATTTTTCCAATATCATATATTTTTATTATTATTTATAACTTCAGGTAAAGTTATTGCAGAATCTTCCTTAGAAGCTAAACTCAAGATGCAAAGAGACAATCAAGCATACACTCCTCTTCAATTTGTTCAGCCTCGTTACCCCAGCAAAGCACAAAGAAAAGGCACAGAAGGCTACGCAATTGTTAGTTTTACGATCACTAAAAAAGGGACCACAGAAAATGCATTAGTCGTTGAGGGTAAATGTGGAGATATATATGGAGAAAAGGCTTATATGACTGATTGCACTGACTTTAATGCCTCATCATTAAAAGCAACAAAAAAACTTCAATACAGACCTGCAGAGATAAATGGAAGTCCTGTTAAAGTTGATAATGTTTTATATAGATTTCGATATGAAATGGGAGGGGAAAAAAAGACTAAGCCTATTTTAAATATTCCATCAAGAGATTTGTATGTAATCGAAAGTTGGATCTCTAGCAAAAAGCTTCATAAAGCTGAAAAAAAATCTTTGGGACTTGTTGCAAGTTATGAAGACGTAAATTTTTTATTAGGTAAAATATACGCTCTAAAAAATCAAGATGCATTAGCCATAGAACACTTCAACCGTTTCTTAAAAGTTAATTACGACTATGAAGGAAATAATCTTCGTCACACATTAGAAATTTCTGCAGTTGCCATAATTGTTGAGAAGCTTTTTAAAGTCGAGGACTATAGCGGTATCATTAGATTAGCTCCAAGAATTAATAATTCCCGAATAATATTAACCGATAATAATTTCCAAAATAAGAATGCTAATAACTTGATAGATATATCATATTTCTACCTAGGCGCGTCATATGTAATGGAAGATATGCCTAATGAAGGAAAAGAAGCTTTATTATTTGTTAAGAAAAGAGCCAAAGATAAAAATTTTTTAAACGATATTAATAATTATTTACTACAGGCCCAATAAAGACCCTTATTTAGTAGGCAAGAAGTAACTTGCTTAGCCTTATAAAGCCAACAATATCCTTAGAAGATACAGCGAAAGTATCTATGCCACCCAAATCCCTTGATACCTTAGCCACTGCTTGAGCTACTTTATTTTTTGATAATTTATCACTCTTGGTTAGAACTGGTATGCAATCAACTTCTGAGTCTTTGCATAAGCCTATAAGCTCAAGATCAGTATCTTTTAATGGATGACGGATATCCATAAAGACTAGAACAGCTTTAAATGATTGTCTTTCTTCAAAGTACTGACCAAGAAGAGGTCCCCAGTCTTTTCTTCTAGAATATCCCGATTTTGCATAACCATAGCCAGGCAAATCCACCAGCTTCAAATTTTCATTAACTCTAAAGTAATTAACTTCAGTAGTCCTTCCAGGAGTCTTGCTTATGCGTGCTAATTTTTTATTCTCAGTTAAAGCATTTAGCGCACTAGATTTACCAGCATTAGATCTGCCGGCTAAAAGTATTTCAACACCAGTATCCTCAGGCAGGTTTTTATACTGAGTAGCACCCATCATGAATTCAGTATTTTTAAAAAGGTTTTGCATTTAATCGTTTATCTAAGTGTCAGCTATGTTTATAATACCCACTCTAAGGAATCTCAAACAAATGTCTATAAGAATATTATTTGCGACGGTATTTATTTTTAGCATAAGTACCATGGCAGCTGAAAAAAAGATGCCCAATGTCTTTGAAGACGGTGATGCATCAAAAGGAGCTAATATGGTTGCAGCTTGTGCTGCATGTCATGGAGCTGATGGCAATAGCATAAGCCCTGATTGGCCAAAACTTGCTGGCCAAAATCAGAGATATTTATACGACCAATTAAATTATTTTAAGAATGGCGAGCGTGAGAATGTCCTAATGAGCTCAGTTGTTCCTCTTTTAATGGCCTATTCAGATCAAGATTTACTTGATATTGCAGCTTATTATGCTTCGCAAGAACAAACTAATGGTCAAGCAGAAGATGATGAAGAGCTTTTAGCTCTTGGCGAAGCCTTATACAGAAGTGGTAATATGAAAAAAGCTATTCCAGCTTGTACAGCATGCCATTCAGTTAATGGTGCTGGTAATGCCTTGGCAGGATTTCCTTCGGTAGCTGGCCAACAAAAAGCTTACTTGGCTTCAACATTAAAAGCATATAGATCTGGCGAAAGAGGAGCTGGTGATTATGCTCTAGTGATGCAAGCTGTTTCCAAAAATTTAAGCGACGATGAAATCGATGCTTTAGCAAACTATATGCATGGACTATATGAATAAATACTACAAACTCTTCTATATCTGTATTTTCGGATATGTATTAATAGCCTTTTCTGCAAATGCACAAGCAGAATATGAACTTGGAAAAGACTATCAATTAATTGATAACCCTTTACCAGTTAGACAAGATGGAATGGTCGAGGTATCTGAAATATTTTGGTATGGATGCAATCACTGTTATTCATTTGAATCTACAATTAACAATTGGGACGCCAATAAACCAGACTATGTTAAATTCTCTAAAATGCCTGTCACTTGGAGCCAAATCCATCAACTGCATGCATCTTTGTATCATACTATTGAGGCCCTAAAGCTAGGAAAAGGAGCCCATACAGCAGTTTTTACTACAATTCATAAAGAGAACAACTTCCTTGGTAGTCAAAGATCTGTTGTTAAATTCTTATCTAAATTAGGCGTAGATGAAGAAAAATCAAAACAGTATTTAAACTCTTTTGCTGTTAAGCAAAAAGTTAGTAGAGGCATGCAAGTTTCAAAACAGTTAAAAATCACAAGCGTACCAATGATTATTGTGGATGGAAAATATATGATTGTTTCCAAACAAAGCAGACAAGAAATGCTTGATGTCTTAGATCATGTTGTCGAACTTCAAAAAAACAATTCTTAAGCGGAAATATTAATGAGATTCAATATTAAAAAAAATATCTACTTACTAGTTTTACCATTGTGTTTCTTATTCATATTTAATGGAAAAAAATATGACGATGCTGTGATAGCAAGAATTAATGTCCCAGTAAAAATATGTCTTGAGGGTCAGCCTTGTGGTAAAACAGCTCCTGCCACCTCTATGGCATCGGCAACCAATGCAGAGGTAAAGAAGATAGAATTATCTGAAGGCTCAGAACATGTTGTAAAAATGTTAAATATGGGTGATGGGGGTTCTATGATCTTTGAACCAGCAGTTATCAAGGTATCTATTGGAGATACCATTCATTTCAAAGCAACTGATGTCTCTCATAATTCAGAAACTATTGCTAGCATGATTCCTGCTGGAGCAGATGGCTGGATGGGAGCCCTAAATGAAGATATCTCAATCACAATTGATACCGAAGGTGTTTATGTTTATCAATGTAGCCCGCATGCAATGTTAGCAATGGTTGGAGTTATTCAGGTTGGAGAGGCAGTTAACTTAGATGATGTTAAGGCAGCAGCCCAAGACACGAAATCAACTTTTGTAAGTAATTCTGACAGGTTAGACGGATATCTAGCTCAGCTTTAGCCTTCTTCTAGCTTATTTAGTCTTTCTTCAAGTTTATCAGCTCGGGACTTTAATGAGTTATATTTAGACTCAGATACAAACCCGGCTGAGCTAAGAACTTTTTCAATTCCCGGTTTCAATTTCTCCAAAGCATCAATTTCAGGTACGGCTAACTTAGATTCTATGTTTTTAAACTCTTTGCCAACTATTGAAATTATTGCATCTAAGACTCTATCTTCTTTCATTTAAGCCATCTCATCTATAATTTTATAATTATACCAGTTAGAAATCTCTGCAGGTTTTGAGAGCTTTTGTTCCCAATCAACTTTATCTTTATTAAACCAAATAGCTTTCATGCCGGAGTCTAGTGCGCCAACAACATCATTAATTTGATGATCGCCTATATGTAAAACTTCATTAGCATCACAGCCACTTAGATCTAAAGCTTTTTGGAAATGCCCTTTATCAGGTTTATTGCTTTTCACATCTACAGAGCTCACTGAAAATTTAAAGTATTCACCAATATTTAATTTATTAATATCAGCATTCCCATTTGTTAAAACCCCTAAATCATATCTTGTAGCTAAATCTTCAAGTGCTTCAATTACCCCATCATAGAAAATAATTTCATGCCGTTTGTCTAAAAAATAGTTAAAGGATTCTTCAACAAGTTCTTTTAACTCATTTTCATCTGAAGTAACCGGAGCAAGCTTAACTCTAAAAATTTCTCTTCTTAATTTACCTAAATCCCAATATAAAGAAGGATCTTTTTCAGCGAGATCTTTACGTAACGCCAGAAATGATTCCATATTGCCCCAATCTACTTCACCCACCTTTTCCTCAAGCCATTTCCTTGTTGATAACTCTGCATTAATAATTACTGGTCCTATGTCCCAAAAAGTATCATCTAGATCAAATGTTATAAGTTTAATTTTTTGCATTATTTCTTTGCCTTAGGATGCGCCCCATCATAAATTTTTACTAAATGTTGATAATCTAATTTTGTATATATTTGGGTTGTTGACAAAGAGCTATGTCCAAGTAATTCCTGAATAGTTCTTAGGTCACCTCCTGATTCAAGGATATGGGTTGCGAAACTATGTCTAAGCATATGCGGATAAACCGGAGGCAAGCCTTGTTTGAGAGCCAATCTTTTAAGTCTCAGCTGAATACTTCTAGTAGTTATTCTTCCCCCCTTCAAATTTATAAAAACTGCATCCGATTCTACTTCTATCTTTGCTCTTTCTAAAAGCCACTTACTTATTGCCTCCTTTGCAAACCTGCCAATCGGAACTAGTCTAGTTTTAGAACCTTTCCCAAATACTCTAAGGAATTGCATATCTTCTTCAAAGTCATTTAAATCAACTCCTGCAGTCTCTGAAACCCTGAGGCCAGAGGAATACATAAGCTCAATTATTGCTAAATCTCTAATTTCTAAATTATTTGAAGGTTTAAAATCCATGAGTAATTCAACTTCTTCTGGAGATAAGACATTAGGTAAATGCTTGGCTGCTTTAGGCCCTGAGATAAGATCAAATGGAGAAGCTTCTATAAGGTTATTTTTTAACAAAAATTTAAAAAACCCCTTAGCCGAAGACAAATGTCTTTGTATGCTTTTTGGATTATTGTTGGATGTAAAGAGATTTCCTATCCAGCTTGAACAGACGGATTCCGTTGCTTCTGAGTATGATTTTATATTTAGATCGTTGAAATGAATTAATAATTTTTCGAGGTCTCTTTTATAAGAAGAAACAGTATGCTCAGAAAGATTCCTCACAGACGCTATGTATAAAAGATAGGCTTCAAGATCTTTTTCTATAAAGAAACTAGACCTAACCATTTGATGCTAAGGAAGATAATCTTTTTTCAAGAACATCCCTGACATACTCTATAAAGGTCGTATCTTCATCTCCAAGATATTTAGTTCTGTCATGGCTACCTAATTGAAGTAATCCAATTTTCTTTCCATGAATTAAGACAGCTATTACAGCAGATTGAACTAGGTTGTTCTCAAATAATGTAGACAACTTTTCAGATGAGAAGCTGCCGCAGTGTATCGAGCCTTTATGTAAAGAGAGCTCAGTCTTTTCTTCAAGTTCCGATATCTCAGAATTATTAAAAAACTTTAGGGAGCATTCATCTACGCCAAAGTTTTTTGTAAATTCATTTTCTATTCTTTTCGTAATTTCATTGCAATCAGAGGCTTCTAAGATAGACAAAGTTAAGTTTTTTGACTTAATAAATAAGTCTTCATTTACCTTTGCTTCACCAACAAAGGAAGTTAAAAGATCTATTAATGTATTTTGCTCTTCTCTCAATCTTTTAATCTGCCTTTCAAGTAACGATGCGGCATTACCAGAATCATGCTTAAAATCTAGCTCACTCAAAATCGCTTCTCTTGATACAAAAAAATCAGGGTTATCTAGTAAGAATATTTCAACATCTTTAGGGTCTATAGATTTACTCATTCATAACTCCATTAAAACTGAATTCAGTAGGGCCTTGCATAATTAGTTTATCATTTGCCATCAAGAAATTCAGACTCCCGCCCTCGGAAATAATATCAAGAGCCAAACCTTCTTTAAAATTTAAAAAAGCTACTGAAGCTGCTGCAGACCCACAGGATAAAGTTACACCGACCCCATTTTCATATGTCGCAATATTTATATTGTTATGGTTCTTTTTATAAACAGACACATTAATTTGGTGTGGTTTAATGATGGATTCTATTTTTTTATAGATTTCTTTTAACTTTAAATTATCCAAATTATCAGTCTCAATACATAGGTGCAAATTGCCAGCATCTATTAATGAAAAAGGCGTATTAATTAATTTTTTTAGGGATAGCTCAAGCTCAAGATTTTTGTAAAAGTTTGGGGTCTCAATAGTAGCAATTACTTTTGTTTCTCCCAATGGCTCTACTAATGTAATTCGGTTTAGAGTTTCTAGAATCATTTTGCGTGTTGGAGCATAGTTACCTCTCCATATATATCTACTTGCACACCTTATTCCATTTAGACACATCATTGCCTCTCCCCCGTCAGCATTAAAAAATCTTATTAAGAAATCATGCTCATGATTTTTTGGAGGCTCAACTAAAATTAATTGATCAAACCCAATTCCATTTTCTCTTGAAGCAATATTTTTTATAAAATCTTCAGTTAACGAAACATTAGAATCAATAGAATTCATTATGACAAAATCATTGCCATTGCCGTGCATTTTTGAATAATTGATCATTGATATGAATTTAGCCGTGAAAAGGAATTCACTATAGTAATTTAAGCACTTCAATCATATTGATTGGACCTTTTACCCCACAACTACTTATTGCCAGGAGTGCAAAGATACTTAAAATTTTTTTTAGATTTATCATAGAGCTTATTATGGCTAATAAACTCTATAATAGTATAAGAACTTCTAATATTTGTATGTTTCTTCTTTAAAAGGACCTTCTTGAGGAACATTAATATAATCAGCTTGATCTTGTGTGAGCTGAGTCATTACTCCACCAAAGCCTGCAACCATAAGCGAAGCCACTTCTTCATCTAGCTTTTTAGGTAGAATTTCAACTGATATCATTTCAGCTTTAGTTTCTTCATCATTGATATTTGCAAAACCTTGTTTATATAAATGGATTTGAGCTAGGACTTGGTTTGCAAAAGATCCATCCATAATTCTACTAGGATGACCCGTAGCATTTCCAAGATTTACTAGTCTGCCTTCAGCAAGAAGAATAATATAATTCTTACTAGACAAGTCAGGAGTCTGTTCAGGAGTTGTGTCTCTAAAAATTCTATGAACTTGAGGCTTAATTTCATCCCAGTACCACTCATCTCTCATGTACGCTGTATCAATCTCGTTATCAAAATGACCAATATTACAAACAACTGCTGTATTCTTAAGGGTACTTAGCATTGCTGAATCACATACGTTCACATTACCGGTTGTGGTAACAATAAGATCAGTATCTTCCATAACTCTTAGGTTAATATCTTCTACTTTTCTGGTAACAACACCATCTTTGTAGCATGAGACAACAGAAAAGCCATCCATACATGCTTGCATTGCACAAATTGGATCTGATTCAACAACACTAACAATCATACCTTCTTGAGCAAGACTGGCCGCTGAGCCTTTTCCAACATCACCATAACCAATTACCAGACCTTTTTTGCCAGAAAGAAGCATATCTGTTCCTCTTTTCAAGGCATCATTTAAACTATGTCTACAGCCATACTTATTATCATTTTTAGCTTTAGTAACAGCATCATTTACATTAATAGCAGGAATCTTTAGTTCACCCTTTTGAAGCATCTCTTTTAATCTGTGGACTCCGGTTGTTGTTTCTTCTGATACACCATGAATTGTTTCTAACATATCCGGAAACTTCTCATGAACCATTGCTGTTAGGTCACTTCCATCATCTAGAATCATATTTGCATCCCAAGGAGCCCCATCTTTGCATATTGTTTGCTCTATACACCATTCAAATTCTTCATCAGTTTCGCCCTTCCAAGCAAAGGTAGGAACACCTCTAGCCGCCATTGCTGCTGCAGCATGATCTTGGGTTGAAAAAATATTACATGATGACCATCTGAGTTCTGCTCCTAAATCCATTAATGTTTCCATCAGAACTGCAGTTTGAATAGTCATATGAATGCAACCCATAATCTTAGCGCCAGCTAAAGGTTGTTCGTCTCTATATTTATCTCGCAATGCCATTAATGCTGGCATTTCATTTTCAGCAAGAGAAATTTCTCTCCTCCCAAATTCTGCAAGGTTAATATCAGCTACTTTATAGTCATTTTCCATTTTATTTCCTTAATTATTTTTTTATTGTGATATATCTGAAGCTTTATCAGTTTTTTCCCACGAAAGATCAATATCTGATCTTCCAAAATGACCATAAGCTGCAGTTTGCAAGTATATAGGCCTTTTAAGATCAAGCATATTAATAAGACTTTTTGGTCTTAAATCAAACTCTTCTTCAACAATTTTAACAATGGCATCTTTTGAGATTTTCTCACTGTTAAAAGTTTCAACATGTATAGATGTTGGTTTTGCAACACCAATAGCATAAGAGACTTGGATTTCACAGTAATCAGCTAGACCCGCTGCAACGATATTTTTAGCAACATACCTAGAAGCGTATGCCGCTGATCTATCTACTTTAGAAGGATCTTTGCCTGAGAATGCGCCGCCGCCATGTCTTGCCATGCCGCCATAAGTGTCCACAATTATTTTTCTACCCGTAAGACCACAATCACCAACAGGACCACCAATTACAAATTTACCGGTTGGATTAATATAGATATTTGTTGAATCTAGAATCCATTCATTAGGAACAATAGGCTTGATAATTTTGTCCATTACCTCAGCTTTAATTTCCTCTTGAGAAACATCTTCATCATGTTGAGTTGAAAGAACAACTGCAGACAAGCCTTCAATAGTTTTTCCATCATCAGAATAAATAACACTTACCTGACTCTTAGCATCTGGTCTTAACCATTTGATTTCACCACTTTTCATAACGTCAGCTTGCTTTTTAACTAATCTATGAGAAAGATCAATTGGAAGAGGCATTAGTGAATCAGTTTCTTTACATGCATAGCCAAACATAAGGCCCTGATCGCCAGCTCCTTGTTCTAAATTCTCACCCTCACCCTCGGTAACACCTTGAGATATATCAGGAGATTGCTCAAAAACAAGATTTGTAAATTCACATGTATCGCCATTAAAGCCATAATCATCAGTGTTGTAACCTATGTCGTTAATAGTTTTTCTAACAACCGGCTCAAGGTCAGGACTCCCTAAAGAGGTAATTTCTCCAGCGATGAAAACCATATTATTTTTAATCATGGTTTCGCATGCTACTCGGCTATTAGGATCTTCGGCTAGGTAGGCATCAAGAACAGCATCAGATATTTGATCGCAAACTTTATCTGGATGTCCGCCAGAAACAGACTCGGATGTGAATATATAACTCATTTATTTCTCCAAAAAAAAACTAAGATTTTGTGAAATACTTAATTTTTTAGCATTTATATTGTGTGCAAAAATTAAAAAATCACAGAACAATTATTTTATATTAAAAAGTACATATTAGGCTATGATTCTTTCCTTTAAAATATTATTATTCTTAAAACATCTACGGAAAAAAAATTGCATCAATCTGAAACAATAAACGCTTTAAGATTTTTATCAATTGACGCTGTCCAGAAAGCTAATTCTGGCCATCCAGGAATGCCAATGGGCATGGCTGAAATCGCAACAGCTTTATGGAAAAATCATCTTAATCATAATCCCTCAAATCCACATTGGTTTAACAGGGATAGATTTGTTTTATCAAATGGCCATGGCTCTATGCTTTTATATAGCCTCCTTCATCTTACGGGCTATAACATCTCAATAGAGGATATTAAGGATTTTAGACAACTGAAATCTAAAACTCCTGGCCATCCAGAATATGATTTGGATAATGGTATAGAAACAACTACAGGTCCACTTGGACAAGGTATTGCAAATGCAGTTGGCATGGCTATTTCTGAAAAGATGTTGGCAGCTGAATTTAATATTAATGATTTAAACCCAATAGACCACTACACCTATGCATTTTTAGGAGACGGTTGCCTGATGGAAGGTATATCGCATGAAGCATGTTCTTTTGCTGGAACACACGAACTTGGAAAACTTATTTGTTTTTATGATCAAAATGGAATATCTATTGATGGAGAAATTGAAAATTGGTTTACGGATGACACTGTAAAAAGGCTCGATAGTTATGGTTGGCAAACTATTTGTGTGGATGGTCATGATGTTAATGCTATAGATGAAGCTATTAAAGCCTCTAAAGAAGCAACTAATAAGCCATCTATGATTTTTTGTAAAACAACTATTGGGTTTGGATCACCAAATAAATCTGGAACAAGTGATGTTCATGGGGCTCCATTAGGTGATGAAGAGATTTCAAAGACACGAGAAACTCTTGGGTGGCAGCATGAACCTTTTGTTATCCCAGATGCTGTATATGAGTTCTGGAATGCTACGTCTGTAGGTAAGGATAAAAATAATGACTGGGATAAGGTCATGCAATCTTTAAAAGAAGCAGATATTAATAAATTTAATGAATTGACTAGAAGAATTTCTGGTGATTTACCTGAAAACTTCTCTCAAAAATATCAAGATTTTCTTACACATTGTGACGATGAAAATTCTTCAATGGCTACCCGAAAAGCTTCTCAGGTTTGCCTAGACTTTTTTGTAAAAGAAATGCCAGAGCTAGTTGGAGGTTCGGCCGACTTAACCCCATCTAATAATACTTTTTCAAAATCAAGCTCAACATTCACAAATGAAAATCCTACAGGCAACCATATTAACTATGGCGTAAGAGAATTTGGCATGTCAGCCATTATGAATGGCATGGTATTACATGGTGGCATTAAACCCTACGGAGCAACCTTTTTGGTATTTACCGATTATGCAAGAAATGCGGTAAGGTTGTCTGCCTTAATGGGATTACCTAATATATTTGTATATACACATGACTCAATTGCTCTTGGTGAAGATGGTCCAACACACCAGCCAGTTGAGCATCTAGTAACACTCAGATCAACACCTAACCTAAATAATTGGAGGCCAGCTGACTTGGTAGAGACGGCAGTAGCATGGGAAAATGCAGTTAGCTCTAAGGATTCTCCAACATGCCTAATTTTTAGTAGACAAAACACGTCACCAATAACAAGAAATACTGATCAAATAGATTCCATTAAAAATGGCGGCTATCTCATAAAAGATAATCCCGGTGCCCAGATGACATTGATAGCATCAGGCAGTGAATTGCAGATGATGCTTGATGCATCTGAGGTTTTAGAAGAATCTGGAGTGATTGTGAATGTTGTCTCTATGCCTTGTTTAGACATCTTTTTAAATACCTCCCAAGAATATCAATCTGCAATTATCAAAGATGATTTGCCAATATTGGTTGCTGAATTATCTCATCCAAATTCTTGGTTTAAATTACTAAACAAGAAAGACAAAGTTCTAGGAATAGAAACTTTTGGTGAGTCTGCGCCAGCAAATGTTTTACTTGATCACTTTGGCTTCAATGTTCCAAACCTAGTTGAGATGGCCAAATCACTTATGAATGAATAACCTATCAGAATTAGTATTAGAGAATAAAAAACTTATTATTAGGGTTGATATGAATGTGCCAATTGTTGAAGGCGCCATTAAAGATCAAACAAGAATATTAGCATCAATCCCAACTATTAAGCACTCTTTAGATAGAGGTGCAAAAATTTTACTTGTTTCACATTTAGGCAGACCATCTGAAGGAAATCCAGATGTTAAATTTTCTTTACAGCCGGTGGTTGATTCACTAAAAATTATTTTAGATGAAGAGGTTGAATTAGTATCAGAACTTAGTGATCCCTTAATATTTAATTCTTCAGCAAGGATTCAAGTAATGGAAAACATTAGATTTTTTAAAGGCGAAAAGTCTAATAGCGAAGAATTAGGCAAATGCCTAGCGAGTCTTTGCGATGTGTATGTTTTTGATGCTTTTGGAACTTCACACAGAGAACAAGCATCTACACATTCAGCAATAACTCATTCAAATCAAGCATGCATGGGGTTATTGCTTCAAAAAGAAATTTCAGCATTAACCAAGGCACTTAATGAGTACGAAAATCCATATACTGCTGTTATTGGTGGAGCTAAAGTTTCAACAAAATTAGAACTAATTAAAAATATTAATGAGAAGGCTGATTTTGTAATTGTTGGTGGAGGCATTGCTAATACTTTTATAAAGGCTGCTGGCAATGAGATAGGAATTTCATTATATGAAGAATCTATGATTGATATTGCAAAAGAGCTTTTAGATGGCGGTAAAATAATTTTGCCAGAAACTGTGATTACTTCTCTTTCATTTGAAGGCGAAGAGGTGACCGTAAAGAATATTTGCGATGTGGGCGAAAATGAAATGATTTTAGATCAAATGTTAACCAGAAAAATGCAAGATGCTATCAATGTTTCCAAAACCATTTTATGGAACGGCCCATTAGGAGTATTTGAGAATCAATTATTTGAAACAGGCACTAGAGATCTTTCTAAGGCTATAGCAAGCTCCATTGCTTTTTCAATAGCTGGTGGTGGAGAGACCATTTCGGCTATTAATAAATTTATTAAAGCAGATGATGTATCATACTGCTCAACTGGTGGAGGAGCTTTCTTAGAGTTTATGGAAGGAAAAGACTTACCATCAATACAAGCATTAAAATCAAAAATCTAAATAAGGAGAGAAGTAAATGTCATTAAATAGTATAGAAGAGATAGCCTCATACATAGTCTCAGAGGGAAAAGGAATTCTTGCTGCAGATGAAAGTAATCCAACTTGTGGGAAGAGATTTGATTCAATTGGTGTAGATTCAACAGAAAAAAATAGAAGAGATTATAGAGAGTTATTATTTAGATCGTCTGGCATGAAAAATAATATCGGCGGAGTTATCTTATTTGATGAAACAATCAGACAAAGCTCTGAAGATGGGACATCTTTAGTTGATCTCATTAAAGATCAAGGCGCCCTTCCAGGGATTAAAGTTGATAAAGGACTTCAACCTCTTAATGACTCTTCTCAAGAGGTTGTTACTTTAGGCTTGGATGGCCTGGATGAAAGATGCAAAGAATACGTAGCATTAGGAGCAAGATTTACTAAATGGAGAGCTGTTATAAAAATAGGCAACGGATTGCCCTCTGATGAATGCATAGATGCAAATATGAAAGCCTTAGCTGATTATGCAAAAGTGGTTCAAGATAATAATATGGTTCCGATGGTTGAGCCTGAGATATTAATGGATGGAGATCATTCAATTAACGACTGCTTCAATGCTTCTGAAAGATCATTAAAATCTTTATTTCATCATCTCAAAGAAAATGACGTTAATATTAAAGGCACCATCTTAAAACCTAGCATGGTTACATCAGGCTCTGATGCAGATGTTCAGGCTAGCATCAAAGAGGTTGCAGAGAAAACTTTAGAATGTTTAATAGCAAATGTGCCTGCGGACCTTCCTGGAATTACTTTTTTATCAGGGGGCCAATCTGATATTTTAGCTACAGCACATTTGGATGCTATGAATAAAATTGGTGGGTTTAGCTGGAAATTAAGTTTCTCATTCGGAAGAGCTCTTCAAGCGCCTGCTCTTAAGGCATGGATGGGCAAGTATGAAAATATGTTTATTTCCCAAGATGCCTTATCACACAGAGCGCTCATGAATAAATTAGCAGCTCTAGGAGAGTGGGATTCAAGCTTAGAGGACCAGTAAATAATTGCTAGCAACTGTTCAAAGAGTCTCGTCTGCAGAAATCTTCATAAAAGGCTCAAAACACGCATCAATAAACCAAGGTATCGTCGTATTTATTTGTATTGAATCTTCTGACACTTTTCAAGAAGTGCTCAAAATGAAGAATAAAATATACACTTTTAATATTTTAGAAGATGATAACCGCACAATGTCTACATGTTTAAAGAATTTAAACGAAGATATTATGATTATTAGTCAATTTACCTTAGCAGCAATAACGTCTAAAGGCGCTAATCCAAGCTTTCATAAAGCAGCAAAGCCTGAAGAAGCTAAATTGTTGTATTATGAGTTCGTAAATGAATGTAAAAAAGAACAAAATAACCTTGTAGAAGGAATCTTTGCGGAGCAAATGGACATACAATTAGTCAACAAAGGACCAATAACATTTAATTTTAAGGTGAACTAACTTGAAAATAGAAAACATATCAATTTTTTGTGGTGCTCATGAGGGCAATAACCCTATTTATGCTCAGGAAGCAAAGAATATAGCTGAAATTATTGCCAGAAAAGGTATTAATGTTGTCTTTGGTGGCGGGGATGTTGGTCTTATGAAAATCGTTTCAGATACCGCTCTTAATAATGGAGTAAAGGCACTAGGAATCTCTTTAAGGTCTTTGTACGAATTAGAACTTTCAAACCCAAGATTAGATGAAGTTATTGTTGCAGAGACCCTCCTTGATAGAAAAGATGTTTTTATGCAAAGGTCTGATGCATTTATCGTTCTACCTGGAGGAGTAGGTTCACTAGATGAGCTTGCTGAGGTCATGGCCAGCAATCAGCTGGGCATAATTAACAAACCAATAGGGATCTTAAATACAGCTGGCTACTATGATCATCTTATTGCATGGATGAATAAAGCAGTTGGTGAGGGTTTTATTTCAGATGCAAATTTCAATGAGTTAATTATTACAGATTCTTGCGAAGATCTAGTAGAGAGAATTGTTAACGAGGTTAGACCTGATGATTCAGATTGGACAAATCGACTTGGACTTTAGTTATTTTTATTTTTAGATAACAACAAGCCTGCCTCAAACAATAACCACATAGGTATCGCTAGAAATAATTGTGAAAAGACATCAGGCGGCGTTAAGAACATAGCCAAAATAAAAAACATTACAACTATATATGGCCTTGCCTTAGATAAAGTTTCTTTTTTAACAATATCTGAATTTACCAATAAAACTGTTGCAACTGGTATTTCAAAAGAAATACCAAAAGCAAAAATGAGTTTTATAAAAAACGCAAAATATTGATTTATATCTGTCATAACTTGAATAGAATCAGGAGCTGAGGCTATAAAGAAACTAAAAATAATTGGCGCTACTACATAGTATGCAAAGGTTATACCTAAGATAAATAATACCAAAGTAGATAGTATCAAGGGACCAATAAATTTCCTCTCATTCTTAAATAACCCTGGAATCATAAACATCCATAGTTCATATAACATGTAAGGGGTAGTTAATAACATCGCAACAAAAATTGTTAATTTAATAGGCACCATGAATGGCGTTGTCACTTCTGTGGCTATCATAGTACTGCCCTCTGGCAGTGCACTTATAAGGGGGCTAGATACAAATAAGTAGATCTCAGAAGCAAAAGGTAAGCCAGCTAGAGTTAAGATTACTAAGAGACCCAAAACTCTCAAGATTCTAGTCCTTAATTCAATAAAGTGACTTGTAATTGAACTTTCAGTCATCTTCTTTCTTATCAACAAAGAGCTCTGATTGTTCGAGCTCTTCCATTCTAAGTTCATTATAAATATCTTGCTTTATTTCCTTAGTATCTATTTCTTGCTCGATATCTTCTTTAAAACTTAAAATATTTTTTTGTAATTTTTTATATTGTTTTAATACAAACTTTATTACTACAGGTAGTTGTTTTGGACCTATGATTAGAAGTCCAAGTGAAAGGATAAGCAGTATTTCAAAGAAGCCTATCTGGAACAATTTCTATACGTCTTTGTTATCAGAGTTTTCGTTAGTTTCCTCATCTTTGATAGCTTTTTTAAATCCTTTAAGGCTCGAGCCTAAATCAGAACCTAATGATTTCAATTTTCCACTTCCAAAGATTAGAACTACAACCGCTAAGATTATTAATAACTGCCAAATACTTATGCCGCCAATACCCATAATTACCTCCAAGGAGAATCTAGTTTAACCTTTAGTCAGTAAAACTAAAAATTATAATTTTATGACACAAATATTGAGACTGCTAAGAAGATTATTATTCCACTTGCAAAGAGGCGGATGATATATTTTTCTCTCAAGACCTGCATCTTCAATTCTTGTATTTTCATATCACTTGATTGTCTATTTTTTGAGTAACCTCTTAATTCATCTAGAACTTCATATATAAATCCAGGCATTTCAGAAGTTTTTAGTAAAATCTCATCTTTATTTTCTAAGATAAATTCCTTAAGTCTTAGTGGACTAAATTGCTCAACCAACCAATTATCTAAATAAGGCTCTGCAATAGCCCAGAAATCTAATTCCGGATATATTTGTCTACCCATACCTTCAATATGTATTAAAGTTTTTTGAAGAAGAACTAAGGAAGGCTGCAAAGATAATCCAAATCTTCTCGTGCTTTGGAAAAGATACAAAAGCAACTTCCCAAATTCAATTTCAGATAAGGGTTTTTCAAATATTGGTTCACAGCAAGCTCTTAAAGTATTTTCAAGCTCTAAAAGATTAGTATCAGGATCAACCCATTGTGAATTAATAAAGAGTTGAGCTAATGCTCGATAGTTTTGTTTTAAAACTGCCTGTAACATTCTTGCAAGTGCGTATCTCTCTTCATTTGATAAAGATCCTGTTATTGCACAGTCTATTGCTATGTAACCTGGTGACTCAGGATGTTCTTTTGAGACAAAAATATTTCCGGGATGCATGTCTGCATGAAAAAAATTATCTCGGAAGACCTGATCTAAAAATATAGTTACTCCATTTTCTGCTAGTAGCTGCTTATCTATCTTGTGAGACTCTATTTCATCAATCGAAGTGCATGGGATGCCATCAATTCTCTCTAGAGTGAATACATCTGATGTAGTTAATTCCCAATAAACCTCAGGTATATACAATCTCTTTGAATTTAAAAAATTTTTACGCGTTAAATTTGTATTTGCTGCTTCTAACTTAAGATCTAATTCTTTGTATATAGTTTCTTCATAGTCTCTAATAACTTCTTTTGGTTTTAATCTATCACTGTCTTTATATAAGATATTAAATAAAGAGGCAGCACCCTTAAGCAATCTAACATTTCTTGCCACCTTTTTTCTAATATCAGGCCTTAAAATCTTTATGACCACTTCTTTATCAGTATTTTTAATTTTAGCAGTATGGACTTGTGCTAAAGATGCAGCTGCAATTGGTTTGTTATCAAAGTCATCATAGAATTCATCTATCTTGCCGCCTAATTCTTTTTCTATAATTTTTTTAGCTATTTTTACATCAAAGTTTTTGCATTGATCAGTAAGAATTTGAAGATCTTTAGCAACTTCTATATCTAAGATATCTGTTCGGGTAGAAAGGAGCTGACCAAATTTTATAAAAACTGGACCCTGAGATTCTATTAACAAAGCAAGTCTCTGACCTTCTCTTTGATTTTTAAAAGAAGCATAAAAAGGGTTAAGCAGGCGCAGTGAATTTATAAAATAATTAGAGCTATTTTCAAACGATATGCTAATAACCCCATATCTTATGGAGCCAGAAAAAAGCTTAATACCGCCTATTAAAAATGTTATAAAATTCATTTACTTCTCTTTACCTAGCGCCTCTAACCTATCTAAGCGAATGCTTATAGATCTAAGTTTTTGTACAAGTTCGTCTTGGATGATTGTAACATCGGTATTCTGATTTATTTTAATGCCTGCCAGGTAAGACAAAACTCCAGGAATATGGCCAAAGTTTCTTTCTATAAGGACCGATAGATCAATATTAGTATTTTTTAGAATATTAATAAGTACAAATGCCTTTTCAGCATCACCAACAATATGACTTTTCTCAATAGTTCCGTGAGTAATATATTTTGCTGCTTCCACCAATCCTATAGATACAGAAAAGTCATTATCTGAAATATAATCTAACGAAGCGGCTACTTCTTCTTTATTTATTTTTATATAAAAAGGTCCTATATCAGCAACACTAAGATCAAATGAAATAGGTGAAATATTATCTAATTTATCTTTTAGATCAGGAGAGGCGTTAATTGCATCGTCTATAAATTTATTTATAGCTAAACTAGCTTTATTCTTTATATCCAACATGGATAGCAACAATGCCGTTTAATAAGTTATAAAATTTACAGTCATCAAAACCACTATCTAAGACTAGTTCTTTAAGAGCCTCTTGGTCTGGATGCATTCTTATAGATTCAGCTAAATACTGATAGCTATCGCTATCATTTGCCAATAAAGCACCTAATTTTGGGAGGATATTAAATGAGTACCAATCATAAACTTTGCTAAAAAGTGGACTTGTAGGCTTCGAAAATTCAAGTACAAGCAGACGACCATTCTTTTTAAGGCATCGTCTCATTTCTTTTAATCCAGAAGGCTTATCTGTAAAGTTTCTTAGCCCAAAACCGATCGTTATTACATCAAAGGTATTGTCTTTAAAAGGTATTGCTTCGCCACTTAATTGACAAAAATGAGTATTATTTGAAAAACCTTCATTAATAGATCTTTCCCTGCCTAATGCGAGCATCTCATTGTTAATATCTGAAATGAATATTTCCGATGATGGGAACTGATTAGATATTAATTTTGCAATATCACCTGTCCCAGCTGCGATATCAAGAACTATATCTTTATCTTTAACCCCTGCAATTTCGACAAGTATGCGTTTCCAAAGTCTATGCAAACCGATAGACATTGCATCGTTCATAACATCATAACTAGTGGCAACAGATGAAAAAACACCACCTACATGCCTAGCTTTATCTTCAATATCAACTTCTTTATAGCCAAAATGTGTCTTTTTATTCATCTGAAATCTGTTCGAGGAATTTAATAAAATTATTGTATCTACTTTTACTTATTTCTCCATCATTAATCATTGAGATTACATTGCATCCTTCATTACCCTTATGATTACAATTTGAAAACTTACACAATTTGCTTGCTTCATATATCTCAAAGAATCCATAAATAATCTCTTCTTTAGTTAATCCTTCTATTGGAACATCTCTAACCCCGGGTGAATCTATAATCTCAAGATTTTTTGGAAGCATATATAAGCTTGATATTGAGGTGGTATGTCGACCCTGGTTATTTGATAAAGCTTTTGTTTTTATATCAACTCCAGTAAGTTTAGAGGTAAGAGTTGATTTACCAGCGCCTGAATTTCCCACAAAAATAGTACATTTATCTTGCAAATAATTTGTTAAATTTCTTAATCCAGTATTCTTTTTTGCAGAAATATTAAATATCTCTATATCAATATTTTTATAAATATCTACTTTTTCTAGATATGCAGACGGCATATCAATATCTATTTTATTATTTATGATAAACGGTTCAATATTAGAAGCTTTTGCTGATGCAATCCATTTATCTATAAATTCTGTCGATGTTGTTGGATTTTGAACCAAGAGTATTCCGACATGAGTAATATTTGCAGCAATAACCTTAGAACCTCTTATGCTCTTCTTTTTAAGCTCAGATGCTCTTTCTATTCTCGATGTTATTAAAGCTGATTTAGGATCATTTTTATTTTGATATTCAAAATTTACAGAATCACCAACAACTATATCTTGCTTGCCTAGAATCGAACATTGGGCTTTAAAACCATTAGCATCTACCAAACAGCTGTTTGAATAGAATTCAATTACCCTTCCTGTTTGAACTTTTTCCATATAAAGCACAAAATACACCAAAGGAAGGAATATAAAAAGAAATGAAGACCCAACAATCAAAAGAAAATCTAGTTTGGATTGACCTAGAGATGACAGGATTAGATCCTGAAAAAGAGAGAATCATTGAAATTGCCACCCTTATTACAGACTCACAGCTTAATTATATTGCCGAAGGGCCTAATATTATTATCAAACAGCCTCAAGAGTTTCTTGATGGTATGGATGAATGGAACCAAAAGCAGCACGGCGGATCAGGCCTGATAGAAGCAGTTCAGAAAAGCAGCATTTCTCAGCAAGTTGCAGAGATGGAAACTCTTGAGTTTATTTCAAAATATGTAAGTGATAAAAAATCACCAATGTGTGGCAATACAGTCTCACATGACAGAAGATTTTTGATTAAATATATGCCTACATTAGAAGCTTACTTTAACTACAGACATATTGATGTTTCAACAGTAAAAGAGCTTGCTACACGATGGATGAATGAAGCGCAGGTTTACGAGAAGAATGGAGCCCATAGGGCTATGGGCGATATTAAAGATTCAGTGGAAGAGTTAAGATTCTATAAAAATTTAATTTTTAATGAAGAAGAATTATTTTAGAACTATTCACTTTTATTAGCAGGTTGGATATTAAGAGGGAAAGGAGTTACAGAGTCCTTATTTTCTTTTATCGTAGCTTCTCCAGATTCTACTACTTCATCAATTCTAATAATTGCATTAATGGGAATATAGCTTCTTTCCACTTTATTAAATTCATTTTTCAGCTTTTCAGCAGCAGGGTCTACAACTAGTTGTTTGTCTTTATTAAATATATAATCTTCTACCTCTATGAAGCCGTACATATCACTTTGATAAATTTGTTTTGCAAAAACCTCGTATATCTCGTTGAGCTGCATGAAGATTATTTTGTAAGCTGTCTTTTTATTCATAATTCCTAATATGGGTACTAAACTTTATATTAAAACCTTTGGCTGTCAAATGAATGAATACGATTCACAGAAGACTGTGGAGATTCTTCAAAATAAAAAAGATATGGAGGTTACTACAAATGTTGATGAAGCAGATATTATCCTTCTTAACACCTGTTCAATTAGGGAAAAGGCTGAAGATAAAGTCTATTCTGAATTAGGAAGACTTAATAAGCTGAAAATTAAAAATCCTAATATTAAAATTGGAGTGGGCGGTTGCGTTGCTACACAAGAGGGCTCCAATATTACAAAACGTGCCCCTTATGTTGACCTAATATATGGGCCTCAAACCTTACATAAGGTTTCAGACTTGCTGGACGAAGACAACAAGTTAAAAGCAATAGATATTACTTTTCCAATTGAAGAGAAATTTGATTCTTTACCAGAACCAACAGCAACCAGCCCTTCAAGTTTTGTAGCTATTATGGAGGGCTGCTCAAAATACTGCTCTTTTTGTGTAGTTCCTTATACAAGAGGTGACGAAGTAAGCAGGAAAGCACAACAAATCTTTGATGAGATAGCTCGCTTGGTGGAGCAGGGAACTTCTGAAATAGTCTTTGTTGGCCAGAATGTAAATTCATATAAGCAGGTTCATGAAGGGAGAACTCTTAGACTTTCAGACCTTATTGATATTGCAAGTAACATTAACGGGGTCGAAAGAATAAGATTTACAACATCACATCCATTAGATATGACGGATGATCTGATTGAAATATTTGGATCTGTACCGCAATTAGCCAACCAACTTCATCTTCCAGTTCAATCAGGCTCTGACAGGGTCCTAAAAGCAATGAAACGAAATTACACTGCAGATTTATACAGAGATATTATTGAGAGAGTTAAAAAGATAAGACCTACCATAAAAGTCACATCTGATTTTATAGTTGGATTTCCAGGAGAAACACATTCGGAATTTCTTGAAACTATGCAGTTAATTGAAGATATTCAATTCGATTCATCATTTAGCTTTATCTATTCTTCAAGACCTGGAACTCCTGCATCAATCCTTCAAGATGATGTTTCTAAACATGAGAAAAAAGAAAGATTAAATATTCTTCAAGCAAGACTCAATGAAATTCAAAGAGGTTTTGGTCAAAAGATGGTTGGTAGTATCCAAAGGTGTTTAGTAACAGGAATATCTAAAAAGCGCCTAGATCAACTCCAGGCCAGAACAGAGTGCAACAGAGTAATAAATTTCCCCTTTCAAAATATAGGTTTTATAGGTAAATTAGTAGATATAAAAGTTGAGGAAGCATTGGCATATTCATTATTAGGAACTCTACATAACACTAAGGAACTAGTCTAGTTAGTATATGCAAGAAGTTCAGAACTCCTTAAAAAATATTCTTTTAGAACCTGCAGATGCAAAGCGATTAGCTATTTTCGCCGGTGAACTAAATGGAAATATAAAGCTAATAGAAAAAAACTTTAAGGTTAAAATTTTTCATAATGGTAACAAGCTTAATATCAAAGGAGCAGATGACAATGCTCAAAGAGCATCAAGCGCCCTTCTCGATCTTTACAAACAAACTCAAAAAAACAATGAGATTAGCAATGAAACTATTCACTTATGTATTCAGGAGCATATGAATCAACCAACAAAAAAAACAACTAAACTTAAAGAAGTAAAAAGCTCTTATCAAATCCACACTCCAAAGAAAGTTATTACTGCAAGAGGAGCAAATCAAGAGCAGTATTTAAAAAATATAGAATCTAATGAATTGAATTTTGGTATTGGTCCAGCTGGAACAGGTAAAACATATTTAGCTGTAGCAGCAGGGGTTCATGCGTTGCTAAATGATAGGGTTCAGAAGATCATTCTAATCAGACCAGCAGTTGAAGCGGGTGAGAAGCTTGGTTTTCTCCCTGGCGAT
>CABWZP010000015.1 GCA_902509965.1 uncultured SAR86 cluster bacterium
TTATCAGAAAACTTCTGAATTACTTCAAATTGATGGTCACATTTTGAACATTTATAGTCATAAATCGGCATAAGTCTCTAAAAAAATATAAAATTATAAACTATAAGAATTTTTATAATACAAAATTAATAAAATGCTACTTTCAAAAATATTATTACCAACTCTAAAAGATGCTCCTCAGGAAGCAGAAGTGATTAGCCATAAACTTATGTTAAGAGCTGGCATGATTAGAAAGGTTGCATCTGGAATATATACTTGGCTTCCTATGGGATTGAAGGTTCTGAGAAAGATAGAAAATATTGTTAGAGAAGAAATGGATGCATCTGGTGCTCAAGAAGTCTTTATGCCAATGGTTCAGCCTAGAGAGCTTTGGGAAGAAACAAAGAGATGGGATAAGATGGGGCCTGAATTATTACGAATTAAAGATCGGCATGATAGAGATTTTTGTCTCGGTCCAACGCATGAAGAGGTTATAACTGATGTAATTCGCTCTACAGTAAAAAGCTATAAAGAACTTCCATTAAATATTTATCAAATACAAACAAAATTTAGAGATGAGGTAAGACCTAGATACGGAATCATGCGAGGAAGAGAATTTTTAATGAAAGATTCATATAGTTTTAATATGGATGAAGAATCTCTTCAAGAAACATATTTAACCATGAGAGATACTTATAAAAAAGTGCTTGAAAGAATGGATCTCGAATATAAAATTTCAGCGGCAGACTCTGGTGCAATAGGAGGAGATAGCTCTGAAGAGTTTCATATATTAGCCGATAATGGAGAGGACACAATTGCAGTAAGTGATACTTCTGAATTTGCAATAAATACAGAACTATTATTAAAAGATGGTGAAGATATTAAATCACTAGAGGGCAAACCTTCACCAGATGGCAAAGGTACAATTCAAATTAAAAAAGGCATTGAAGTGGGTCACATATTTAAATTAGGTGAGATATATGCGGACGCAATGAAAGCAAATGTTCTAAACAATGAAGGTAAAGCATCTACATTATTTATGGGTTGTTATGGAATTGGTGTATCAAGATTAGTTGCAGCAGCAATTGAGCAAAATAATGATGAAAAAGGAATTATTTGGCCACATAGCATTGCTCCATATGACATAAATATCATTGCAATTGGATATGATAAAAATAAAGAAATTGCCTCTGCTTCAAATCAGCTATATCTTCAACTAAAAGAAATGGGTTACGAAGTTTTATTGGATGACAGAAAAGATGGTTACGGAACTAAGATAAAAGATTCTGAACTAATTGGCATTCCATTAAATATTATTATTGGTAAGCAGTTTATTGAAAATAAAGAAGTTGAATTAAAGTCTAGAAGTGGGGAGAGCTCTATAAATTCAATTGCTGATATTGAAACCATACTAGAGTTTTTTAAAGATAAATAATTTTTGGTATTTATTTAATAAGAGTTTACATCCTTACTTTCTTTCTTCTTAAAAAATCTCTGAATTAAAAAAGAGAAAACTATAGAAATTAATGCCCATGTAACAAGTGCATATGCCCAATTTGTTATCAAGATATATCCAAAATTAATTTGAAACTTATAAATCAGCCCAACACATAAACTTGCTAAGCCTAATGGAAGAAATAAAACTAATGAACCTATAAAAATTTCTAGTATTATTAATCCAGCTCCAACAATTAGCCAAATATCAGGGTTCTCTAGGAAGGATATGTCCATTAATTCTTTGGATTATCTGTGAAACTTCCAAGTAGCAATTCTAAGCTACCTAAAGCTTTAGTCACATCTGATGGTATTACTAGAGTTTTAGATTCTCCTGAAGAGGCTAATGTGGTAAGGCCGTCTACTTGCCTTTTCATAATCTCAAAGTTAACAGCTGGCTGACCATCTTCTTTAATCGCCTTTCCTACAACCCTAGTTTGCTCTGCGTCTGCCTCTGCTTTAATTTTTATAGCATAAGCATCTGCATCGGCAGTAATTTTGACAGCCTCTGCAATTTTTTCAGCTTCATATAATTGGGCATCAGCATTAAGCTCTGTACTCCTTTTTAAACCTTCAGCAGTTGCAATAGTTGCTCTTCTTTCTCTTTCTGCATTTAATTGTTGTCTCTGAGAGTCTTTCGTTTGCTCATCGACTAAAACATCTAATATCTCTGTTCTTGTAACCTCTACACCCCAAATTTCAGC
Source organism: uncultured SAR86 cluster bacterium (assembly GCA_902509965.1). GTDB lineage: Bacteria > Pseudomonadota > Gammaproteobacteria > Magnimaribacterales > D2472 > MED-G78. The sequence continues at coordinate 2,178 of CABWZP010000015.1, forward strand.
AGCTTTACTTAATCTATCTCTAATTTCATTATTCATTGATTCTCTTGAACTTTGTAAATCATCCAGTTCTAATTTACCAGCAGCTGATCTGATAACTGATATAGCTGTATTTTCAACAGCTAAATCAATATTTTTAATTCTATAAACTGACTTAGATGCTTCAAGTACTCTAAAAAATACTGTTGATACTAATCCAACTTCAACATTATCTTTAGTTATTACAGATATTTGAAATTTAGGAAGTTGCCTTTCTAAGATATCAACTTTATGCGCCACTCTATCAACAAATGGAACTATTATGGAGAGACCAGACTCAAGAGTTTTAGTGTATTTACCAAATCTTTCAATAACATACACTTTTGACTGAGGAACAACCTTTATACCAAGATAAAGTGCGAGTATTATTAATAGGGATGTTGCAGTAAGAAATATATTAAAAAGCATAAATAAAGGGATATGTGTTTGATATTTATTATATAACTTTGAGTTCTATATGTAAAGTTTACTTTACATATAGAACTTATGATTCAGGTGACGTTTTGAACCAAATAGGAGAAGACCATGCTCTTTCTTGAATGGTTGCATCTATATCAGATCTTGGTTTTTCTCCAGCACGAATTGAATCCCAAGTAGACCATCTGCATGCGGGATTCTCTATAACGCGAACATAATAAAAGGCATTTTGATTCTTTTTAAAATCTGGGTCTTTCCATAAAGTTTTTAATTCTGAATTACCAACATTACTAGTCGAACAATCACTAAGATTTACTTTTGCCCCATTGCTTGGACAACGATGAGTTACTGAATCTATTATTAAGCCATCTGAGCAAACTGCATCATAGACTTTTTCATTATGCTCTCCATTTTCTATCCATCCTTTAACTATTTGAGATCTTTGTAATAAGCCTCCTAAAGGATCTGAGATTGCCCATATTAAGAACGTAGGGCTGCTTGATCCGTTAGAATAAATATTTCCACCCATTGGTGTACTCATGGCATATGCTTTTTTTATAAGATTATCATCATTAAGATCATGATTTTCTAAATCATAGCCTCCAAAGAACCTCACTTTAATTCTAGGGCCAGATGTTGCAAATGTTTCTTTGTTTCTTAAAGCTCTAAAAATAGATTCTCTTGTATTTTCTTCTGCCCATACTCCAGCTAGACCAGATGCCCCAAAATATATAAGTCTATCACCTACCTTTAAGTAATATTTATCATCAATATTAGACATTGAATTAGGACGAAGTTTGCTCATTGTAAAACCATAAAATTTGTTAAATGGCACTGAGCCCCTTAATCTTGGGGTGCCATCCAAGACACCTACTTTAGAAATAAAGGTTTCTTCATTATATGAAGCACCTCCGACATGACTATCGCTAGAACCAATCAAGCCAAATTTATATGGGTTTGCAATTCCTTTTTCTTCAATAGCCATTCCTCTCAAATAAGCATTTCTAACATAAGCACCTTTTATATTTTTCATATCATTTGATTCTTCAGATGGCGATTCAGTTTCAAATGAAGCCCACTCATCATTTTTTGAAAGTAATGGGTGTGTTTCTGAAGTTCCTTTAACCTGAGTAATTTCTACAAGAGGTTCATTTAATGATCTCATTGTTGCGTATGCATCATCAATAGGATCTCCATTGAAATAATTCATTGAAAAGGCTGTCCCGCCTGAGATATTTGAATTATGTGGAATGGCTAAACTGTCAACCCCATTATCTCTGAGATTATTCATCCATTCCCATAGTGGCTCTGGATTCATGCTGTCTAGTCTTGAAAAAATTTTATTTGGCAAATTTCCTGTATTTTCAAATATAACATTACGATGAAGATAGTTATCATACAAATCCTCAGCAGAAGTGTATTCATAGCCAGCAAAGGTTGTAAAAACTCCAGGCTTATAGGCATCATCTGCTGCTTTGATTGTTTCCTTCCAAACGCTCTCTTGGATATCATCTATAAGATTTCTGTCAATAGTTCCATCACTAAGCCCATCAATTGTGTCTCTAGCAAATTTTCTAAAAAGGGTACTTCTCTTAAAAAGGTCAAAAAGATTATTAGAGACTGAATCGTTCAAATTATGAAGAGATTTAGTATATTCATATTTAGAAAATAGCGAGCTTGTATCTGCTGCGCTTGGTAATAGTCCTAAGAAAAAACCATGATCAGTAACAGCATAAAAATCAAGGGGTCTTCTAAGCTGAATATCATATCCTGTTGGATGAGATATTGATTCACCTTGAGCATATTTATAGGCTAATTCTGGTGTACTCAAAGTCCCAAATGTATATGCATCAAAAGAATTAGATGTATGAATGTGCAAGTCTCCAAAATATGCATTTTTATTGGGATTAGGAACTGATTTTATTTTGTTTTTAGAAACGGTGTTTTCTAAGTAATAGGATTCATCAATATTAAATTGAACTTGTTGATTAGTTCCAGTAGATGTTATTAAGAAATGAAAAAAAATAAAGGTTGCTATAAAAAATATAGATAGAAACAAACCCCCTAAAAATCTCATAATTCATTATATACATTACTAGTATTGGCACAAGTTATGCCAATAAATGTTTTAAGAAAATCTAGTTATATCTTTGTATTTAATAATTATTTAAATTCTTTCGATTATAGTGGCATTTGCTGTCCCGCCACCTTCGCATATTGCTTGCAGAGCATATTTACCTTCCCTTCTCTCTAACTCATGCAACATAGTAGTCATTAATTTAGCTCCTGTTGCTCCTAATGGATGTCCCAGCGCCATAGCACCACCATTAACATTGAGCTTAGACATATCTGCATTAAGCTCTTTAGCCCAAGCAAGGGGTACTGGAGCAAATGCTTCATTCACTTCATATAAATCCATATCATCTATGTTTAAATTTGCTCTAGCTAACACTTTATGTGATGCAGGTATTGGCCCTGTTAGCATGAAAACAGGATCATCGCCTACAACAGACAATGCTGTAATCTTAGCTCTAGGATCACACTTAATCTTTTTAAGACCGTCATCATTACATATCATAATAGCGGCTGCACCATCTGTAATCTGGCTTGCATTTCCAGGAGTAATTACACCACCCTCGACAACCGTCTTAAGGCCTGCAAGAGCTTCTATCGATGCATCAAATCTAATACCCTCATCAGCAAAAACCATATCAGTGTCGTTATGTTCATTCTTGCCAGCTAAAGGCAATATTTCTGAATCAAAATATTTCATTTCTGTGGCATGTTTGGCTTTCTGATGACTTTGAAGAGCAAAAATATCTAGATCTTCTCTAGATAGGTTCCATTTATCTGCGACAAGTTCTGCACCTGTAAATTGAGAAAAAAATACCCCTGGATACCTTGCAGCTATTCCATCAGCATTAAAAGGGAATCCATGACCTGCATCAAAGCCATCTTTTACGCTAGCACCAATTGGCACCATAGACATTGCCTCTACTCCTCCTGCGATTACAACGTCTTGTGTTCCAGACATAACTGCCTGAGCAGCAAAATGTATTGCTTGTTGAGATGAGCCGCATTGTCTATCTACAGTTGTTCCCGGAACTGATTCTGGAAGGCTGGATGCTAGAACTGAATTTCTTGCAAGATTACCGGATTGGGCTCCTACTTGGTCAACACAACCAAAAATAACATCATCAATATCTTTTGGGTCTATGCCTGTTTGATGAACTAGTTCATCTAAAACTTTAGCTCCTAAATCTGCTGGATGCCAACCACTTAGTTTTCCATTCTTTTTTCCACCAGCTGTCCTAACTGCGCTTACGATATATGCATTATTTGATGTCATGTGACAAGATCTCCTACTTTAAATTAGTAATAATGCTAATCTAAAGTAGGAATAAATGCCAATGTTAAATTTCTATTCTTTGGAAGGTTTTGCGTTTGAGACAATATATTCAGATCTAATATCTTTTAACAAAGCATCTCTTATTTGAGTATTTTCTTTTAGAAAAGTACTTGCGTTAACTTTTCCTTGTCCTATCTTTTCCTCTTTATGGCTATACCAAGATCCAGCCTTTTCTATTACGCCTAATTTTTGACCAAAATCTAAAATTTCACCTTCTGAATTAATACCTTGACCATACATAATTTGAAATTCAGCCTGTCTAAATGGAGGTGATACCTTATTTTTGACGACTTTAACTCTTGTTTCATTTCCTATTACTTCATCACCTTCTTTAACAGCACCAATCCTACGTATATCCAATCTAACTGATGAATAAAATTTAAGGGCATTCCCTCCGGTAGTAGTCTCAGGACTGCCGAACATAACTCCTATTTTCATTCTAATTTGATTTATAAAAATTACAGTCGCACCAGAACGCTGAATATTTCCAGTGATCTTTCTTAAAGCCTGAGACATTAATCTTGCTTGCAGACCAACATGATGATCTCCCATCTCACCTTCAATTTCAGCTCTAGGAACAAGTGCAGCAACAGAGTCCACAACTACTAAATCTACACTATTAGATTTTACTAGCATATCAGCCACTTCTAGTGCTTGTTCTCCGGTATCAGGTTGAGATAAAAGAAGATCGTCTACATTTACTCCAAGCTTTGCTGCATATTGAGGATCTAGCGCATGCTCAGCATCAATAAAAGCAGCTGTTCCTCCATTTTTTTGACATTCAGCAATAATTTGTAGTGTTAACGTAGTCTTACCTGATGATTCAGGACCATAAATTTCAGTTACTCTTCCTTGAGGAATTCCGCCAATACCTAGTGCAATATCTAAACCAACTGAACCAGTTGAAATACAAGGTATATCAAGTATTTCTTTGTCGCCCATTCTCATTACCGTTCCTTTGCCGAACTGTTTTTCAATCTGACTTAGGGTTTCTTTAAGATCTTTAGTTTTGTCTGTAGCCATAATAACTCCTTACTGTATGTTTATACAGTATAATAGAAAAACTTCATAAATCAAATACTATTCTATAATTTTGTTTTTTTGTACGTTAAAATCATTTTTTCTTTGAAATTTATTTATGGCATTCGTTGTTACAGAGACCTGCATAAAATGCAAACTTACTGATTGCGTAGAGGTGTGTCCGGTAGATTGTTTTTATGAGGGTCCGGAATTTCTTGTAATACACCCTGATGAGTGCATTGATTGTGGTCTTTGTGTTCCAGAATGTCCAATTGATGCAATTTTTTCAGATGATGAACTGCCTGATGATCAAATTGAATTCATAGAAATTAATGCAAAACTAGCAGAAGTTTATGAGAATATTACTGAAGCACGCGAACCACTGCCAGAATCAGAGAAGTATAAAAACATTAAAGATAAAAAAATATTTTTAAACCTTAATTAAATTTTATTTCTGAAATATCTACCGGGGAACCGGATTTTCTAACTTGAAACTTTAATGTTGGTTTATTTATCTCAGATGAACCAATAGTAGCTATCTGTTGACCAGACAGAACTTCTTCGCCCTTTGTAACAAAAATATCCTTACAGTGCGCATAAAGGCTTAAATAACTATCACCATGATCAAGCATAATAAAATTACCATATCCTGGAAGAACTGGGCCGGATAAAACAACTTTTGCATTTCGTGTGGCAAAAATAGGATCCCCAATTTCTCCATTGAATATGTACCAAAAATTTCCTTCTCTATTTTGTTTTATGCTTGGACTTGTTGGCAATTTCCATTTTATTGCAGTAGTTATTTTAGATTCAATTGATTCAAGATTTGAGAGGTTAAGTTTTTGACCTGGGTATATAACATAGGGCTTTTTAAGATTATTTCTTAAAGCTATTTTTCTTGGGCTTGTATTATTTCTTAAAGCTATAGACCACAAAGTTTCATTTTCTTTTACAGTATATTCAGAAGATGATCTAACTTCTTTATATAGCTGATCTATAGATTGTTCTAAAGTTGAACATGATGAAATTATTATGCTAATTAAAAATAATGAACTGATTTTATTCATTAATAGAAGATAAGAATTAACCCTGTTCCTATAATTAAGCCACCAAAAAAGGAAATTATAGTTTCTCTATTTTTTTCAAATAGATAAGAAATTATTTTAGGCATTGTTAAAAGTGAAATGGATGCACCAATTCCAAAAGGCAATAGGACAGTAAAGTTTAAGATAGCTATGGACTCTATTATTATTGAATAAAATCCAAATATAAGAAGAATTGCACTGCCTGATATGCCTGGAATAAGAAAAAAGGAGAAAGCTATAAAGCCTGCAAATATTAAATTTATAAGGCTAATATCAATAGAATCAATTGCTAAATTTGATAGAGCAAAGCTGACAATTAAACCTATTAAAAAAAACAAATTCCGGTAAATTCCAAATGATAGAAGTTCTTTACGAGCTATTAAGTTACCTCCAACAATCATTAATATTCCTAGAATAATATTAAATATTGAAGTAAATTCATTATGTAAAAATAATATAAATTTAGAAAAAACTAATACGCTAATTATCATAGAAATAATAAATGGGATCATTAAATCAAGATTGAATATTTGATTTAACTTTCTTACATTAAAACTTATATTCTTTAGTCTTATTGCACTCAAAGCTTTAATAATTTTTTCATAAATACCAAAAAAAATTGCAACTGTTGAACCAGATATTCCAGGAAGAAGCTCTGCAAAACCAACACAAAAGCCTGCCAGGACAAACTTCATTCTTTCATTCATCTTTTAATTATTTCCATTATTAGATTTTCCTGGAAGCATAGGTACAAATGCAACCTCATCATGAAATTCTTCATCAAATCCATTCTTTGTTTTAGTTACAACTAATAGCTTTTGCTCTTTCGAATCTCCAATTGGCATAACTATTCTAGAGTCTTCTACAGAACACTTAAGTAATTCTTCAGGAAATGCTCTTGGGGCAGCAGCACAAATTATACCTTCGTATTTTTTTTTAGTATCCCAGTCTTGATATCCATCTCCATGTTTAACTACAACATTAAATATTTTAAGCTCGCTTAGATTTTCTCTAGATTTTGTAACCAAAGGCTTAATCCTTTCTATGGAACTGACCTCTTCTGAAAAATGCGACAAAACTGCTGATTGGTATCCACATCCAGAACCTAATTCAAGGATATCTTTAAATATATAGCCTCTGCCACTAGTATGAGCTATTAATAACTCAGTCATTTTGGCGACAATATATGGCTGAGATATTGTTTGTTGATAGCCAATAGTTATTGATCTATTTTCATAAGCTCTTGATCTCAGAGCTTCATCTATAAAAATATGCCTGGGAATCTGAGCCATAGCGTCAAGAACTCTGAAATCCTTTATACCCATTTCAAGCAAATTTTCAATCATCTCTTCACGAACTCGCCTAAAAGTAAATCCAGAATTACTCATTGGCAAAGTGCTTTAATAAGATCATTATTTTCATCTTCCTTGGTTAAGTTATAGTCTAAAATTGATAGTGAAATATATCCTGCTTGAACAGCCTCAACATCAGAAAGATAAGATTCTTTGATTGCTTCTCCCTGTAAATTATACCTATACGTCTTTGAATCTATTGAAGAAGAAATCTCGACTGGTTGTGCAGGCGTTCCTCTTCGAGAAAGTCTTGTAAATTTTATACCTTTAACTTCTGATTTAATTAGATCTGGAAAATTAATATTAATAACTTTATTTTCTATATCTATAGGATTTTTAAAAATTGTATTTATAATTTCTGCAGATTTATTTGCAATATAATCTGGGTCAATTGCATCATAAGATGCAACTGATATTGCAACTGGCGGGAATTTAAGACTTCTTCCTCCAACTGCAGCACCAACAGTTCCAGAGTATAGAACGTCATTTCCAAGATTAGCGCCATGATTAATTCCAGCAACTACCATATCAGGTTCAAAGCCCAGGACACTCAATAAACCAAAATATGTACAGTCTGCTGGAGTTCCATCTACTGCATAGGTGTAATCGTCAATCTTTTTTATTTCAGTTTCTTTTAAAAAAGAGATTGCAGCACTCATGCCACTACAATTGTTAGCTGGAGCAACTACCCATACCTCATGATCTTTTGATAGAGCTTTAAATAAATTTTTTATATTTGGCGCATCATATCCATCATCATTTGTAAGTAATATTTTCATTTTTTTGTAATAAGATTTAGAGAGGTTTGAACAGCAATTGCTTTATTTTTGCCAATAATACCAATCTTTTCAGAGGTTGTGGCTTTTAGTCCAATATTAGATTGATCAATTTTTAAAATCTCAGACAGAGATGAAAGAATGAAATCTCTGAATGGGGATATTTTAGGAGTTTCACAAATTATTGTTATATCAATATTAAATATCTCTAAGTCTAATTTAGAGATTTCCTCCAAACAAAAATTTATAATTTTTTTACTATCTAAATTTTTATTGGCAGCATCGGTATCAGGGAAAAAAATTCCTATATCTCCTAATGCACTTGCACCCAGAATAGCATCAGCAATTGAATGTAATAGAACATCACCATCTGAATGAGCATTAATTGATTGATCACATTTAATAAAATATCCACCTAATAAAAATCCATTTCCAGGTAAATAGGTGTGTAAATCAAATCCAGTTCCTACTCTTGTATTAAATTTTTTCATTAAGTCGATATCTTCTGGATATGTAACCTTAATATTGGAAGAACTACCCTTAATTTTTGTTAATGAGTGGTTCATTTTTTCCATTACAAAAGATTCATCTGGAATATCAATTCCTTCATTCACACAAGACTTCAAGGCTGTATAAAGTTTTTTGGTTTTACATATTTGAGGAGTTTGGACTAAATAATAATCTTCTTTATTTAACGTCACATCCTCTTCGTTAGAAATCTTCTTTATTGATTCACTTATAGGGGTATAAAAAAATATACAATCCGAACCTTTGTTTTGAATTTCGTTAACAATATCTCTAATATGATCTATTGAAATATTAGGTCTTGCCACATCATGAGTTAATACATAGTCATAATTTGTTAAATCTTCACTTTCAAGAGCACTTAAAACAGATCTAGCTCTACTATCACCCCCATTAACAAACTTTATCTTTGGATTTTTATAAAAATCTTGATTCTGAATATTTTTATCATCTTTATGAATCGGAACAATAATATTAGATATTAATTCAGAGGAGGTAAAAATTGATATTGTTTTTTCAATCAGCGTAGAATGACCAATTTTGTGATACTGCTTCGGATCTTTTGATAAAAATCTCTCACCTATACCTGCAGCCGGAATAATAGCTAAAATTTTATTTTTCATTTTCTATTTCTAAATCTTTTACATCAAATTGTATAAATTTTTCACCTGGCTTAGTCAGATTTAAATTCTCTCTAGCATAATTTTCAATATGCTCTTCGCTATCTTGGGCATTTATAATTTCAAATCTTAATTCTTCATTACTATCTAGTAAATTACTATTCCTCTCAGACAGCTCATGGTTTTCATTCATTAAATTCTCTCTTTCTTTATATCCATTTGAACTAATTAATAAATTATATAAAAGGATTAAAATTATTATTGATAATAAAATAAAAAGGGAAAGCCTTTTCATTAACCAATCTTCAAGTCAGGACATTCATCTTCTATCCATAGCAGACGATTATATTTTGCTACTCTATCGGAACGACATGGAGCTCCTGTCTTTATTTGCCCAGCGCCTAAACCGACTGCCAAATCTGAAATTGTTGTATCCTCGGTTTCACCTGATCGATGCGAGATTATAGTTTGATAATTATTTCTGTTAGCAAGATCAATAGTTTCAATAGTTTCTGTTATTGATCCAATTTGATTAAATTTAATTAAAATTGAATTTCCTAAACCTTGATCAATACCTTCTTTAAATATTTTCTTATTGGTAACAAACAAATCATCTCCTACTAGCTGACATTTTGATCCTATCTTTTCAGTGAGAACTTTCCAGCCTTCAAAATCATCTTCATCCATTCCATCTTCTATAGAAATGATAGGATAATTGTCGACTAAATATTCAAGGTAATTAGCAAATGATTCGGAGTCCAAACTTTTTTTCTCTCCAGCTAACGTATAGATACCGTCTTTGTAAAACTCACTAGCTGCACAATCTAAAGCTAGAAAAATATCCTTACCAGGTTCAAGATTAGATTTTTTAACAGCTTCAAGAATTAATTTGATTGCTTCTTCATTAGACTTGAGATTAGGTGCAAAGCCTCCCTCATCTCCAACAGCTGAAGATAAACATTGTTCTTTTAATATTGTTTTAAGATTCCAATAAACCTCTGAAGACCATCTCATTGCTTGTTTAAAATCTTTTGCTCCCTTAGGAATAACCATAAATTCTTGAATATCAATATTATTATCAGCATGCTCTCCACCATTAAGAATATTCAGCATTGGTATAGGTAAGCTAGGCTCTACGGAATTCCCTGTAATATCTTTAAAAATATCTGCAAAATATTTATGTAGACTTTTATCCATATCTTTTGCGGCAACTCTGCAAACAGCAAGTGAAACTGCTAAGATTGCGTTGGCTCCTAAGTTTGACTTATCTTCTGTTCCATCTAATTTAATTAATTGATAATCAATTTTTTTTTGTTCTAATGGATTTAAGCCAAGAAGAACTGGACTTATAATTTCATTGATATTTCTTACCGCTTTAAGAACGCCTTTGCCCATATATGCATCTAAACCATCTCTTAACTCAATTGCCTCTTTGGCTCCGGTTGAGGCGCCGCTTGGAACCATTACTCCAGCAGTTAATGCATTATCTAATGTTATTCTGCACGCAATAGTAGGAAGACCTCGTGAGTCTAGTACTTGTATAGCTTTTATTGATGTAATTTTTGACATTAGCTTTAGAAAATATCTAAATCTTCTTGATCTTTTACGAATTCATCTAGATGTTTAACTTGATTTAAAAATGGCTCCAACATATCTAGTCTCAATGCGCATGGGCCATCACATTTAGCATTATCTGGATCAGGATGAGCTTCTAGAAACAACCCAGCAATGCTTTGTGAGATTCCAGCTTTAGCCAAACTTAAGAGGTATTCTCTTCTTCCGCCAGCAGCATTACCTAAGCCACCAGGCAATTGAAGTGAGTGAGTTACATCAAATATTACAGGGTAGCTAAAATCTTTAAGGATCTGGAAATTTAAAGTATCAACGATTAGATTGTTATAACCAAAACTATTACCCCTTTCACAAAGGGTAATATTATTATTGCCAGCCTCAGAGCATTTTTTAATTATATTTTTCATTTCAGGTGCTGCTAAAAACTGAGGTTTTTTAAATTGAATAATAGACTTAGTTTTTGCTGCTGCTATTACCAGATCAGTCTGCCTTGCCAAGAAAGCAGGAACTTGAATGATCTCACAAATTTCACTCACCGGTAGAGCTTGGTCAGGCTCATGAATATCTGTTATGACTGGACAGTCAAACGTTGATGAAACTTTTTCAAGTAATTTAAGACCTTCGTCCATACCAGGTCCTCTAAAAGAATCTATAGAACTCCTATTTGCCTTATCAAAGGATCCTTTAAAGATCCAATTAATATTATGTTTATCTGTAATGTTTTTAAATTCTTCTGCAACTTGCATAACCATTTCTTCAGATTCAAGAACATTAACTCCACCCATAAGTGTGAGAGGTTTATTATTAGCAATTATAAAATTTCTTAACTTAATATCTTTCATTTTGATATTTTAAGGGCATTTTTTATATAACTGTTAAAAATTGGGTGCCCATCTCTTGGATTTGATGTAAATTCAGGATGAAATTGGCAAGCTAGAAACCAGTTATGACTTGGTATTTCAATCATTTCTACCAATTTTCCGTCAACAGAAGTTCCGGCAACCTTGAGACCAGCTTCAATCATTTTATCTTTATAAGCTGGATTCACTTCATATCTATGTCTATGCCTTTCAGTAATTTCATTTTGTTTGTACATTTTAAATGCGCTGGATGACTTTGTTAATTTACATATCTGACCACCCAATCTCATTGTGCCGCCTAGATCAGAGTTCAAGTTACGTTTTTCCTTTTTCCCACTTATATCATTCCATTCTGTAATAAGTGCTATTACTGGATGCGGAGTTTTTAAATTAAATTCAGTACTATTTGCTTCTTTGAGTTTTAATACATTTCTTGCAAACTCAATAATTGCTATTTGCATACCTAAACAAATACCTAAATATGGGACTTTATTTGTTCTTGCATATTTACAGGCATGGATCATTCCTTCAACACCTCTTTCTCCAAAGCCTCCTGGAATAAGAATTGCATCACTAAAACCTAAAACTTTTTTAGCATTTTTAGCTGTGATATTTTCAGCTTCAACAAAAACGATATTTACTTTAGCTTTATTTTTTATTCCTGCATGCTCTAAAGCTTCGTTGATTGATTTATACGAATCCTTTAACTCAGTATATTTTCCAACAAAAGCAACATTAATCTCATGAACAGGATTAACCTTAGCTGAAACAACTCTTTTCCAATCATTAAGATTTGGTTTTTTAGATTTTATTTTTAACTTACTAATTATAATTTCATCTACCTTTTGTTTATGTAAAAGTAATGGAATTGAGTAAACAGTTGAAACATCATGCATAGAAATTACGCTAGCTGGATTAACAGAGCAAAATAAGGCTATTTTCTTTCTTTCATCTTTAGGAAGTTCTTGCTCAGATCTACATATTAAGCAGTCTGGACTTATACCTAATGACCTAAGCTCTTTAACGGAGTGTTGAGTTGGCTTTGTTTTAAGCTCGCCTGATACATTTATATACGGAACAAGAGTTAGATGAACAAAAGCAGTTGAATTTGAAGGTAAATCAAGAGACATTTGTCTAATCGCTTCGACAAAGGGCTGGCTCTCAATGTCACCAACAGTTCCACCTATTTCTACTATGGCAATATCATTACCTTTTGCTCCAGCCTTAATTCTTCTTTTAATTTCATCAGTAATATGAGGAATAACCTGAACTGTGCCCCCTAAATAATTTCCTTTTCTTTCATTCCTGATAACGGTTTCATAAACTCTGCCCGCAGTAAAATTGTTTTTTGCAGAGGCTTGAAATCTTACAAATCTTTCATAGTGCCCAAGGTCTAGATCTGTCTCAGTTCCATCATTGGTAACAAATACTTCTCCATGCTGAAAAGGACTCATTGTTCCAGGATCAACATTTATATATGGGTCTAATTTTATTAATGAAACTTTTAAGCCTCTTGATTCTAGAATAGCTCCTAGAGAAGCTGCTGCAATGCCTTTTCCAAGTGAAGAAACAACACCGCCAGTAATAAAAATGTACTTAGTTTTTGCCATCAATTTATTTGTTAATGATGGGATAACAGAATATCAGATAAAAACTAATTGATAAATAAAATTAAGCAGAATCTTCAAATAATGGTCTGGATAAATCAGCCCAATCTATATCGATATCACTTTGCGCATCTTCGTATTCAAGCAATCCAAGCTTATCAAACTTTCCTCTTACAGAGTCCGTTAAGAGACCAATTCTAGATAAGTTAGGTACAATTCTTTGGAAGAGTAATTTTTGGAACATTTTAGTAATATCTGAAGATTGTTGGAATATTCTTGATTCTTCTCTATCCCATCCAAAATGATCAAAAACATCATTTGATACCAATCTCTCACGGCTTAATAAACAAGCCTCATAAGCAAATTGAGCTCTCTCCTCGACTTGATCTTCAGTCAAAGTAGATATGAAATCTTCTAAGTAGTTAACTCCGAAAGTTACATGTCTTGCTTCATCTCTTATTATTAATCCAAGCATATCTTTTAAAACTGGATCAGGTGTTAAATCTCTAGATGATTGAAATGCTGCTAATGCTAAGCCTTCGATAATAATTTGCATGCCAATAAATTTAAGATCCCATCTTTCATCTGTAAGAATCTTATCAAGAATTGACTTAAGTTCATTACCAACTGGATACATTAACTTAGTTCTAGTTTGAATATATTTATTAAATGCTTCTACATGCCTGGCTTCATCAAAAGTTTGTGATGCAGCATATAGTTTTGCGTTAAAAGTAGGAGCGCAACTCGTTAGCTGAGATGCAACTAAAACAGCACCTTGTTCTCCATGTAAAAATTGACTCATACTCCAAGCTTGTCTATGTCTTAAAAATTCAACTTTCTTTTTATCTGACATTTTTTGGTAAGGAGGATAGTCGTCCCAAAATATTGGATAAGGCTCCTTAAGCTCTTCATATGGTCTATTCCAATCAATATCCATTTCAACATTCCAATTTAATTCTTTACCCAATTCATATAACCTTTTAATCCTATTATCTTGAATTCTGTAATCCCAGTTATAGGTACCTTGGAGAGGCGTATGAAATACCTCAGCTATATCCTCAGCATGCTTTTCAGTCATATACTCAGGAAGATCTTCTTCATAGGTAATTTTTCGTAAATTTTCTTGTATGTAATTAATTTTCATTGATTCTTAAAAATAACTTTAACTCTAGGAGTTATCCTAGTCATAAGTTCATATGAAATCAAATTATTTTGTGCTGCTAGATTCTTAATAGTATTATGTTTATCCCAAAAAATACACCAATCACCAATCTTACATTTTGGGATCTTAGTAATATCTATTGAAAGTAAATCCATGCTAACTTGACCAAAGATACTTGCTGAATAATTATTTATTGAGATTTTTGTATTATCAAATGTTGCTTGCGGAAATCCGTCTGCATAACCTGCGTATACAAGAGCTATCTTCATATTATGAGATGCTGTCACTCTTCCGTTATAGCCAATTCTGTCACCCTTTTTTATATTTTTTATCTCAATAATTTGTGATCTGAATGTCATAGCTGTTTCTAAAATATCATTTCCAATAAATCCTCCAAATAAACCTATGCCTGATCGAACCCAATCAAAATTCTGTTGAGGAAAATTTAATATACATCCAGTATTTGCAATACTTTTTGGCATAGTGTCTTGGTATGATTTTGCAACATCATTAAATAAATCAAATTGCTTAGAATTAAGTTCATCAGAAGGATTGTCTGAGCAGGCAAGATGAGACATTAATGTAAATTCTCTTGATATTAATCTACCTTTATAAATTTTAGAAAATTCTTTGGGTGAAAATCCCAATCGATTCATTCCAGTATTAATTTTTAGCCAAATATGTATGTTCTCATTATCTAAAATAAATAATTGATCTTGGTTATGAATAACTGAATCAAAATTATTTTTAATTGCTAAATCTAGATCTGCTTTGTTGTACAAGCCTTGCATCAAAAGTATTTTTTTATTTGAGAACTTTCTAACATTAAGAGCTTCTTCAATTCGAACTAACCCAAACCCATCTACAATATCATTGATACCATCAGCAATTTTTTGCAGGCCATGTCCGTAAGCATTAGCTTTTAAAACAGCCATGAATTTGGAGTTTGGATTAAGAAGTGATTTTAAATAGATAATATTATTTCTAATAATATCTATGTCAATTATGAGCTCTGCAGATGGTTCCTTCATTCAAATGAATCGTAAAATCCATCATTTGAAAAGTTTTCGAATCTCGTATATTCCTTCAAGAAAGTTAGATAGCAAGTTCCAATAGGTCCATTTCTTTGCTTACCAATAATAACTTCAGCTTTATTTCCTTGATCAGAATCTTCGTTATAAACCTCATCTCTATAAAGAAATAGAATTACATCAGCATCCTGTTCAATCGCACCTGAATCTCTTAGATCAGACATAATAGGTCTTCTATTTGGTCTTGAATCTACGCCCCTGTTAAGCTGTGATAAAGCTATTACTGGAACATTAAGCTCCCTTGCAAGTGATTTTAAAGATCTTGATATTTCGGAAATTTGATTCACTCTATTTTCAGTTGATCCTGGAACCTGCATAAGTTGAAGATAATCAACAACTATAAGTGATAGCCCATTTTCCTCAGATCTATGTAATCTTCTTGATTTAGCAAGAAGTTCCATTGGTGATAAAACTGAACTATCATCAATATATAAAGGTTTGTTCTTAAGCTTTTCACCTTCTTCAAAAATTTGTTTTAATTCATTATCTTTAAGCATTCCAGATCTAACTTTTTGCTGATCAATTTTGCACATTCCAGAAAGCAATCTTGTCGTTAAAGACTCGCCAGGCATTTCTAAACTAAATATTAAAACAGCGCCATCATTATCATCATTTAAGAGAACATTCTCAGCTAAATTCATAGCAAAGGCAGTTTTACCCATACTTGGTCGTCCAGCAACCACTATTAAATCTCCGTTTTGAACACCTTGAAGTTTTGTATCTAAATCTTTAAATCCTGTAGAGTTTCCAATAATATTTCCTTTGCCCATTTTAGACAATTGATGAAGTCTATCCATGGTTGCAGGTATAAGCTCATGCATTGATTGCAGTGCACTATCAGATAAATTTGCTTGTTCATTTAAAGCAAAAATCTTTCTTTCGGCTTCATTTAATAGGCTAGCGCCATCTTGACCTTGAGGATTATTAACGAGTTCGGCTATCTCTGAGTTAGTTTTCATTAACTGTCGAGTAATAGATCTTTGTCTAATTATTTCAGCATATGCTTCAATGTTTGCTGCTGTAGGAGTGCTAGTTGCTAATTCAATAAGATAGTTCTTTCCACCAATCTTGTTAAGTAAATTTTTGTTATCTAGTTTTTCTGAAACAGTTATTGGATCAAGGGGTTTATTTTCTTCAATCAATTCAAACATTGATTCGTAGATCAGCTGATGATCTTTACCTTGAAAGTCTTCGTGATTGATAATGGGAGTGACGGTATCAAACCTTTCTGTTTCAAGCATTAGTCCGCCCAATACAGCTCTTTCTGCCTCTCTGGCTTGCTCGTTAATGTTTTGTATTAATTCAGACATGAAACATGATTTTTACATCATATTTTAAAATACACAACTACTCAGGCAATACTTTAACTAAAACTTCAACAGAAACTTCAGGATGTAGCGCTATTAGAACAATATGATCGCCTTGTTCTTTAATAGGTCCATCAGGTAATTGAACTTCACTTTTATCAACATTTAATTCTGAAGCTACAAAAGCATCAGCAATTTCTCTAGTGCCGACTGATCCATACAATGCGCCCTCTTCAGTTACAGGCACCTTGATTTCACAAGAAGCACCTTCCATTGTTTGAGCTCTTCCTTGAGCTTGCGCTAAGGCATCTGCTGATGCTGCGGCTAATTCACCTTTTCTTGATTCAACTTCTGCAATATTTTTTTCACTTGCAAAAGCAGCTTTTTTCTGAGGAATAAGAAAATTTCTTGCATAGCCAGATTTAACATCTACTATGTCACCAATTTCTCCGAGTCTTTGAATTCTATCTAGTAATATAATCTTCATTTTTATTGATGCATGTCTGTGTAAGGTAGTAAGGCTAAAAACCTTGCAATCTTAATGGATTTAGTGACTTTTCTTTGGTTTGATGCAGATATACCAGTAACTCGAGCTGGTACAATTTTTCCTGTCTCAGTAATAAACTGTTTTAAAACATCTATATTCTTATAATCAAAATTGTTTGGTAATTGAAACTTTTTCATTTAAGAGACCTCCTCTTCATTACTATCTTCTACTGGAGCTTCCTCTTTGGATTCTGCTTTAGATTCTTCCTTTTTTACTTCTTTTTTCGGTGCTTCATCCACTGTTTCAGCTCTTTTATTTTTATTTTCTAAAGCTTCTGTAAGTAAAACAGAATCTTCTCCCGATAAATCTTTTACAGCTAAAATAAGGTGCCTAATGATAGCTTCATCATATTTAATCTTTGTTTCTATTTCAGCAATATTCTGAGGATTGCCCTGCATGCGATACAACAGGTAATGGCCTTTATGGTGATTATTAATAGAGTAAGCTAATTGCCTTCTTCCAATATCTTCAACTTTCTTAACTTCAAATGAGTTATCTGATAGCAACTTTTCAAATTTCTTCTGGAATTCACCTACCTTAGAAGAAAGGTTAGGATTGATTATTAATATTGTTTCGTAATTGTTCATATTTTACCTTTTGGTTAAAGATTTTCTTTTTTTAAGAAAACCAAGGAGGGTGCATTCTAATTGAATTATTTTTTACAATCAATACTCACCTTTAGCCCAATTTAAAAACTTTGAAATGAGGCTTTGATTATTTTCTAAGATATAGTTATCTTTTTTCTGAATATGTCCATGAGAAACTAAACCAATTGATGTAGCATATATTGGATTTTGAAGAATATTTTCCATACCTTGAAATTTAGATGGCACTCCAAGTCTTACACTTGTTTGGAATATTGATTCAGCTAATTCAATAACACCCTCCATCTTAGATGTGCCGCCAGTTAATACAATTCCAGCAGGAATTTTATCTTCGAATCCATTTCTGCTTATCTCAGCTTTTACTAACTGACATAACTCAATATATCTAGGCTCTATAAAGCCTGCTAAGGTTCTTCTTGCAAGTTCAGTTGGGGGCCTTCCGCCAACTCCTCTAACTTCTATTACTTCTTCATCATTGGTAAATTCCGGGACTGCGCATCCTTGTCGTTGTTTAATGTCTTCAGCTTCTGGTGTTGGAGTTCTTAAAGCAACTGCGATGTCATTAGTTACCATATCGCCAGCAATTGGAATATTTCCAGTAAAACCAATTGAACCAGCTTGAAAAATTGCTATGTCGGTAGTCCCTCCTCCAATATCAACCAGGCAAACTCCTAGATCTTTTTCATCATCAGAAAGAATTGAATGAGAGCTTGCTAATTGCTCAAGAACATAGCCTTCAACTTTCAGACCACAATTCTTTACACATTTTTCAATATTCATAACTGCGTTATTTGAACATGTAACCAAATGAACTCTTGCTTCTAATCTAACTCCAGACATTCCTAAAGGATCTTTAATACAATCTTGATCATCTATTACAAATTCCTGAGGTATCACATGTAATACTTTTTGATCTGACGGTATAGCGATTGCTTGAGCAGATTCAATAACTCTTTCTATATCAGACGATGAGACTTCCTTGTCTTTGATAGCTTCAATTCCTTGGGAATTAAAACTTCTAATATGATTTCCTGCAATTCCAACAAAAACTGATTTAATTTTTTCCTCAATCATAGATTGAGCTTGCTCGACTGCTTTTTGAATTGCATCAGTTGTAACGTCTATATTCACAACTACACCCTTTTTTAGGCCACTGGAGGGATATGACCCTAATGCAATAATTTCTAAATTATCCTGTGAATCATATTGACCTACAATACAAACAATCTTAGAAGTCCCAATATCTAGGCCAACTACAATATTTGATTCTTTTGAAGAATTACTTGCCATAATCGAATGCTACTCCATCTTTATATCTTAGATCTATCATACTAGGAATGGACTTACTTTCGTATACATAATTCAAGCTTTGTTTAAAAGAAGTTAACCTGGTTTTTGTAATATTTTTACCAAACTTAATCTCAGTATTATTTGAAAGCAATATCCATCCTGAAGAATATTTAAAATCAAGTTTTTTAAAGCTAATTTGATCTGATATTGACGAGGTATTTATAAAATCTATTAAATCTCTTGCTTCATTAAGCTGATTGCTAGGACAAAATACATTAACTAAATCATAGTTAGATTCATCAAAGCTAAATGTCTTCATATTGCTATCAACATAATATTTGTCATTCCAAATGAAAATAGGAATTTTGGTTTTAATAATTACTCTTATATTGCCATTAATCCTGAATTTTATCTTAAAGTCCTCAACCCATTCTTGTTTTAATAAAGTTGTTTTGATTTCTTTTCTAGTTTTGACAAGTTTTAATTCAGATATCAAATCTTTTTGTCCTGCATACAAAAAACCATCCTCAAAAAATACTTCAATGCTCTTAAAATTACTGCATGAAGATAAAATTATTAATAATACGACTGTAAAGAAGTATTTATAAATAAGCATCTTCTATGATTATTTGAACAAGCTCTTTATATGAAATCCCTGATATCTCCGCAGCCCTCGGGAGGCAGCTATGTGAAGTCATTCCAGGCACAGTATTAATTTCCAAGATATATAAATGTTGATTCTTATCTTGAAGAATATCTACTCTTCCCCATTTTACGCAGCCTAATTCTTTAAAGGCATTTAAAGCCATATCATGAATCTTATTTTTATTTTTTTCATCTAAATCAGCCTCTATCAGCTGAGTAGTCTCTGAAATATATTTTGCATCATAGTCATAAAAATTATTAGTAGTCTTGATTTCAATTATTGGCAGGCATTTGTTATCAAGAATTGAAACTGTAAATTCTTTAAATTTAATTGATTCCTCAAATATAAATGCTCTATTTGGATTTTGTGCATCTCTTATAGCTATTTCAAGGTCGCTTTCACAATTAACCTCAAAGATGTCTACACTAGAGCCATCTTCTTCAGGTTTTAGAAATAAATTTTTAATTTCTTCGTTGTATTCTTTATGAAACTTATCAAATGGTGATTGCATATTTGAATGTATTCTCTCTACTGAAAATCCTCTTGGCGTTGGAATAAGTGCAGATTCTAAAATATCTTTAAATTTAGATTTATTCCATGTATTTTTACAAGATAGATATTTTGAACCTGTATAAAGAATACCGAGGTTGTCTAAATTTTTTTGTAATATGCCTGACTCTCCTTCAAAACCATGTAAGGCTATGAAAACTAGGTCATATTTTTTTAAGTCTTCTAATTTTTCTAAATTATTATAGTCTTTTAATTTTACGAAATATCCAAGCTGATCTATGGCTTCATAAATACCTTTTCCACTTTCGAGGGAAATATCTCGCTCAGAGGAGGCGCCACCATAGAGCACTACAATACTTTTTATTTCTGC
>CABWZP010000016.1 GCA_902509965.1 uncultured SAR86 cluster bacterium
TCTCCAACTTGTTCTTTTATCTCTTGAATTCTTTGCGTTATAAGATCATCCATTTTCCAATCATTGCGCGCATTGCAAACTTTAAAAATAAAGTTCTCTAAGATAATCTTTCCAGACTCTGTGTGAGTAACTTCTGGATGAAACTGCAATGCAAAAATAGGCTTAGAATCATGTTGCATAGCAGCTATAGGAGCTGATGCTGTGGATGCTAGTAAGGTAAAGTCATCTGGAATATCTTGAACCTGATCTCCATGGCTCATCCAAACATTGAGAGTTTTATCTAATTCAGAAAACAATATGGAATCGGTTTTAACAGAAATTTCTGCATGCCCAAACTCTTTATGCTCAGAGGAGATAACTTGACCACCCATTTGCTCTGCAAGAGTTTGCATTCCGTAACATATTCCAAGTAAAGGTATATCTAGATCAAAAACTATTTGCGGTATTCTTGGGGTATGGCTATGAGTAACTGATTCTGGCCCACCAGATAGAATAATTCCTTTAGGTTTAAGTGCTTTTATTTTCTCTTCATCAATATCCCAAGGAAGAATTTCAGAATAGACATCACTTTCTCTAACTCGTCGTGCAATTAATTGAGTATATTGAGACCCAAAATCTAATACTAAAATAGTATCTATTGATTTGTTTGCTAATGAAATTTTTGCTTTAGCATCCATATAGAATTAATTTGATTATTAGCTTCTTTGATAATTTGGTGATTCTTTGGTGATCATGACATCGTGCACATGGCTTTCGGTCATACCAGCATTTGTAATTTCAATGAATTTACTCTGGTCTTGCATCAATTTGATTGTTTTACAGCCAACGTAACCCATACTTTGGCGAACACCACCAATTAATTGATCAATAACATTTGTAACCCAGCCTTTGTAAGGGACCCTACCCTCAACTCCTTCAGGAACAAGTTTTTCAGCATCTACATCTTCTTGAAAATATCTATTAGCATCTTGTCTTTCAGACATAGCACCAATAGATCCCATACCCCTATAGGTTTTAAAGCTCCTACCTTGGAATAACTCAACTTCACCAGGAGCTTCTTCAGTTCCAGCAAAAATACTCCCTAACATAACTGTATCAGCGCCAGCAGCTAAAGCTTTAGAAATGTCTCCAGAAAAACGTATGCCTCCATCAGCAATAATAGAAATATCTATTCCTTGCAATGCAGCTTTAATATCCATAATAGCTGTCATTTGTGGAACGCCAATACCAGCAATAATTCTAGTAGTGCAAATAGAACCAGGACCCATTCCAACTTTAATGCCATCAGCTCCTGCATCCTTTAATGCAATTGCACCTTCTGCTGTTGCAACATTTCCACCAATGACATCAATACCCTTAAACTCTTTTTTTATCATTTTGATAGTGTCTATAACATTTTTTGAATGCCCGTGAGCGCTATCAACTACAAACAAGTCAATCCCTGCTTTAACTAGCTGTGAAGCTCGGTCAAAGGTATCTACTCCAGTTCCGATTGCAGCACCCACCATTAATTGTCCTTGTTGATCTTTAGTTGCGTCAGGATGCTCTGCAGACTTCTCGATATCTTTCATTGTCACCAAGCCGGTAAGGTTATCAGGAGAATCAACTACGAGAATTTTTTCAATTCTGTTGGTATACATAAGTTTTTTAACTTCATCCTGAGGAGTTCCTTCTTGGACAGTAATCAATTTATCTTTTGCAGTCATAATGGAAGATACTGATGCATCCATATCATCTGCATACTTGAAATCTCTTCCAGTAACAATTCCTTTAAGTACACCATTATCAACAACTGGCATTCCAGATATTTTGAGTTCTTGAGTTAATTGTTGCAGCTCAGCAATGCTTTGAGTTGATTCAATAGTTACTGGATCTCTTACAACTCCACTTTCATATTTTTTAACAGCTTTAACCTCTGCACATTGTTCCTCAATAGAGGAATTTTTATGAATAATTCCAATACCACCAGCTTCAGCTAATGCTATTGCCATTCGAGATTCTGTAACTGTATCCATAGCTGCAGAAACCAAAGGAATCTTTAATGTTATATTTTTAGTTAGTTTAGTACTTAGTGAGGCTTCACTAGGTAAGAAATCGCTGAAGTTTGGCACAAGAAGTACATCATCAAATGTAAGCGCCTTTTGTTTTACTTTGTCCATGAGAGATTATAACTTAAGTTTATAAGGAAAAAAAAGTCGCTACAATAAATTTTCTTTAGCTAGCTTTGAACAGACTCTCAGTTTTTGATGCACAAATAAAATCATTTTTGTGTAAACCTTCTATTTTATGTGACCACCACAAAATGGTTACCTTCCCCCACTCTAGCGTCATGAGAGGATGATGGTCTTCTTGATCAGCCATAGCAGCGATAGTATTTACAAAGGCTAAACTGCTTTGATAATCAGGAAAATTAAATTCTTTTTTTAGCTGCTTCACTGGTTCGGTGATTAAATCCCATCCATCTATATCATTCAGTAAATCATTAATCTCTGCATCAGAAAGCTTGGGTGCATCTATTCTGCAAGCTTCACAAGATTCGCTTACTAATTTAGTCACTGATTCCGCCTTTGGTAAGTTTGGATGGATTAAGCAATTTTTTTAATTCTGCCTTGCTCATTCCAGTTTCTTCATGCGCAATATCAATAATTGGCTTATTTTCTTTATAAGCTTTTTTAGCTATCGCAGCAGCTTTACTATAGCCAATAATTCTATTAAGAGCAGTTACTAATATAGGATTCTTGGATAAAGATTCATCTATGTTTTTTGTATTTACTTTAAAAGTTTTAATAGCTTTGTTAGCAAGAAGTGGCATAGCGTTACCAAGTAAATTGATACTTTTTAATAGGTTGTATGCAACTACCGGCAGCATAACATTTAGCTGAAAGTTTCCACTTTGGCCAGCAACAGTAATACTCGTGTCATTTCCAATAACATCTGCACAAGCCATAGCTACTGCTTCAGGAATAACTGGATTTACTTTTCCAGGCATAATGCTGCTTCCTGGCTGCAATGCCTCTAGCTCAATTTCACCAAGGCCAGTTAGTGGGCCACTGTTCATCCATCTTAAATCATTAGAAATCTTCATTAAAACAATGCTTAGATTTTTTAGTGCGGAAGATAGCTCAACTGCATTATCTACAGAACTCAAGCCCTGAAAAAAATTCTTTGCTGGTTTAGTTTTAAGCTTTGATACTTGATTAACTTGAATACAAAAGTTTTTAGAAAAGTCCTTATGGCTATTTATTCCAGTTCCAATTGCTGTTCCCCCTTGTGAAAGTTCATTCATTCGATTAGTAGCTGTAACTAAGCTTCTTTTAGAGGCTTCTAATTGCGCTTTCCATCCTGATAATTCTTGGGAAAATTCTATTGGCATTGCATCCATCAAATGCGTTCTACCTGTTTTAACTTTACCTTTAAGTTTTAGCATTTTTGTATCAATTGATTTAATTAAAATATCTAAATTAGGCAGCAAGAGCCTATGCATATCTATTAATGCACTAATACATATTGCTGTAGGGATTACATCATTAGAACTTTGGCTCATATTCACATCATCATTGGCATCAATTGACAATTTAGATGCTTTTGAAGCCAAGTTAGCTATAACCTCATTTGCATTCATGTTGGTGCTAGTGCCAGAACCTGTTTGGAAGACATCAAGGGGGAATGCATCGTCATAAAGACCTTTAATTACATCTTTTGAAGCTGCCTTGATAGGGGCTGCTTTTTTTGCACTTAATAATTTTAATTTTTGATTCGCAGCAGCTGCAGAAAATTTAATAATTCCAAGCGCTTCAATAAATGATCTTCCAAAAGGAAAGGCAAATTTTATTCCACTAATTGTAAAGTTATCTAAAGCTCTTTGAGTTTGTGCGCCCCATAATGCTTTTTGCGGCACTTTTACATCTCCTAAGCTATCTTTTTCAATTCTATATTTCATAATAATGTCTTTATTTGGTATCCTATTTTAACATTCATTAGTTCTAAGGGGGATATAGAATGTCAAATGTTACACCGATAAAGATTGATATATTAGACGGAAGGCTTCCTATTAAAGGCAAAGGCCTAGAAATGACTGAGTTTGCTAATGTAGCTGAGCTGAGAAGAAACCAGTTAGAAAAACTGGCTGCAGGATTTAGGATGTTTGCTCATTTTGGTTTTAATGAAGGTGTTGCTGGTCATATCACTTTAAGAGATCCAGAATTTAATGATCATTTTTGGGTTAACCCTCTTGGTGTTCATTTTTCACAAATATCAGTTTCTGACTTAATTTTAGTTAATCATGATGGAAAGGTAGTTCAAGGTGATAAAGATGTAAATGTAGCTGCCTTTGCTATCCACTCAAGGTTGCATGCTGCAAGACCAGATGTAAATGCAGCTGCTCACTCACATTCTATTTATGGAAGAACCTTTTCAACCCTTGGAAAGCCACTTGAACCAATATCACAAGATGCATGTGCATTTTATGAAACACAAGGAATGTATAAAGACTTTTCTGGAGTTGTAGAAGAGGTTGATGAAGGTGATGAAATTGCTAAAGCTTTAGGTGATAAAAAAGTTATTATTCTGCAGAACCATGGAATTCTTACCACCGGTCCTTCAGTAGATATTGCTCTATGGTTTTATATGTCTATGGAAAGATGCTGTCAGGCTCAACTCATGGCTGAGGCTGCGGGCGATCCCATTATTATTCCTCACGATACAGCAGTTAAAACCAGAAACTTTATAGCAAATGATATGGCTGCTTGGGCAAGCTACCAACCAGCATTTGATATGATTGTTAAAAAGGAACCTGATTTATTAGATTAAATTAAGGCGCAATTACAGCTTTAGTTTCGAGACACTCTTCTAAGCCATGGCGACCATGCTCTCTTCCATTGCCTGAAGACTTGTATCCACCAAAAGGCGCTCCTGTACCCCTAGCTCCGCCATTTATGATAACTTGACCAGCTCTAATTTTTTTAGCAACTTCATGAGCGTGAACTTTTTCACCTTGAATGTAACCGGCTAATCCATACTCAGTATCATTAGCAATTGCTATTGCTTCATCTTCTGTTTCATATTTAATTATACAAAGCACAGGGCCAAATATTTCCTCATTAGCAATAGTCATATCAGTTGTAACATTTGCAAAAACTGTTGGTTGTACATAATAACCTTGATCACAACCCTCAGGCTTCTCAACACCTCCAGCTACTAGAGTAGCTCCCTCTTCTATACCTAGCTCAATTAATCTTAAAATCTTCTCATATTGAACTTTATTTGCGATTGGTCCAATTCTAAATTCTCCATGAGGGTCTCCAACAGTTGTATTTTTAGCAGTGAGGGCAGCAACTTCTACTGCTTGATCATAATTTTTAGAAGACACTAACATTTTCGTTGGTGCATTACATGATTGCCCTGAATTTAAGAAACAATGACCAGCTCCACCTTTAACTGATTTTTCTAAATCAGCAACATCATCTAGGATGATATTAGATGACTTACCTCCAAGCTCTTGATGGACACGTTTTACCGATGTTGCTGAAGCTTGTGCAACAGCTATGCCAGCTCTAGTAGAGCCTGTAAATGACATCATAGCGACATCTTTATGCTCTGATAGGGCTGCTCCAACTATAGGACCATAACCATTTACAAGATTAAAAATACCATCAGGCACTCCAGCTTTATCAAACACTTCGGCCAAAAGCATTCCACAATATGGTGAAATTTCACTTGGCTTTAAAACCATAGTGCAACCAGCTGCTAATGCTGCTGATACTTTTGTAGTAATTTGATTCATTGGCCAATTCCATGGAGTAATCATGCCAACAACTCCTATAGGCTCTTTTATTAAAATATAATCGCCCTCTGCTTTTTCAAAAGCATATTCTTTAAGAGCATCTAATGTTTCATTTATATTCTTAATGCCTGTTTTTGCTTGCGCTGCACTTGAAAGCCAAATAGGTGATCCCATTTCTTCGGTAATAGTATCGACAAAATCTTGATATCTATTTTCATATTCAGCAATAATATTATTTAACAATTCAATTCGGTCATCTTTTGATGAATACTGGAATGTTTGAAAGGCATTTGAAGCTGCTATGACTGCCTTATTAATATCTTCTTTTGTTCCAGCAGCAACATGGCCAATTATTTTCTCATTGGCAGGATTGATTACCTCAATTGTCTCACTAGACTCAGATTGAACCCACTGACCATTGATGTAAAAATCTAATTTATCTTTCATAACCACAACTCCAAAGTATTAAATTTAAGGAATAAAATTATAATTCATTAACCCACAAGCTATAAAGCAAAAATACTAAAGAATTAAAATAAGCCTTCTATATTTTTATCTTTATCAATGCCTATATTTTCTGAAGCCGGCTTTCTTGGTAATCCTGGCATAGTCATAATGGCACCACAAATCACTACAATAAACTCAGCACCAGAGCACAAGCGCACCTCTCTTACTGGAATGTCATGTCCGGTTGGAGCACCCATTAATAAAGGGTCTGTTGAAAAGCTATATTGAGTTTTTGCCATACAGATCGGGTAATGTCCGTAACCATTTTTATCAAAATCAGCTAATTGCTGACTAACTTTTTTATCAAAAATAATATTGTCAGCTCCATAAATACTTTGGGCAATATGTTGTATTTTTTCTTTTAAAGGCATGTCATCTTGATATAGGGTCTTAAATTCAGAATCTTTTGAATCAACAATGTTTGCAACACATTCAGCTAAATCAGCTGCACCCTTGCCGCCGTCTGACCAATGTGATGAAATTTTGCACTCAACTCCTAGCTGCATACAAAAATCGATGATGGCTTGGTGCTCTTCTTTAGTATCTGTAATGTATTCATTAATTCCTACAACAACAGGAACTCCGAACTTACTTATATTTTTAATATGTTTTTCTAAGTTTTTACATCCTTTAACAATAGCATCAACATTCTCAGCCTTTAAATCATCTTTTAAAATACCACCATGCATTTTTAATGCTTTAGTAGTCGCAACCAAAACAACCGCATCAGGTGCAAGTCCAGCTTTCCTGCATTTAATGTCAAAGAATTTTTCAGCGCCCAAATCAGCACCAAAGCCTGCCTCAGTAACAACATAATCAGCTAATTTCAAAGCTGTTTTAGTAGCTACAACTGAGTTGCATCCATGTGCTATGTTTGCAAATGGTCCGCCATGCATAAAAGCAGGATTGTTTTCAAGCGTTTGCACAAGGTTAGGTTGCAAAGCATCTCTTAACAAAGCGGTTACTGCTCCATGTGCATTTAATTGCTTTATAGTTACCGGCTCTAATTCTCTTGAATAACCAATAGTAATATTGCTAACCCTTTTTTCTAAATCCTCTAAATCTGAAGCTAAACAAAAAACGGCCATTATTTCTGAGGCTACCGTTATATCAAAACCACTTTGTCGTGGAATACCATTTCCAGGACCACCTAAGCCACAAGTAATATCTCTTAATGATCTGTCATTCATATCGACAACTCTTTTCCAAGTAATTCTTCTAGGGTCTAAATTTAATGAATTCTCCCAATGCATATGATTATCAATGATGGCTGATACCAAATTATGAGCTGCTCCGATTGCATGAAAGTCTCCAGTAAAATGAAGGTTAATATCAGTCATAGGAATAACTTGAGCATAACCACCTCCAGCTGCCCCACCCTTCATTCCAAAACAAGGACCAAGGCTAGGCTCTCTCAAACAGATCATCGCTTTTTTATCTAAATGACATAAACCATCAACCAAACCAACACTAGTAGTAGTTTTACCTTCTCCAGCTGGAGTCGGAGATATGGCGGTAACAAGAATAAGTTTTCCGTCCTTTTTATCCTTACAGCTATCTATAAAATCATAAGTAACTTTAGCTTTATCATTGCCATAAGGAATTAAAGCATCACTTGGAATACCAATTAAATTACCAATATCTGTAATATCATTTTTTGATGCAGCGCTTGCAATCTCAAGGTCTGTTAGAAACTCTTTCATAATATTTTTCCCCTATAGATAAGCTATTATTTGTAAAGTATACATAAGAAGAAATAACTAGACTATAGCCTTTAACAGGCTATGTATTCTTAGCTTTATTGAAGACTTCAATTGCTCTAACTCTTGATTCTTTAAGGTCTAGAATCTGCAAAGGGTAATTGCAATACTTCCTGTGTTCATTAGGAGGATCATGGATAACTGACTTATCAAGATCTTGAAGTTCAGGAACATATTTTTTAATAAATAAGCCTTCTTTATCAAAATTTTTGGATTGAGTGATAGGGTTAAATATCCTGAAATAAGGTGCTGCATCTGTTCCAGTTGAACTGCTCCACTGCCAACCACCATTATTAGATGCAAAATCTCCATCTATAAGATTTTGCATAAAATAAGCTTCGCCAAGTCGCCAATCATGAAGCATGTTTTTAGTAAAGAACATGGCTACAACCATCCTAAGTCTATTATGCATCCAACCCTCATGAATTAATTGCCTCATAGCTGCATCAATTAATGGAAAACCTGTATTGCCTTGCTTCCATGCATTTAGATGATCTTCATTAAAGATCCACTCAATATTTTTTGTATAGTCCTGAAAAGGCTGACCTTTACTTACTTTTGGAAAGGAGTAGGTGATATTTCTATAGAACTCTCTCCAAACTATCTCATCAATCCATTTTGTAATTCCAATATTCCCAGAACTAAGTTCAAAATTATTTTTTTTAAGCCCCTCTAAAATGCACCGCTTTGATGAAATAATACCAAGCGCAAGATAGGGAGAAATTCTGCTAGTTCCATTTAAAATAGGGTCATTTCTATTCTTTGAATAATCTACTGCTTTGTTATCAAGAAAATCATTAACTCTATCTAAAGCACTTGCCTCACCTATCGGCCAAAGTTGCATATCAACTCCATGACTGGAAGTAAAACCAAAATCAAAATCTTCTACATTTGAATCAAAATTAAGCTTCTCTTTTATAGGGTAATCAAAATCAATATCTAAAAATTTTATATCAAAATGTTCAATCCATCTTCTTTTAAAAGGTGTAAAAACCGAAAATGGATTGTCTTGTCCTGTTCTTAAAAAACCTGGCTCATAAATAATTTGATCATTAAATATTTCTACATCAACTGCTTTAGCTTGCAAAGCATCATAGACTTCTTTGTCTCTCGTAATTTCATCAAAGGCAAATTCTTTATTCCAATAAATTTTGTTGATTGAATGCTCATGAATAAGATTAGAAATATCATCTTTTACAGTATTAAAGCTTTTGCTCTCAATAATAAGTAGCACTACATTTACTGTATGTAAATTAGCAGCAAGTGATTTAAGATTTTGTATTAAGAAATCTTGTTTAATATTTGCCTCATTGTGCTTCTTGAGTTGCTCAGGGGACCATACATAAACACATATAACCGAGTTACACTCTTCGAAAGCTCTTTTAAGAGATGGGTTATCATCCATTCTTATGTCATTCCTAAGCCAGACTAGTCCTTTCATAGTTGAATCCTTGTAAAGATAGTGCTTTTTAAACCTTCTCTAATTAAATTAATTTTTTCAATATTATCTTCGCCCTCTTCAAAACTCAATTGGTCTTTGATACTTTGGCTATCAATAAGATTAAGGTCTCGGTACTTTTGTATATGGTTACTGTATCTTGCAGGAGTGTTTATAGATTTAGGGAAAAGAGTTGTTACTTTTTTTCCACTACTTATCGATTCAGAAATCATCATTGCGCTATCTTCGGTAACAAAAATTTTAGTAGCATTACCAAATAATTCAGCTAAGTTCGCATTAGCTCCCCCATCATGAAACCAAATTGAATCATCTGTAAAGTAATTGCTTAGACTATTTTTTAATAACTCTTCTATAGATAGATCTGTTCTTCTTGAGGTCACAATTGTGGCTTTAGAATTTGTTAGCTTAGTAAAATCAATAATATTCTGAATTAATTGATTCCATTCAGCTTCTTCATAGGAGTAGCCAATACCCTGACCACCTATAAGGAAAAGAGCAGAATTTAAAAAAGCCTTTTCGTTAGAGGCATTCTTACATGACTCTGGCGAATAAAGATTTGGAGTTATATCTAAAACTACGTTATTAGGAACATCAAAATATTTTTCAATTGTTAAATGAGTATTAAAATTTTTAGAGTGAATACCTCTAGGAGAACCCAATTGGATATTTGGAATGTCGGTTAATAAAGATAATGCTGCAGAAAATGCTGCTGTATTGCCTCCTGCTGCAATAATAAGCTTCACATGAGAAGAATCTATAGGTTTAAAAAAACTTATAATAATCTTCGCCTTAAATTTAGTAAGGTTGTTACATAAGTATCTTGCAATTAATTTAATTGGCGATCGAAGGGATCTAATTTTAGGTTCAAGCTGAACAACTTTCTCATTTAAATCGATATCTTCTTGTAATAAAGATGCAACACCTCTGGACTGATTAAAGTGTCCGGGAATACCATCACTAAGAATTAATGTTTTCATATTACTTTTTTATAAAAAGACTTGAATACGCATTTACTAATTCATCATCAACCATAAGGGATTCAACTTTTTTAATATCTTCAGGATGATCAACTCCAATAATAGATTTATGAGTTATAAGAGAGCTTATTGCAATATCGTTCTCTAGAAATCGCATCATATCTATGGACTCTGTAATTTCTAGACTTGTAGGCTTTAACTGACAGTATTTTTCTAATATTTTTGCAGTAAATCCAATCATACCGAGCTGCCTATATCCTGAATCTGATTTATAAGGTATGTGAGCTCTACTAAAAAATAATATGTTTCCATGTGAGTCCAATATAGATTTAACAACACTAGGGTTTTGCATATCATCACCTTGTATAGGATGAATAATATTTACTACACAATTTGCGCTGCTTTGAAGTGCTACCGCAAGATTATCTATCTCTTGAGGATCAATTTGAGGCTCATCACCTTGAAGTAAAAGGACGTAATCGTACTCTTCGCCCTGCTTTTTATATATTTGCAGCACTTCTTCTGCTCGCTCAGTTGCTCTTTCATGCTTGTTAGAAGTCAGAACTGTTTCTATTCCAAATTCTTTACCGAATTGCATAATCTCCTCATCAGGAGTTGCAAGAACGACTTTAGTAATTTGTTTTGCTTGTATAGCTCGAAAATAACAATGGGCAATCATAGGGATGCCGTTAATTTTTTTTAAAGGTTTGCCTGGAAATCTTGAGGAGCTCATTCTTGCAGGAACTACTGCAAGAATTCTAGTCATTATTAAATGGTGTTCTCGCCATTACATCTAACATTCTAAAATCTACACTAAAAGCGATAAAGTTATAGCCTTGTGATTTTCTTAATTCAAGTTGTTCTAAATCAGGCTCCACTATGTGATAGCCTCTTTTGATATCATATTTTCTTGCTGTTTCTAATATGGATTCTTCTGCTTTTATGAAAGCTTGATTTAAGAAATCTCCTGGTATACCCATGGATGCAGAAAGATCATAAGGTCCAATCATATAACCATCGACATCTTGAGAAAACATATCATCAAGATGATGCAGAGCTGCTTCTGATTCAATTTGGATATATAACTCAATCTGATTTGAAGTATTTTGAATATAACGATTTTTTGCTTCAGCTTCGCCATAGCCCTGAGCTCTTGCAAGCCCCATACCCCTTCTTCCTTTAGGAGGATAATTCGTTGCATTGATTGCAGCTAAAACATCCTCTTTAGATTCTACCATTGGAACAATAATGCCTTTTGCTCCCGCATCTAGCACCCTTTTAATTTGAACCGCGTCATTACTTGAAACTCTTACATAGGGTTTTGCGCCAGCTAAATCTATAACTCTTATCAGCTTCTCGGCTTGATCAATAGTAATTGCACTGTGCTCAAGATCAACAGTGACCCACTCATACCCTGCATTTACAAGAACTTCAGCAATAGCTTCACTATAAAGACTTAACCAAGTTCCTATAGATGTATCAGTTTTGCTCATATTATAAGTTTATAGAGGTATTCTATTTTCATCCAGTCCATTAATTGCAGCAATACCCATTGAGATAACACCTTCTATTGTCATGCTGCCAAGGTGAGATGTTGCATAAAAATTATTTAACTTTAATAAAGGGTGATTAAAAGCTGGTTCTGTTTCAAATACATCGAAGGCAGCAAATGCATTCTTGTTTTGATTTAGAAAATCTTCTAGGGCCTTTTCATCAACAATGCCGCCTCTTGAAGTATTGATAATCCTTACATCTTTTTTTAGACATGCTAGCTCATCAACACTTATTAAATTCTGCGTTTCTTCCAGTAACGGAATATGAATAGAGACTATATCAGCTTCTTTAAGAACTTCATTTAATGAGCTTTGCTGCAGATTGTTTATAAAATCTTCAGGTCTTGATGGGAATTTATCAACTAATTCTTCCTTCGAAAATTCAATACCATCATAAAAGATAATTTTGCATTTAAATGGTTCAAGTAGCTCAGCCAGCCTTTGACCAATATTACCAAACCCGATGATTCCTATAGTTTTACCGAAAAGCTCATGCCCTTTGTTTTGACTCCAGATATTATTACAAATATCCTCTTTGCTTGATGGCGCTTTTCTGAGTGCAATAAAAATATGCATTAAAGCAAGCTCAGCAACAGATTGTTTATTAGTTCCAGGCTGAAAACCTAAGGAAATAGAATGTTCTTTCATTGATTCTAGGTCAATATTATTAAGCCCAACTCCAAATTTGCTAATAACTTTTAGTTCAGGCAATTGATCTATTAAATTTTTATCAAAATTTTCTAAACCTACAATAACTTTATTTTGTCCATCTAAAAATTCTAGCAGCTCACTACCCACAAGAGTTTTACCAGAATTGTTTAAAGTAATATTTGCATATCTGGCTCTTAACTCTTCTACTAAATATTTATTAGCTGAAAAAGATCTAGAGGTTATTGCTACTTTATCAAGAGTGTTCATTATCTAAAAATTCATTTGAAAAAAATGCATCCACTTGATAAGCATCATTTTGATTTAATAAAGAGACCTTGCCACCAGCTGCCTCTACAATTGCTGCTCCTGCAGCAACATCCCACAAATAAATACCAAACTCTTTGTAAAAGTCTGCTTTGCCTGAAGCTACATAAACTGATGCCATTGCAGCAGAACCAATCATTCTTACTTTCTTCCATGACTGAAAATCATTGATCATTTTTTGCATTGCGGTATCAGAAAAATCTGTTTTTGCTGGCAATCCAGTAACTATCGTAGCTAGACTTTTTTCTTGAATCTGAGAGGTTTGAATCTCAAGACCATTTAACTGAGCTTTATGCTGCTTTGATCCTGAATACATATCATTATGATTAAAATCATAAACTACTCCAAGAACAGGTATATTGTTTTCAATAAGTGCAATCGAGACACAGCTAATTGGAATATTTCTAGCAAAATTAGCAGTTCCATCCAAAGGATCAACAACCCAATAGGTTTTACCCAGTTCTTTTATTGAAGACCCAGATTCTTCACCTAATATTGGAAAACTTGAGTCATTGTCCAAAATGGATTTAATTAGTGCTTCTGTTTGGATGTCAGCCTGAAGCTTTATATCTTTATCTTTGGAATATATGGTTGCAGAAATATTTTCTTTTTCGCTAACTAAAAATTTTCCAGCTTCTTCGGCTGCTATTTTTGCTAGGTTAAGCTCTTTATCTAGATTCATTGTAATATTTTGCTCTCCATTCTGGATCTGCTTTATAAATTGTTTCTATGAGTTCCATGATTTTTAAAGCCTCATCAATAGAACCATTTTCTATATTATCAGAATTTAATAATACTCCAGCGAAACACTTAATCTCTTCATCCCAAGATATATCTTCGTCATAACTTCTCTCTTCTACTTGAGGCTTTGTATTTGGCTTTTCAGCATCAGATGAGATGATTCTTAGCGTTTCTTCACCATAACTTTTTGAACTAGTTCTAAGGCCTCCTAAAACAAGAGAACCTTTTTCTAAAGTAATATTTAAATTAAAAGTATGTTGCCACTGGGTAGCAGATGACATTAACTGAGCGACTATACCGCTATCTGATTTCATCATCACATAAGCATTATCCTCAACATCAAAATTCCAAAAAGAATTACTTATAAATGCATGCACGTTAGTAAAATCTCCAGCAAAATATCTCATTAAATCTAGCATATGAATACCTTGATCTAATAATATTCCGCCGCCAGATTCAGAACGTTTTGTTCTCCAATCAGTTTGATTGAAACTAATCATATTAGACTTGCCATAAACACCTCTAAGATTCACAACCTTTCCTAGAGAGCCAGCTTTAATAATATTAATTGCATCAATAATTGATGCATGAAATCTGTGATTAAATCCATACATTAATTTGAGATCTTTATTTTCATTTAAAAAATCTCTTATTGGATATAGTTCTTCTAAGGTTTTTGCTGGTGGCTTTTCACAAAATATATGTAAACCATGTTTTAGACCTATTAGAGTAGCCTCTGAAGCTAGTTTGTTTGGAAGACTGACAAATAAAACATCAAGATCTTCTTTATCGATAAGATTCTTGTAATCATAATAAGTATTTACATTATCAATTTCAGCAGGATTTTCTTTAAAGTTAATATCAGAGACAGCAACAACATTGAATGCTTGATGTTGAGACAAAACTCTATGTCTAGTCTTGCCGACAATTCCATATCCAGCAATACCAACTCTCAGAGACATCTTAAGATTCTGAATTATATGTAACTCTATAAATTACATTATATTTGTCATCTGAAACTAACAGTGATCCATCCGACAGCATGAATGGGGCTGATGGTCTCCCCCATGCTTTTTTACCTTGTAACCATCCAGTAATAAAATCTTTATAGCCGGTAATATTTCCTTCTTTATCGGTTGAAACAGCAACCACTGTATAACCCGAAGGATGCGACATCCTATTCCAGGATCCATGC
Organism: uncultured SAR86 cluster bacterium; assembly: GCA_902509965.1. Taxonomy (GTDB): domain Bacteria; phylum Pseudomonadota; class Gammaproteobacteria; order Magnimaribacterales; family D2472; genus MED-G78. The sequence goes on from CABWZP010000016.1 coordinate 14,950, forward strand.
AAAGTAATAAAAAGGGTATTTTGATATTCATCGGGAAAGTGATCATTGGAATAAAATGCTACCCCAGTAGGCGCAACGTGTGCTCCCAATTCAAGTATTGGGGCTATAAAATCTTTTTTATTATCACCAAAATCGGGATCTAAAACATCAGTTGCGTGCATGAAAGGAAATCCATAAAAGCTATCATCTTCCTTCACTACATTTAATTCACAGGATGGGGAATCATCGCCTAACCAATCTCTGCCGTTATCGCCAAAATAAAGTTCTTGTGTAATTGGATGCCAATCAAAACCAACACTATTTCTAACACCTCTGGCAACATACTCCCAATTTCCATCATTAAGACGCATTATAGAAGCATACCTAGAATCATCCTCTAATTCTTCCAAACAAACATTGCATGGCGCACCTACAGGAACATAAAGCTTATTATCTGGACCAAACTTAATCCACTTCCATCCATGCCATGCATCAGATGGCAAATTATCTGTTATTAGTTTTTTTTCTGGAAATTCATTGGGATTTAAATCTAACTGTTCTTCAACATTCTCAATTACCCAAATTTTATCAACTTCAGCAAAATACAAATTGCCATTTCTAAAAGTTACTCCTCGTGAATTATATAAACCAGATGCAAGAGTAATTTTAGAATCAATTTTATTATCGCCATTAGAGTCTAATAAAGCATATATTTCGCCCATAGGTCCTGACGCCGTATAAATATATTTATTTCCTTCAGCCATTTGGCGAGGAGCTTTTACATCATCTGCAAAAATTTCTATTGAAAATCCTTCTGGTAAATTTAATAAAGAAAGTTCTTTATCTTGAGCTAAAAGACTAAAAGAAGAAAATATGCATATAAAAAATACATATTTTATTAGTAAATAATGTTTTATTGATCTATAAAAGTTATCATGTGATTTGAACATATAGCAAATTTTAATTAGTAAAAGGTTATTTGTGAATATTAACATACTTGTAGACTATCTTATTATTAGTGCGATTGTATCTTTGAGCATTAATCTGTTTGCAAGAAACATTGCAAAAACAAATAACATTCTCGTAGATCTGCCAGATAGAAGCAGAAAATTCCATAAACGTCCAACCCCTTTGACCGGAGGTATGAGTATATTTATAAGCTTACTAATATCTGCAAAGTTATATATAGATTTTAATGAGCTCAATGGTTTTATACCTTTATTTTCTTCAATGCTTGTTGTTGGTTCTTTTTTTATTATCGTAGTCTTCTTGATTGATGATCTAAAGCCTATAAGGCCATCCTTTAGACTTATTGCTCAGGCAATATGTTCTTATTTTATTATTAATACTACAGGTGTGTATTTAGAAAGCTTTGGTAATCTATTAGGTTTTGGAGAAATATATCTTGGTAGTTTTGGTATTCCTATAACTATCTTTTGTGTTGTTGGAATTATGAATGCCTTTAATATGATCGATGGTATAAATGGCCTTTGTGCTGGTTCAGCCCTTGTGATGTTGCTATTTATTGGCTTTGCTTCAGGTTTTATATATGACTCTATGTTGGTTCTTTTGATAGGCTCAATGCTTGGTTTCTTGGTATTCAATCTAAGAATAATTGGTAAAAGAAGAGCTGTTTTTTTAGGAGATCACGGATCTAATTTTATTGGCTTTGTAGTTGCTTGGATTGCAATCTATTGCTCTCAAAATACAATTTATGATATCTCACCAATGACTGCTGTTTGGTTTGTTGCGATACCTCTTTTAGATTGTATTGGGCTAATTATTTCTAGATCATCAAGAGGTATCAGCTGGGCGGCTCCTGGAAGAGACCATATTCATCATAAGTTAATGCTTCATTACTCACCAGAGATGTCCTTGGGTATTATCTTAGCTTTTGCTTCTGCATTAAATTTCTTTGCATTATTTTTAGAAAATAATTTTGATTCATATATTTCTTTTTATGCATTTGTTTTATTTTCTGTTAGTTATTATTTAGTATTTTATTTATTTATAAGAGACAAGAGTCATGAGGTAAAAAATGTTTAATTTCTTTAAAAAAAATCAAAAGGCAGATGTTGTTGAAGAAGCAACTTTTAATATTGAGCTTATTGCTTATGCTTTAGCTTACGAAGTGGCTATAGCAGATGGTGATATAGACGGTGATGAACTAAAGAGGATTAAGTCCGGCCTTCTAAGGATTTCAGATAAATTATCTCAATCTAGCGATGAATTATTAGAAATTATTGAAGAGCATAATAAAAATAGTGTCTCTTTTTATGAATTTATTGAAGATATCAATCTTAATTTTACTAAAGAACAAAAACTTGCATTAATTAAACTACTCTATGAAACAGCTTATGCAGATAATATATTAGAAGTTAATGAGGAAAGATTAATAAGAAGAATTGCTGAATTAATTAGAATCAAGTCTTCATTGGTTCTTAGAGTTAAAGAAGAAGTAAGATCAAGTTAATTTTTAAAAGTCTATAACTCCACTGTTCTCATCTAGAAATCCTCTTGCGAGTTCTCTGGTGCACTTACCATCTAAACTGTTTTGATAATCATCAAAAACATCCTCGCCAACAAAAGTAGTTATCTGAAATAATAATGCGCACTGCTCTCTTTCATTGATAACACTACTCAACTCAAGTTCAGCAATTAAGCTACTTAAGTCTTTATTAAACTTATTCATTCTCATTGCACTTCTTTTATCTAAGATCATAATTGATTGCTCATTATTACTTATAAAAGGTTTCCACTCTTTGTTATTGCTAGATATACCAGGAGAGCCATTTTTAGCAAAATTTGCCCAAAACTTCATCATATTTTTTTCAGTAAATCGTTTGGAAGGTCCTGCTGGATATAGAATGAAATCAAAATCACCCACAATATCGTCATTACCAGATATCAAAGGGATTTCTGAGGCATGAAAAGCACCAATTAACTCAGCAAAATCAGCAAACAAATATCTTCTATGATCATCCCAATCAAATCTATATCCATATACATCTTTATTGCCTGCTGTATACATTGAAGATAATGGCTGTATAACTCCTCGTAGCTGCCAAGCAGTAGCCCTGAAATAATTAAAGGCTTGGTATGCTTGTTTATCTCTGAGGACAGGTTTGGGTACTCCAATCATATTACCAAGAAAGCTTTTATCTAATTTTACAAAATAGTCAGCAGCTGCTAACCATAGTTTTACCTCATCTCTATTTGATCCAGCAATAGTTGGAACGACATTTAAGTGCTCAGGATTACCTAAAGCTGCTTTCATTCCTTCCATAGGCATAGTAATGCCATCTTCTGTTATAAGAGGAATGCTACTTATGTTCTCATCATCGTAGAGTAAGAAAAAAGTATAAGGATCTACCTCTTTTAGGATTTTTCTTTGCTCAACTAGATCAATTAGATTTTCTGATTTTGGATATTCTATTGATTTAAGCAGTTTTTTGAAAATACTTGCACTTGAAGCTTCCGATGTACTAGATGCTTTACTTGGCTTGTATGCCTCTTCGAGAGAATAAGTAGTTGTATATCCAGATTGAGATATAGCTTTATGAAATAATCCTTTAGCTTCTTTTGAAACTAGCAGGCTTAGTACATTATGACCGCCAGCAGATTCACCAAAAATAGTAACATTGTCAGGGTCACCACCAAATTCAGCTATATTTTCCTGAGTCCATCTAAGAGCAGCAATAATATCAAGGGTTCCATAATTTGATGATCCATCTAAACCAGACTGAAAACTCTGAATAGCTGGGTGAGTGAACCAACCAAATGCTCCTAGTCGATAGTTAATAGAAACCACAATAACATCTTCTCGTTTAACTAACTTTGCAAAATTATAGATATCTTTTAAGCCTGAGGTGTTACCACCACCATGAATCCAAAACATAACAGGAAGTTTTGTTTCTGAAGCTTTAATTGGCGCTTGTATATCTAAATATAAACAATCCTCAGTTCCGCTTACATCCTCATCTCCTGGAGCGCCACCTCTTTCGTAAGGTTCTTGAACACAAAAGTTTCCTTCTCTTGGTAAAATCTCATTTTTTTTATCAAAAATTAATTGAGGTGCCTTCCATCTTAAATCTCCAACTGGTGGTTCTGCATATGGGATATCATGCCAATTCATTACCTGATCTTTTTCAAAGCCCTTAACAACACCTGATGATGTATTAATAATATTTTGAGCTAGTAGCATTGAGCTCTGTAAAAAAAAGAATGTAATAAAAGTATATTTAAAAATTTTTTGCATAATTTAGTATTTGATACCTTTCCTTAAAAGGCGAATTAATATTCGTAATATCCTCTCCAATTAAAGCATAATTAGATGAATTAGAAAATCGCTCCCATTTAAAATTATTCATAGAAGGATTTCCATTTTTTGCAAAATTTACCCATAACTCTTGCATAATGTCTGCAGTTTTGTCTCTATAATCGGGTGTCCACTTTTTGTAGACTGAATTATTTTGAACCCCAAATAAATATGGTAATTCTGAAGCATGAAAAGCTCCAAGTTCACCATTTAGCAAGGGGCTTTGTGGAGTAAATATATATCCATATGAATCCTTTTTTCTTTTTAGAAGCTCCTCAACAGGGCACCCAAAAGTTAAATCAGTCATGATGGAGGAAAGTAAATTGCCATAATTATTATCATCGATATAGTCTGAATATAAATCAATAATATCCTCTATTGAATGCTTAAATATTTTTGATAATCTTTTAATTAAATTCTCTTTTGATAAGTTCTTATAAAGCGGATGGAATAAACTCCAAAGCTTATATTCATCTAAAGTCACACCGGCTATCAAATCAAAACTTTCTATCTCAAAATTCTCAATATAATTTTCTTTTAAAATTTTATTATCAACTACTGGAGCAAAACCAACCTCAGGCATAACCCATGACGACCCATCGCTGAGCTCCATATGCCTCATCAATTTAGCTACTTCAATTAACCTTTCTGGAGGTGTATCAATAATTTCATTAATTGAAATATTATTATCATGGCATTTAGAGATAAAAATTTCCCCCCATTGATTAGCGCTCTCTATATTTCGTGCAGCATCTCCACCGCCACTCTGACAGATTACTTTTTGAAAATCCCCTTTTATACCCATTCCAACCTGCAGTGCGCAACTCCAAGCACCTGCTGATTCCCCAAAAATTGTTATGTTCTCTGGATTGCCTCCAAAAGCTTCGATATTTTCTTTTACCCATTGAATAGCTAATCTTTGATCTAATAATCCTTCGTTGCCTGTTGAAGGTATTAATCCATTTGTTACTTCATCAAGCTTTAAGAAGCCTAGGGGTCCTAATCTATAATTTAAAGTAACTAAAATTACGCCTTTAGAAGCCAATGCTTCCATGCTGTAAAGTGCTCCATTTGCCGATCCTGTTAAATATGCTCCACCATGTATCCAAATCATGACAGGAAGATTAGATGCATTTTCTGGTGATCCGATATTTAAATTTAAACAATCCTCGCTTGAATCAGGAAGTGTTGGGTCAAACATAAAGGATTTATTGACTAATGTTTGATATGCACTTGGGCCTTTAATAGATTCTTGATGACTGTGATGAAGATTTATTTTTTTTGGAGCTCGCCATCTATTTTTTCCAGAACAAGATTGAGCATAAGGTATGCCATAAAAAGTATTAATCCCATTAGCTGATTTACCTGAAAATACACCAGAAGGTGACTTTATTGTTATGTTTCCCATATTAATAATTATAGCTAAAAAAAATTTGTAAAAGACATTGCCTGATTAATAGATGGGTTAAAATGCATTAATTCGGGATGTGGCGCAGCTTGGTAGCGCACTACGCTGGGGGTGTAGTGGTCGTCGGTTCAAATCCGACCATCCCGACCAATAATATATTAATTTATTTTTTCTTTAATCTTATTAGATAAGATTAGGTTTAATTTAGTTCTTTTTGAAATTTCGAATTCTTCACCAGTTTTGGGATTTCTTCCTATTCTTGATGGCGTTTCTTTTTTTATAAAAGTTCCAAACCCGCTTATTTTTACCTGTTGTTTTTTAGAGCCAGAAACAACTACTTGTATAAATCTATCAAGTAGCTGTTTAGCTTTTTGGTTGGATATAGATGTCTTATTTGCAATATTTTTAGCAATATCGCTTTTTGTATAAGACATCAAATAAATTAAGTGCCCGTACCTGTTCCTGTTCCAGTGCCTGTTCCAGTGCCTATTCCAGTACCTGTTCCAGTACCTGTTCCAGTACCTGTTCCAGTGCCTGGATCATCATCAATACCACCAACATCATTGACAGTTACAGATATGTCTTGCGTTGCTGTATTTGAGCTAGCATCTGTAGCAGTAACGGTTGCTGTATAAGATGACTTAGCTTCATAATCAGGAGCTGTTACAAAAGATAATACTCCCCCAGATGTAATGGCTAGTTCAGTACCCGAAACACTAAAAGTAACTGATTGAAGATCAGTTGCAGTAACTGTTCCAATAGCAGTTTGATTTTCATCAGCACTAAAACTTGCTGATGAAGTAAAGACAGGAGCTGTTGTATCTTCAACAGTTACTGTTCTTGTTGCTGTTCCAGTATTATCTGAAGCATCAGTAGATGTATAAGTGACTGTGTATGAACCAACTGTATCAGTATCTACTGTACCCGAAGTTACCACGGTGACAGTTCCAGAAAGATCAGTAGCAGTAGCACCAGCATCGGTCCAAGTTCCACCAAGTTCTACAGTATCAGTTCCACTAGTTACAGTAACAACAGGAGCTGTTGTATCTTCAACAGTTACTGTTCTTGTTGCTGTTCCAGTATTACCAGAATCATCAGTAGCGCTATATGTAATTGTGTATGTTCCAACGGTTGAAGTATCCACAGTTCCACTTGATGAAACTGTTCCTTCAGTGGTCGTAGCTCCAGCATCAGTATAGGTATCACCGAGTTCAACAGTTGCTGGATTATCTCCAGTTACAGTAACAACGGGATTAGTAGTATCAACAACATTAACTGTTCTGGTTGCATAACCAATGTTTTGAGATGCATCACTAGCTCGATAAGTTATAGTATAAGTACCTACAACATTCGTATTAAGCCCGCCTAGATCAGTAGAGACAGATTCTCCACCATCAGCAGTAGCGCCAGCATCAGTATAAGTATCCC
>CABWZP010000017.1 GCA_902509965.1 uncultured SAR86 cluster bacterium
CTGAGCGTTTGAGCAAGATCGGTCTGAACAAGTAATGTATCAAACTTAATAGGATAATCTTTATAAAAAATAGATTCAGTTTCTTCAAATTGTGATAATTTTCCATGAACTCTATTCAAAGTCATTATCATATAAGGTGACATTTCAAATCCTTTATCTGCTAGTTCAATTGCAGGTTGAAGTAACTCTTCCCATGACATAGATCCAAATTTCTTATGAACTTCCCACATTCCATATACAGAACCAGGAACCCCAATAGCAAGATAACCAATTGTAGATCTTGAGGTATTTACAGAACCATCCTCATTTAAATACATATCTCTTGATGCTTTTAATGGTGCTTTTTCTCTATAATCAATTGAATAGCTTTCATTAGATGGCGCATCATGCATTACCATAAAGCCACCACCACCAATATTTCCAGCTCTTGGAAGAACAACAGCTAGTGCAAACCCAACTGCTACTGCTGCATCATAAGCATTTCCACCACGACTTAAAATATCCTCACCAACTTTAGATGCTAGATAGTGTTGAGTGGCTACCATTCCATTCTTTGCTAGAACTGGATGTGTTATTGAGCTTGGATTTAGGACAAGATCTTGTGCATTTAAGCTCAATATCAAAGTTGAAAAAGTAACAATTAACAATTGAAGATTTTTAATCATTAGATCAATTCAGCTTCAGCTACTTTTTTTGCCCATTTGTAGTCAGCTTTTCCATTTGGTGCTCGCATTACTTCGGATACAAAAATAATATTTTTTGGCAATTTATAGCCTGATAAATGTTCTCGAGTAGAGCTAATAAGTTCAGCTTCATCAATTTCACAGTTTTCAACTAGAGACACGACCCCTACAACTTTATTACCAAACCTTTCATCAGGCAGACCAACCACTAATGAGTCATAAACATTACTATTAAGTTTCAAAGCTTCCTCTACCTCTTCCGGATAAATCTTTTCACCAGCAGAGTTAATGCAATTACTTCCTCTTCCTAAAAGGGTTATAGTTCCATCAGCCTCAACTAAAGCATAATCTCCAGGAAACGAATATCTAGTTCCATTAAATTCTTTAAAGGTAGCATCAGATTTTTCTTTATCTTTATAATAACCTTCAGGAACTAATCCACTAGTCCCTATTAAGCCTCTTACCCCAGATCCTGGTATAACTTCTTCACCTTCATCACTTACAACTACAACACCAGGATTGAGTCTAAACTTTGCAGTGGCCGCACCATCTGCTCGAGTAGAGACTGAAGAACCCATACCGCCTTCACTAGAACCCATAGCATCCATTAAAACCATATCATGATGGTCTAATAAAGAAGCCTTAACATCTGCGCTAAACATAACTCCGCTAGAATAAATAAGCTTAAGAGTTTCAAGGTTATAAGGTTTATTTTCTGCAACAGCTCTATCTAGTTCTTTCACCATAGGTTTCGCAAAAGAATCACCTACTATAATAATATTTGTTATACCAACCCTCTCAACTTCTTTCCACAATAATTGAGTATCAAGACCTAAATTAGGAGTAGTCACAACACAACCCCCAAGAAGATGAGAAAGAAATCCTCCAAGCCACATACCTGTTCCATGCATCAGAGGGCATGCCACAAAGCTCTTAGCAAGCTCACCATTTTCATGTAAGTTTAAAATAGTATCTTTTATATCAGCTAATTCATCAGGAACATCAACACCCATACCTTTTAATGTTTTGAGCATAGAGTTCACAAAGCCACCATGAGTGTACATAACTCCTTTTGGCATTCCTGTTGTACCTCCGGTATAAAGCATATAAATATTGGCTTCATTTCTCTCTATTCTTGGCATTGGAGTAGTATTTTGCACGACATCGCCATATGCATGCGATCCCTCAAGCAATGGAGTTGAATCTTCAAGCTGTATCCAAACTTTTACTTTTGGTAACTCACCTCTAATTTTTTCAACTTGACTTGCGTAACACCCTTGATAAAAAACAGCTTCAGAGTCTGAATTATCTAATAAGTAGATTAGCTCATTAGATTGATATCTATAATTAACATTTATAGGAACACCCATAACTTTAAATGCTGCATAGTGAGCAACTAGATATTCATTTGAGTTATGAAGATATAAACCAACTTTAGAATCTTCGCCAATACCATGATTAGATAAGAACTGAGCTACTTTTGCTGCCTCATCATCATACTCTTTCCAACTTAGAGTTGAATTACCACAAATTGCAGCAGGATTATCTGGAAGCAAATCTGCATTTTGCTCAAAGATATTTGCAAAGTGCCTTAAAGAATAGTTAATTGTCATTTTTACCCTCTATTTTTATATTTTTAATAGTTTAATTGACCAAATTACTATATTTTCCTATCTATGACAATTTCATTCTCAATCCATAGAATCTTTATTTAATTTCGTAGTAAAATAATTTTTGTTATACCTGGGGAGAGGTAAATATATGACTAATCAATATCAAGAATTACTAGATGCTCATACAGCGCCTGGTGCACTTTTCGAATTTGAAGAAAGAATCCACACTAATGGAGTAACTTACAGAGAATTTTCTAATCCAGGAATACCTTCAACCTTAAGAGCTTACTTTGATTTTGGATTGCTTCATCCGGCTAAAGATTGGCTTATTTACGAAGATGAAAGGTATACCTACAAAGAAGTTTTTGATAAAGCAGCTCAAACAGCAAATGCTCTTAAAAATGTAGGCGTTGAGAAAGGCGACAGGGTAGCAATATGTATGATGAATAATCCAGAATATATTGTTTCTTTTATGGCTATTACTGGAATGGGAGCTGTAGTTGTTCCTCTTAACTCTTGGTGGGTTCCTTCTGAAGTTTCTTATGGATTAGAACATTGTGATGCAAAGGTGCTTATAGCTGATGAGAAAAGATTAATTGGGCTTGAAAAAAATGCTGATGTTACCAAAATTGTTGTAAGACCTGAAAATAATTCAGATTATCAAGAGTTTAATAATTTTATCAATAACTCATCAACTGAATGGCCTGATATTGATATTTCTAATAATGATAATGCAACTTTATTTTACACATCTGGTTCAACAGGATTTCCTAAAGGAGTCCTATCTTCTAATAGGAATGTTCTTGCCACTCTTTTTAGCTGGACATGTTACTCATCTATAAGAGGTCAAATGTCAGATTCCGCTGGTGGTCTTGGAGAAAATGCTGATGGAACGGTCAAAGAGATTTCTGTACTTCACTGTGTACCTTTATTTCATGTTACAGGAAGCCATTCGTCCTTTTTAATTTCTATTTTAGTTGGAAGAAAAATAGTTATGATGAAAAAATGGGATGCAACCGAAGCTTTAAAATTAATTGAACAAGAAAAGATTACAAATGTAACAGGCGTTCCTACTCAGTCGTGGGAAATACTTAGCCATCCAGAAAGAGAGAAATATGATATATCCTCTTTAGAGGATCTTGGTGGTGGAGGTGCTGCTAGGCCAGCAGAACATGTTAAGCAGATGGATGAGCAATTTGAAGCTCGACCTTCAATTGGTTACGGATTATCTGAAACAAATGCACTTGGAACTCTTAATGGCGGTGATGAATATTTGCAATATCCATCTAGTTGCGGTCGTATAGTTCCACCATTAACTGATATCAATATTATTGATGCAAACTGGAATACTTTAAAAGAAGGTGAAGTCGGAGAAGTTGTCATTAAATCTCCTGGAAATATGGTTGGCTATTGGAAAAATCCTGAGGCAACTGCCGAAGTTTTTAATGATGATGGTTGGTTTAAATCTGGAGACTTGGGTTATTTTGATGGCCCATTCCTACACATAGTAGATCGTGTAAAAGATCTAGTTATTCGAGGTGGTGAAAATATTTCTTGTATAGAGGTAGAAGCAGCAATTTACGAGCATAGTGATGTTTTAGAAGCCTGTATTATTGGTATTCCTGATGAGAGACTAGGCGAGCAGGTTGCAGCAGCAATTCATTTAAAGCCTGGAGTTGAAAAGCTACCTAAGGATATCCAAGAGTTTCTTGATGGAAAAATAGCAAAGTTCAAAATACCTTTTGAAATAAGATTCTATACAGATCCACTTCCTAAAATCGCATCAGGAAAGTTTGATAAACCACAATTAAGAAAATTATTTGCTGGAAATTGATTTTTTTTAAATTAAGCGTATAAAATCAATAGTACATAACTTATATAATGATCAAATATGTCTCATAAAGTACTCGTTATTGAAGACGAGCCTGATATAAGAAAAACTCTAGAATACAATTTATTAAGGGAGGGTTTTGAAGTTTCTGGCTGTGGATCAATTAAAGAAGCTAAAAAACTGATCGAAGATCCAAAATTCTCAATTATTTTACTTGATCTAATGCTTCCAGACGGATCAGGCTTAGATTTATGTAAAGAGATTAAATCAGATACAGCCACAAAAGATATTCCCATTGTTATTCTTACAGCCAAAGATGATGAGGTTGATAAAGTTGTTGGGTTTGAATTAGGTGCTGATGACTATGTAACCAAACCTTTTAGCGTAAGAGAACTTATTCTTAGAGTTAAGGCAATCTTAAAACGAAATAGCAAAACTTTATTAACTCCTATTGAAGTTAATAGAAATTTTGGATCTCTTAAAATGGATATTGAATCGCATGAAGTTTTTATAGATGATAAGGAGGTTATTCTAACTGCCTTAGAATTTAAATTATTAAATCAGCTAGTTGAAAGACGGGGAAGAGTTCAGACTAGAGATCAATTATTGTCTGATGTGTGGGGATATAGTGCAGATGTTACAACTAGAACAGTCGATACGCACATTAAAAGGCTTAGAGAAAAGTTGGGCACTATGGGAAAATATGTCCAAACAATAAGAGGTGTTGGCTACAAATTTTCCCGAACACCTGAATAATTAAATGGGAATCAGATCTAGGATTTTTCTATTAGTCTTTCTCTTGCTAACTTCAAGTATAGGTATTTCATATATTATTGCTGAACGTGATCTTACAAGAGCATTTGAATTACAAATTGTAAATGAGTTAGAGAAACAAGCCGGTCTTTTAGTGGCATCCATTGATGATATTGGTAACTATAATACAGTTGAAGAGGCTGACGCTATAGCTAATAGCCTTGGAGAAGCGGCAAATTCAAGAGTGACTCTTATACTTAATAATGGAAAAGTTGTAGGAGATTCAAGCTTAAATATAGAGCAGATAAAATCTATCGACAATCATGCTAATAGGACTGAAATCATTGAAGCATTAGCGCAAGGTTCAGGTTGGGTATCAAGATATAGCGATACTGTAAATCAAGATTTGTTATATTTTGCTATACAAGATAAGAACAAAAATAATCCAAACATTATAAGAATATCAGTTCCCCTAAATTACTTAGAAAGTGCAACTGGCACACTTCAAGTTTCAGTTATATTGTTATTCGTTGTTGTTTTTATAGTTTCAGTCTTTGCTAGTCTAGTTGCTGCTAATTATCTTTATTCAAATATTGAAGAACTTGCTGATGCGGCTACTAATATAGCTGAGGGTGATCACAAAAATAGAAATATTAAAGCTTTGCCAACTCAAAGAGTTGATGAATTTGGGACTGTTGCTAGATCAATCTCTCAAATATCTGAGGACCTCAAGAATCAAATCAAGATGATCGCAAAACAACGGGATCAATTTGGTCTCGTATTGGATGATCTGGGCGAAGGCATTCTTGTTACTAATCAGCAAGGTGATGTGGTCTATAACAATGAACAATCTTTAATTATTCTTAATACCCAGGATTTAGATAAGCAGAATATAAATTCGTTAAATTTACCTGCTATTAATTATTTATTTAATAGAGTTACAAATAAAAAAAGAGCAGACATAGAATTTGAAATTGAATTACAGGATAAATCCACTAGATGGGTTCTAGGTTCAATGAATCAATCAAAAACAACAGGAGAATACATTTTAGTAGTTCATGATATAACTCAACTACGACAATTGAATTCAATGAGAAGAGATTTTATTTCAAATTTATCACATGAGTTAAGGACACCAGTCAGTGTGATCATGGCCAATTCAGAAACTCTTTTAGATGGAGCGCTCGATAATAAAAAAGATGCAAAAGTCTTTGCTAAAGCAATTTTACATAACTCAGAAAGACTCTCTTCGATGGTTAGTGATTTAATTGATCTTTCAAGAATTGAATACGGAGACCTAAAATTAAATATTAAAGATATTGATTTTAATGAGTTTATGGAATCCTTTTTGCTATCGATGAAAAGTGTTGCTAAAAAGAAAGCTATTGAACTTATTTATACTCCAGACCATAACAGCCTTGTGAATGCAGATATACAAGCTCTTGAACGAATTATGAACAACTTGCTTGATAATGCATACAAATACTCAGATGAGGGCACATCCGTGGAAGTATCCACAATGGATCAAGGTAAAATGATCAAAGTAATGGTTGCGGATTCAGGTGTTGGAGTTTCAGATGAAGATCAAGAGCATATTTTTGATAGATTCTATAGAACAGCTTCAGCTAGAGCATCAGATACTAAGGGAAGTGGGCTTGGTTTAGCAATAGTTAAAAACTTAATAAATAGCCTTAATGGCGAGGTTGGTATAACCACGAAGAGACCTTCTGGATCAATATTTTGGTTCACTATTCCAAAGTCTAAGTAAACTTTAACAACAATTCTTTACTTTTGAAGCTGCCTTGTTTATAGTATGTCACATAGATGTCACAGAGATGTCACATTAAAATCAACAAAATTAGAGAATTAATCATGGCTAAATTACTTTGGAACAAATTTCATCTTATTATGAAATCAGGCCGTCTTAACAAAATTGTCAAAATTTCAGGCATTAGTTAATATTACTTCTATTGTGCTGTGCGCAAAAAATAATTATTTTTTATAGCAACTGACTGCACAAATTAAGTACCAAGAAATAATAAGATTTTTAAAAAATGGGCTACACTATGTAGCTCTTTTTTATTATGAATACTAAACAAGTTAAAAAATTAATTAACACTTTTATAGGCTTACTATTAATAGTATTGCTTGGAATGTTATTTATAGATCTATTTAGTAAACCTAATATCCAAGATATTAAATTTACGAACCTTGATAAGATTAAAAATAATAGAATTGATAGTTCAAACGAAGAGATTAAAGTAACAGATAATGCCGATTTTAATTACTCAGTTATTGGTTATAGAGTGGGTGATTCTAACTCGTCGGTAATAGTCAAGAAGGGTAATAAAGAATTTGTTTTGTATGAGGGCGATATCCTAGAAAACACTTATGAGTTAACAAGCATTAGTCAGGACGAAATTATCTTTAAAGGATCAGGTAAACTGTTTAAACTAGAGAATAAAGTTGGCAAGTAAATATGAATAGATCATTTAAATTATTATTTTATATATTTTTAATTGGAACACCTTTATCTGCACTTTCTCAAGATGCATTTGTTTTAAATTATGAAGACGCAGATATTAAAAAAGTTTCCCAAGATATTGCTAGATTTGCGAAAAAGACAATTATTTTAGATCCAAGAGTAAAAGGTAAAATTACTATTTATTCTAATGCAAGTTTAAACAGTGATCAGGTTTGGGATGTGTATTTAAGAACTATCCAAGTAAATGGTTTTAGCTCTGTTGCTGATGATGGAGTTGTAAGGATTGTTCCTGAGAATGAAGCTACAAGAGATGAAAATGATATTAATGATGAAAATGGAAATTTTCTGACGTCTGTCATTCCTCTTGTTAATAGAACTGCTGCTGAAATTCTTCCCATGATAAAGCCAATTACTGGGAGACAGTCACATCTTTCAAGCATCCCTTCAATAAATTCAATTTTAATTGTAGACAGATTAAGTAATGTAAAAAGAATAAGATCTCTTTTAGAGGATTTAGATAAAGATAATAGTGCGAAGATAACTATTATTAAGCTTGAAAACCTTTCATCCATTGAGGCTGTTAGAATTTTGGATAAGCTCAAAGCGCAAAATAATCCAACCATTAATAATTTTGTTGCAATTCCATTCAGCCCATCAAATTCAGTAATACTATCTGCTAACACAACTATAACGACTAACATAGAAAAGACTCTTGCTTCGCTTGATGCAGATGTTAAGGCAGATAAGTCTATTGATGTTATTTATCTCAAATATTCTAAAGCTGAGGATATCTCAGCCATACTTAATAGTGTCTCTGGCAGATTTGCAGCAAGTCCTGATGGAATACAAACAGTTATAACTCATCATGAAAAAACAAATTCCTTAGTTGTTTCATCAGAAGAGTCAAATTTACCAGGAATTAGAAATTTAATTTCTAAACTTGATATCAGAAGGGCCCAAGTCTTAGTTGAAGCAATAATTGTTGAATTATCTGAAACAGCTGCTCAAAATCTTGGTATAGAAACTCTTTATACTGGTGACGGCGATGTTCCTATCGGTGTTACTTCCTATGATGTTGGTACTGGTCCAGATCTCCTTGCTATTGCAGGATCAGCAGCTTCTGATGGGGCAGATGCCACATTAAGCCAGCTTGCAACATCATCTTTATTAGGGTCTCAAGGTTTAGTTGCAGGCTTAGGAGATTTCACTGGTGCTGGAAATTTTGCAGGTATTCTCTCTGCAGTTGCCAATGATCAAAACTCAAATATTCTTTCAACACCATCAGTTATTGCTATGGATAATACCGAATCTAAACTTTTAATTGGACAAGAAATTCCTATCACGACTGGCGAAAGTTTGGGTTCAAGTAATGTAAATGCTTTTAGGACCACATCAAGAGAGGAAGTTGGTATTAAGTTAACTGTAACTCCTCAAATAAATGAAGGAAGTTCAGTTATTCTTAAAATTGAACAAGAGGTTTCAAGTGTTGCTGGAACTTATGCTAGCGGAGTCGACTTAATTACAAATAATAGAACAATACAAACAACAGTTTTGGCTGATAATGGCCAAATAATTGTCTTAGGTGGACTTATTGATGAAGATATTCAAGAAAATATATCTAAGGTTCCATTGCTTGGTTCTATTCCTATTCTTGGTAAATTATTTCAGTCTTCTTCAACCCAAGTAATCAAGAAAAAGTTATTTGTATTTATAAGACCAACAATTCTTATTGATTCAGATTCTATAAATGAATTATCAGCTGAAAAATATAACTTTATAAAAGCAAGACAACTTACTAGAGATTCAGAGATAAATTTAATTGATTTAACTAAATCTAATTAAATATATATGGAAGATTTAGCTACCAATGATTTAGACACCATTTTAAATATTCTTCCTTACGACTATGTTAGAGAAAGAATGATCATTGCACTTGTAGATAAAAACGAGCAATGTAATGTTTATTCTCCAAATATTATCAATATAAAAACATACCAAGAATTATCAAGATTCTTAAATAAACCATTTGTAGTTAATAAATGTTCAGCTGAAGATTTTAATGAGATGCTCACGAAATCATTTGGTTCTAAAGATTCCTCTGATTCGTTATCAGAGGAATTATCCGATGACTTTGATCTTGAATCCTTTGCAGGAAATATTGCTCCAACTGAAGATTTATTAAATGGAAATAATGATGCACCAATTATCAAATTAATTAATGGAATTATAAGTCAGGCAATAAAACAAAAAGCTTCCGATATTCACTTTGAGCCCTATGAGGATCAACTAATTATTAGATTTAGAGTTGATGGAATTTTAAAAGAAGTTCTATCTCAGGATAGCAGGATAGCATCCTTAGTAATTGCAAGAATAAAGATTATTTCTAGACTTGATATATCTGAAAGAAGATTGCCTCAAGATGGAAGAGTTTCGCTTTCATTAGGTGATAAGAGTGTTGATGTCCGAGTTTCAACGTTACCTTCTTCATATGGAGAAAGAATTGTTTTACGTCTTCTAGATAAGCAATCAGCTCAGATCAATATAAATGATTTAGGCCTACCAAAGCCAATTTTAAATAATTATAAAAAATCTCTAAAGAGTTCAGAAGGCATTATTCTTTTTACAGGGCCAACAGGATCAGGGAAAACAACAACTTTGTATGCTGGTCTTAGAGATTTAAGTGACTCATCACAAAATATACTTACAGTTGAAGATCCTATTGAATATACATTGAAGGGCATAGGCCAAACTCAGGTAAATACAAAGACTGGCTATACTTTTGCTAAAGGTTTAAGAGCAATGCTAAGACAAGATCCTGATGTAATGATGGTAGGAGAGATTAGAGATATTGAAACTGCACAGATTGCTATTCAATCAAGTTTAACTGGTCACTTAGTCCTATCAACAGTTCATACAAATAGCGCTGTAGGAGCAATCACCAGGTTAAGAGATATGGGAATCGAGTCATTCTTGCTTTCATCTAGTTTAAGATCAATCATTTCACAAAGGTTAGTAAGAAGGTTATGTAACTCTTGTAAGAATGAAATAAATCCTTCAAAAGAGGCTGTTAGGTTATTTAACTTAAAAAATAATTCAAAGGTATTTTCATCAAATGGTTGCGATGAATGCTCATACTCAGGTTTTCAGGGAAGAATTGCTATTGCAGAATGTATTCAAGTAGACCAGACAACAAGAGATTTAATCCATCAAAAAGCCTCTGAAAGTCAAATTATCGAACATGTCTTTAAAGACCAACCTTCTATTGATGACGCAAGTAGACAGCTTATTATTGACGGCACAACATCATGTGAAGAGATAATGAGACTTAACAACCTCAAAGAAGATGCCAGCTTATAGTTATACAGCTTTTAATAATTCTGGAAAAAAAGAAAAAGGGTTTCTAACTGCTTCCTCTGAAAGAGATGCTAGAAGAGCTATCAAGGAATTAAACTTAACACCTCTCGAAGTTAAAGAATCAAACAAAAATTTAACCAGTAAGATAAAGATTAAGAACAAAGATTTAGTTTTAATTACTAGACAAATAGCAACTTTATTAGATGCTGATTCAGCTTTAGATGAAGCCTTAAAAATAACCGCAGATCAATATAATGATGAAGTTATTGTTGATATTCTTTATTCTCTCAGAGATGAAATTATTCAAGGAAAACGTCTTGGACAAGCTATGAAAAAATATCCTCAGGTATTTTCAAATACTTATATTTCATTAGTTAGCGCAGGTGATAGTTCAGGAAATTTAGATATTATTTTTGATAATCTTGCTGATTATTTAGAGGAAAGCGCCACCATAAAACAAAAAATTTTTTCAGCCCTAGCTTATCCAGTCATCCTGGTATGTTTTTGTATTCTAGTTATTATTGCTCTATTAGCATTTGTGATGCCTCAGGTTGTAGGACAGTTCATAAAAGCTGGAGCTGAATTACCTTTGCTTACATCTATACTATTATCAGTTTCAAATAATATTGTTTATATTTTAATTGCTCTAATTTTATTATTTACAGGATTGACTCTTCTTTACAAAAGTTACACTTCAAATATCGATAATCACATTAAGGCACACCAAAAATTATTATCTTTTCCATTAATTGGAAAATTTATTCTACATAGTGAAATCGAAAGATTCTCCAGCACGATGTTTCTTTTAACACAATCAGGCATGAATTTAGATTTAGCAATGGAAGAGTCTGCAAAAGTTGTTAGCAATAAGTATTTAACAAACGCTATCGATAAAGCTCGAAAAGAGGTTGTTGAAGGTAAGGATTTTGTTCAGGCTTTAACCAAAACTCAAATCTTCCCTGATATTTTTATTCAACTTATATCAAGTGGTTATAGATCTGGTAATTTAGTAAAAATGTTTAAAAAAGTTTCTGATTTTATGAAATCAGAAATAGAATCTAAACGATCTGTTTTGCTATCTCTTCTAGAGCCAGTGATAACAATTTTTATGGGCGGATTTATTCTATTGATAGTTCTCGCTATACTAATACCAATAATGCAAATGAACGCACTCACTCTTGGATGATGGATATGAAAAATAAACAAAAAGGCTTTACTTTAATTGAACTGATGGCAGTTATCGTAATATTGGGAATTCTAACTACAGTTGTTGCTATAAATGTATCCCCATTTCTTCAAAGAGCTAATATAGAAAAAGTTAGAGCTGATGTCGCTCAAACTGGAAAAGCATTAGAATTATATAAATTCAATGAAATGACTTATCCTTCAACATCTCAAGGTTTAGATGCTTTGGTTATGCCTCATTCTGACTTAAAAAGACCATTTATGTATCCTGAAGATGGATATTTAAATTCAATACCTACAGATCCTTGGGGCAGAGAGTACATTTATGAATACCCACCTCAAAAATCTAAAGATTATGATCTCTATACTTTAGGCGCTGATGGTGTCGTAGGTGGAACTGGTGAAAACTCAGATATTGGCAACTGGCTTCAATAAAAGCAGTAAAGGCTTTACCTTATTAGAATTACTGGTAGTACTTTTAATAATTGGTATTGCATCATCCGTTATTCTTGTAAATACATCCTCAATAAACAATATTATAAAAGGCGAAACCTCAGCACAAAAAAACTTTCAATTAATATCAGAGGAAAGCATTCTTTCAAGTAAGATTCTAGGATGGTTTCCTGGAAAATCATCTCAAAAAATATATATATTAGATTCAAGTGGAAATAAAACCACTGAATTTAATTCAGAGTCACTGGATCCATACTGGAATGGAATTGCTGAATATCAAAAAATTGTAAGAGGTAGTGACGGAGAAGAAATTGAGCTTGAATCAGATATTACAAATTATCCGTTAATAATTTTTTATCCATCGGGAGAAAATTCAGGTGCTGAATTGATGGTTTATAGAAATGAGTATATTCAAAAAATTTCCATATCTCAGAATGGCAAGATAATTAATGAAACAGAACTTAAGTAAAGGCTTTAGCCTACTAGAGGTTGCAATTGCGCTATTAATCTTGAGCACCTCTGTTATAGCTATTTACCAAGTGATATCTTCTTCTACGATTTCTACATTTGAATTAGAAGATAGATATATAGCAAGAGAAATAGGCAATAACAGGGTAGCCCTAATGAATACGATTGATATACCTAAGGGCATAGGAACTAGAGAAGGCGTTATTGATATGGCAGGTTTTGAATGGGAGTGGAAAGAAAAAATTGATAAAGGTCCAGCAATAAATATTTATGAATATACAATTCTAATCAAGAAAAAATCATCTTCAAATTACATTTATGAAGCAAGAGGCTATCTTGTTAAAAAATAATAAAAAAGGATTTACCCTTATAGAGGTATTAGTATCCATAGTAATACTAAGCATCATTGCAATTGTTTCAACAAACTTTCTGCAATCATCAATATCAGCAAGAGAAGAGGGTGCAAAAAAATTACAGAATATCAAAGAGCTTAATATAGCCTCAAGCATTGTAAGAAGAGATATGCGTCAAATTCTTAATGTTCCAATAAGAGACTACTTTGGAAATAACTTAAAAGGTAATTTTATCGCCGATGCTATTTCTAACTCTATTGTATTCACAACTCTTGTAAATTCATCTTTTTCAACCTCTAGAGTTAGAAGAGTTGAATATTTATATCAAGATAAAAAATTTATCCGAAGACAATATTTTGCAGATAATCCTTATTCATATGAGGAATATTTTGAAACAACCCTTCTGGATGAAGTCACCAAAATTGAGTTTAGTTATATGACAAATAGAAAATGGTACTCTGTTTGGCCAATTGACATTACTACAAAACTTAAAATACCAGAATTAGTAAAAATAACTTTTGTTAAAAATGATTTGAAATATGAGTGGATCATTAACCCAAATATAGATTATGTATATAAAAAATAAAGAAAATGGGGTAATTTTGATCTCCGTTTTGTTAATAGTCCTTGTTCTATCTGCCATAGCTATGTCTATAGGCAGCAATTTTTTATTAGCTTTTAAAAGATCTATATATCAAGATCTTCAAACAAATAGCTTCGAATTATTTAAGAATGTTGAATCTATCTCTATAAAAAGAATTGAAGAAAAAAATAGATTTGGAGTATCAGCGCTATCAAAGCAGGATCCTTTATTTAAAGATACTTTTTACTTTGAACTGCCTAATGGCCAACTATATGCACAAATATCAGATGCTTCAAATTGCTTAAATATTAATTCTGTTGTCTCCATGTCAAATAAAAATTATATTCAAAATCCAAAAGGGATATCTGCAATTAAGAAGCTATTATTGCTTAAAGAATTTGATGAAAGGGATATTGATTCATTGGTTGACCAGATGATTGATTGGATTGACATTGATAATCAACCAAGACAAAGCGGATTAGAGGATTATTTTTATACAGGTCCTCTTCATTCTCCTCAACAATATACAAGTAAAAGGCTTTTTTATGATTTATCAGAGCTTAAAAACTTACCTGCTTTTAGAAAATTTAATTGGAATGATATTAATGCAAACCTATGCGCAATTCCAATTTCTGGAAATTCTATGGTCAATATAAATACATTGACGATAGAGGATTCAGAGCTTTTGTCTTCATTGCTCCCAAATGCAACAATAAAAGATGCTGAGTCAATAATTGCTAACATTCCTCAAGAGGGATTTGTAGATATATCCCAATTAGCTGCAGAATTTCCTGGAGTTGATTTTACTAACAGCGATGCTAGTATTGCTTTCTCATCAAATCTATTTTCTATTAAATCTGAGATAATAAGTGAAGAAATTAAAATCAGCTCAGAAAGTATTATTTATATAGAAAATAATAAGAATGGGTATATTGTTTCTAGAACATACAATGGGCTTTAAAAAAAATGAATAGATATTTATTACATAATTTAAGCAATAACCACAATGAGGTTGAAGCGTTTCATTATGTAGATGATACTTTTCAATCAAAAAAGCAATTTCATATAGATGATATCTCTAAATACATAAGTTCAGACTCAGAAATTTTTTATTTCATACCTTCCTCAAAAATATCATCCATCAAGATAGATGCAACAAAAAATGATACAGATGAAACAATACGAGCAAGATTGTTATCTGATATGGATGATTTTATAGTAAATGATATTTCTGAGAATGAAATATTTATTCATAGAAATCCAAAACTTGATTTAGCTATTGTTATCAATAAGAGTTATTTAATATCATTAACTAAAAAATTAAGATCTACAGGTTCAAAGATTTTTATTTATCCTGAGCATATGTTGTCTTTTTTAAAAGACGAAGCTTCAATTTTTCAGATTGCAGATAGGATCATTTTTTCATTATCTGCAGGAGAAGGCTTTTCACAAAATGAATTAAATTTAGATGATTATGTAAATTTACTTAAACAAGAAAGAAAAAATTTTTTACCAAAGTTATATACCAATAATTCCACATTAGTTAAAAATTTTAAAGATAGTGAGATAAAGGATATTAGTCTGGAAACACTTCATCTCCTCTTTATCAAAGAGCACTCATTCCTTCCTAATCTCTATCGCAGTGGTTTCCATCTTGATTATTGGATAAAAAGATATCAAATAAATAAACTTGATCTTGCATTAGCAATTGCTGCTACAAGCCTTCTTGTGATTTATCCAATTTCTAGCACATTTTTAAATAATTCCTATGCTGATGAATATAAAAATGAAACCATAAGTATTTTTAAAAAGATAAATCCAAATATTAAAAGAGTTGTTAATCCTAGAAGGCAAATTGATGAAATTCTGAATTCCTATAATTTAGAACAAGCCTCAAATTTAACCATTTCTGGACTAGACAGCATAAAAAGACTTGACATACCTGAAATTACTAAACTCTATATGGATATTAATAAGTCTGAAGCTCAACTAACCTTGTCTGGTCTAGGGAGCAATCAGTACCAGTTTTTGATTAATCTATTACCACAAGCAAACCTAAATTTAATAACAGAGGATGTAAAAACATCTAATGGAAAGGTTTCGGGGCTAATTACTATAGGCCTGTCAGACTAATTATGAAAGAAATATTCAATAACCTTCAGAGTCGAGAAAAAAGTTTATTAATTATTTTGCTCTGTATTATTATTATCGGCATGCTACTGTCTTCAGCAACCAATCTTTATAGCAATCTGAATAACTCTTCACAAAGATTGAACTCTGCTAAGTCAGATTATGATTATGTTTATCAACAGGCTGAAGTTTTATCACTTAACCTTGCCCAGAAAGGTTTTTTATTAAATGCTGAAAATACTTATGCAGAGCTAGACAAGATGGCAAAAGATTTTGAGTTAATTAATTACACGCTAACGAGCAATGATTCAGAGCTAAAGGTTGTTTATATTTTAAATGATCTTGAGAAATCATTACTATTCATAGAAGAATCCGTTAAGGTCATTGGAATAACCCCAGCATTCATTGATGTGTCAAGACTTAATGAAATTAAGCGATTTACGATTACCTTCAATATAAAATAATTGTAATGAAATTAATTCTTTTTCAAGAATACTATTTCACTTAAAAGTAAAAATTTCTTCACTAAAACGTCACATAAAGAAGTTTAAATACATTTCATAAACTTTAATAAGATTATTTAATATGGAAACTTTATTTCTCGATCCCACACTAATATTACTTATTGCAGCTTTTGCTGGTTTTTTTATGGCTTTCGGCATTGGAGCTAATGATGTTGCTAACGCAATGGGTACCTCTGTGGGTAGTAAAGCTATTACCTTCAAACAAGCGGTAATAATTGCTGCAATTTTTGAATTTTTAGGGGCTTATCTCGCCGGAGGTGAAGTTACCTCCACAATAAGAAAAGGGATAGTTGATCCTAACCTTTACGCAGACAACAACAATATATTTATTATTGGTATGTTATCTGCATTAATGGCAGCAGGAACATGGTTATTTTTAGCCAGTAGAAAGGGGTGGCCGGTATCAACTACCCATTCAATAGTAGGTGCTATTGTTGGTTTTGTTGTTATTTCTCTTGGTTTTGAAGCAGTATCATGGTCCAAAGTAGGAACTATTGCATCCAGTTGGGTCATATCACCAATAACAGCAGGGACTATGTCATTCTTAATATTTTTAAGTGCTAAGAAATTCATACTAGATAGACCTAATCCAGAGCAGGCAGCAATATCACTCATTCCTTTTTATAGTTTCTTTGTTGCTGTCATTATCGGTTTAGTGACTGCAAGAAAAGGATTAAAATATGTTGGCATCCCACTCACTGATAATGAAGTCCTTATGGTCACAATAGGTATCGGTGTAGCTGTTTCTATAGTTACTGCCATTCTTTTAAACTTTAATACTAAAAAAATTAAAGAGTATGGAGTTGAGTCAGCTTTTGCAATTCTTATGATTGTTACAGCTTCGGCGATGGCTTTTGCGCATGGATCTAATGATGTTGCAAATGCAATAGGACCAGTTTCGGCAATTATCAGCGTTGCAAGTGAAGGTACTATTGGATCTGAAGCAGCTGTAAATTCATGGGTGCTGCTGCTAGGCGGAATTGGTATAGTTTTTGGATTAGCCATGCTGGGTGGAAAAGTTATAAAAACTGTTGGTACTAAGATTACAACCTTAACACCAAGCTTAGGATTTTCTGCTGAAATGGCAGCAGCATCTACTGTAGTTGCTGCAACCTATCTTGGGTTTCCAATATCTACAACTCATACTTTAGTGGGTGCTGTCATTGGAGTTGGTTTGGCTAAGGGAGTATCACATATAGACCTTAACTCTATTGGCAGAATTATACTTTCTTGGTTGATTACAATTCCCGTTGGAGCATCTTTGACGATACTTTTCTATGTTATTTTAAGAATTATCTTTGGAGTTTAGAGTTATGACTCTAAAAAAAACACTTTTTGTATTTTTTTTTACAACTAGTTTCATAAGTAATGCCGATTTAAGATTTTATGGAAAAATTAATGCTAGCTTAGAAAATGAGGATTCAAGTATATATAGCGAAACGGAATTCAAAAATAATGCATCAAGATTAGGTTTTAAAGGTTCTTATGATTTTTCATCCTCTATAAAACTATCTTTTCAAATAGAAGAAGAAATAGATCCTACTGACGGGAAAGCAGATGGAGATAAAGTATTTAAAGAAAGAAATACTTTCATAGCTATTGAAGGTGATTTCGGAAAATTTTTAACAGGAACTCATGATACGGCTTTTAAATTAGGTCAATTAAAGGTTGATCTATTTAATGACACCAGAGCTGATATTAAATATATATTACGAGGTGAAAATAGAATGAATAGTTTTATTGGATATACAAGTCCTGAGATAATAGATGGCCTCAACATATCTATTAATTCAATAAGTCAATCAATTGGAAATGGGAAATCCTTTGCTCTAAATTATGCAAATGACAAAATAAAAGCAGCACTTGCTATTGAACAAAATCTCAAAGGTTATGACGGTCAAAGATTTAGCATCATGTTGCCTCTTGCAGGAATTGATTTAGGTTTGCTCCATCAATCATCTAAAAAATTATCGACAGGCAAATCTTACTCAGGTCATGTTGTTAGTTTGAAAAGAAAGGTTTCAAACAAGGGGAGTGTATATGTTCAAAATGCCGCATCAGATATGAAGATTGTCTCAGGTAGCCAGAATTCTATAGGCTATACCTATAAAATAAATAAAACCACTAAAGCCTTTGCACATTATTCAATTCTTAATAAAGCAGATAGCGCAGACGATATTACATTTGCGTCAATTGGTTTTGAATATAAATTTTAGCTAGTTTTTAGCATTTCTTAATTTACTTTTTTCAACATTTGTCCATAATTAGATTATGGGCGTAAGTGCTAAACAAGAGAGAAGTAAATTAAGGGTAGCTAAAATCATTGAAGCTGCTCATCAAATACTATTAACTCAAGACATAGATGACATAACAATTTCAAATTTGGCAATTCATTCAGATTTAAAAAGAACTTCAACTTATAAATTTTTTGCAAATCCTGATGATGTTAAGCTTTTGCTTGTTCAAAGGTATTTTAAAGAATGCTCTGAAGAATTTCGTCAATCAGATAGTAATCACGAATATGAGGACCTTTCCAAAGCCTTAGAGGAGTCAGTTGTAAGAATATTTAATTTTTTTACTACAAATATTGGAGCTCAAAAGATCATATTACAAAACACTGTAACACCTCCAGTAGAATCTAAGATATTGCATCTACTCTCACAAGAAGTTCTCTCTTTTATTGAAAAAAATATCAAGTTACCTTCAATGTTTAATAAAGAAGGAGTTTTTCTTGTCATGGTTCAAATAATCATATCTATTTTTTCATTAAATATTAAAGAAAATGGTGAGCTGAACCAGATTGGAAAATCAGAAGCGCAAAGAGCTTCTTATTCATATTTATTGAGTTGTATTGCACAAAAAGATTAGCTCTATTTATTAACCCTTAAACAAGAGATCTTATTTCATGTTAATAATATTTAAAAAATTTAATTTCTTTTTAATGGCCTTTGTCTTTTTTAATCTTGAATTAAAAGCAGATTTCATTGAGATAGCGCCTAAATATGAAACACCAGAGATAGCGACTTCAGGAGATGCAGCAGATGATCCTGCTATATGGTTTAATTCCAATAAACCTAATGAATCAATAATCTTTGCAACAGATAAAAGAAGTGGGGTCTATGTTTATGATTTGAAAGGCAAAAAACTAGGTTTTACAGAACTTGGTAATATAAACAATATAGATTTGAGAACAATAAATGAATCTTTAAGCTTAACTACTTTTATTGTTGGATCAAATAGAAGCACTCAGTCAGTTGATGTATGGATAAATAAAGATAAAAATATTGCAGAAGATGTAGCAAAGAAGACATTTTCTCTTTCTAAAAATCCTGAATTACGAGCAAAGTCTAATATAAATATTTATGGAATATGTGCAGGTTATGATCCTGAGCTAGGCTTGATAATCTTTGCTACTGAGGATGGCGGTCCTAATGTTGAGGTTTGGCAATACAACAATAGTCTTCTTAAATTGATCACTACATTTAGTAACAAGGGTGAATCTGAAGGTTGCGTTTATGATGATGAGAACAGAACGCTATTTATCTCAGAAGAGAATACTAACGGAGTTCTTAAGGCCTATAAATTAGATAGTGCCTTAAACTTTGGTAATCCTATTATAGTAGACTCTCGACAGGGTAATATTGGAGGTGACCCTGAAGGAGTTGCTATCTATAAAACTTCTTCCACTAGTGGTTATGTTGTTTTATCTTCTCAGGGAGACTCAAAGTACAACATTTATAATCGAGAAGCCCCATATGAATACATTAATAGCTTTAGGATAGGTCCTTCAATGTATGGTTCAATTGATGGAGCCAGTGACACAGACGGTGTAGCTATATCAAGCAATAAGCTAAATAGAGATTTTCCTCAAGGTCTTCTAGTTGTTCAGGATGGATACAATAAAGACAAAGGAATTGATAAAAACCAAAATTTTAAATATGTCTCATTTATAGATGTCTTAAAGAAATTACA
>CABWZP010000018.1 GCA_902509965.1 uncultured SAR86 cluster bacterium
CTTTCAATTCTTCGTTGAGCATTTTCTATACCTCTTGAGAGCATTCTGTGTTCTATATGGTCTTCTCCTAACCCTACGCGTTCAAATAGTGCTCTTCTGCTGTCTGAAATAAATAATCTAAGCAAGTCATCATCAAGAGATAGAAAAAATTGCGAGTAACCAGGGTCACCTTGTCTACCGGATCTACCTCTAAGTTGATTATCAATTCTTCTTGATTCATGTCTTTCAGTTCCAAGAATATGAAGACCTCCAGCATCTAGAACAGACTTATTTTTATTTTCCCAGTCAGAGTCACTTTCTTCTTTTTTGCCGCCTAATACAATATCTGTTCCTCTTCCAGCCATATTGGTAGCAATGGTTACCATTCCTGCTTTTCCCGCATTTGCAATAATTTCAGCTTCCTTTTCATGATGTTTGGCATTTAATATTTGGTGAGGAATTTTTTTAGCTTGTAGCAATTGAGAAACTTCCTCTGAAGACTCTACAGATACTGTGCCAACTAAAATGGGCGCCATCTTAGTTCTTAGAGTTTCTATTTCGTTTATTAAAGCTTTATATTTTGATGCTTTAGTAAGAAAAACTAAATCATTTTTATCATCTCTAATCATTTGCTTATGAGTTGGAATAATAACTACATCCAATCCATAGATTTCTTTAAATTCCAGAGCTTCTGTGTCAGCGGTACCCGTCATTCCAGAAAGAGTATCAAATAATCTAAAAAAGTTTTGGAAAGTAGTTGAAGCTAAAGTTTGAGACTCTCTTTGTATGGGAACATTTTCCTTACATTCTAGAGCTTGATGGACTCCTTCAGACATTCGCCTTCCATGCATTGTTCTTCCTGTATGTTCATCAATTAGGAGAACTTCATTATTTCTTACAAGATAATGAATATTTTTATTAAAAAGAAAAGTTGCTCTTAGTGTTGCTTGAACAAAGCGCATAATTTTAAGATTTGATGCTGAGTAAAGTCCATCTGATTGAGTTAATACACCCAGTTTTTCAAGCTCTGATTCAACTAAAATATAACCATCGTCTGTTAGCTCGATTGATCTATTTTTTTCATCAATTATATAATGTCCTCTCTCATGATTTTCTAGAGGTACTTCTTCAGTCTCTTCTCTCAATTGCTTTTTAAGTTTTGGAATAATTTTTTTAATTTGCTTATACAGTTCTGAACTTTCATCGGATGGACCAGAAATGATGAGAGGAGTCCTTGCTTCATCGATTAGAATAGAATCCACTTCATCAATGATTGCAAAATCCAGAGAACATTGGGCTCTATCTTTTTCACTCAGAGCCATATTGTCTCTTAGATAATCAAAACCTAGCTCATTATTAGTTGCATATATAACATCTGATTTATAGGCATTTATTTTTTCTTCGGTTGATTGGCCTGAATATATGGTTCCAACAGTTAAGCCTAAAAATTCATAAATAGGCCTCATCCATTCAGCATCACGTTGGGCTAGGTAATCATTCACAGTAACTAGAACCACTTTATTTTGCATACATGCATTTAAAAATGCAGGCAACGTTGCAACTAAAGTTTTACCTTCACCAGTTTTCATTTCAGAGATATTACCTTCTGCTAATGAAATACCTCCTAAGAGCTGAGAATCAAAATGCCTAAGACCCAAGGTTCTAACACTTGCCTCTCTGACAGCTGCATATGCAGTTGGTAATATTGAATTAATATCATTATTGCTCTCTTTAAATTGGCTATTAAGTGTTTTTCTTAAATTAAGAAAGAAAGCATCATCATGTTTATTCATTTCATCTGAAAGATCATTTATCTGATCCACAAGATGCTGCATCCTCTTGATAGTTCTATCATTGCTAGATCCAAAGATTTTTGAAAATATATTAAGCATTAATTTATATTTTTGTAAGGCAGTTGGTTTAGTTAATATCACCAAATGGTGGCCTTACATATGAAATGGGGGCATTATCTAAATTTTCAAACTCTACAATTTCATAAGCTTCCTCAGATTCTATAATTTTTCTTAAAAGCTGATTATTAAGAGCATGGCCAGATTTATATCCAGAAAATTCTCCAATTAGGTTTCCACCCAGTAGATATAGATCTCCAATAGCATCTAACATCTTATGTTTTACTATTTCATCATTAAATCTTAACCCTTCCTCATTAATGATTTCGTTCTCCCCAAAAGCAATTGCATTATCTACACTAGCTCCTAAAGATAAACCTTTTGTTTTTAAATCATTAAGGTCTGCCATATTACCGAATGTCCTAGCTCGACATACCTCTTTTACAAAAGAAGTTGATGAAAAATCAATAACAGAGGTTGATGGCAGAGTTTTATGGACTGGATGATCAAAATCTACTTTAAAAGAAACTTTAAATCCATCAAATGGTTTTATAGTTGCAAAAGCGTCATCTCTTTCTGAGGTTACTTCTTTTTTAACTTTAATAAATTTTTTCATTCCATCTTGTTCTTCAAGACCTGCAGCTTGTAAAAGAAAGACAAATGGACCCGCACTACCATCCATTATTGGAACCTCTGGACCATCAAGTTTAATAATACAATTATCTATGCCAAGACCAGCAATCGCAGATAAAAGATGTTCAATGGTGTGAACTTTGATATCACCTTTAACCAGGGTAGTGGACATGCTAGTTTCACCAACATATTCTGCAAGGGCAGGGATTTCTTTGCCTGTATCAATGTCAGTTCTAATAAATCGTATACCTGAGTTCACTTCTGCTGGAAGTAACTCCATAGTAACTTTAATGCCTGTATGCAAGCCTATTCCAGTCGCTTTAATAGCGTTTCTTAAGGTTCTTTGTTTAAGCATCTATCAAGTCTAATATAATATAAATTCATATCAAGCTAATTTTTAGCTTGATGCCTTTGCCTTAATGCTTCGTTTAGTATGACTCCTGTAGCAACAGAGACATTTAAGCTTTTAAAATAAGGATTGCTACTTAAGCTGATCACACTATCGCATATTTCTAGTGTTTTTTGCCTAACCCCAGTTTCCTCTGAACCCATAATTAATGCAGTTGGTTGTCTTAAATCTTCTTCATAATGTACTTCTCCTGAATGCTCACTTAGACCTAATATTTGTATACCATTTTCTTTTAAGTACTTAATACAATTAACTAAATTTGTTACATGAAAAATATCTAGAACTTCAAAACCTCCTGCTGAAACTTTATGAGCAATTGCATTAGTTGGAGCGCAATGATGTTTATTTATTATTACAAAATCTACGCCGCATACCGCAGCCGACCTTACACATGCTCCCAAATTTCTTGGATCAATAATATTATCTAAAATTAGTATAAGAGGATTACTGTCTTTGCGCTCTGATATTATTTTTTTTAAATCCTGGAATGAAGCTAACGATTCTTTTTTAATAATGGCTTCAGGCTCTTGTGATATTTTTTTTGAAAGCTCGTATGAAATACCTTTAGATTCTATAAGGCTTGTAAGTGCCATAATTCTTGAATCATCTCTATTGGCTGGAAGGAGTATCTTTTTTATTTTTTCTGGATTATGAATCAGAATACTCTCAATGCTATGAAATCCTAATCTTTGATCACTACTATTTTGCTTCATTTATTTTTTAGTATTAATAAATTTATCTTTCTTTCATAAGGAAGAACATTATTAATTTTAACTCTTATGCTTTGACCTTGTCTAAAACTCCTGCCCGTTCTTTTGCCCTTTAGAACCCCACTTATTTTATCAAAAATATATCTGTCACCTGGTAAATCTGAAACATGAATTAATCCAGACACATAAAAGCTATCAATTTCTGCAAAGATTCCAAAATCCGTTACTCCTGTAATCATTGCATTAAAATCATCACCAATAAATTGCTTTAGATGATGACATATTATTTGCTGAACAACAGTTCTAGAAGCTTTTTCTGCTTGGCGCTCAAGATCTGAAAGCTCACAACAATCTAATTCAATTTGCTCTTGATTAGGTTTGTTTATATTTTTTTGAAGTTTATCCTTAATTAGCCTATGAACCATTAAATCTGGGTACCTTCTGATGGGAGAGGTAAAGTGAGCATATTGCTCTAACTGAAGACCAAAATGTCCAATATCCTCAGTTGAGTATTCTGCACGTTTCAAGCTTTGAAGCACGAGTGTCTGGAGAGATTTTTTTAACTGATGATCTTTGGAAAATTCTAAACATTGAGTAATAACTTCTAAAGGATTTTTTTTAGGCTTAGAGGTTAATCCTTTTGTAGCAAAGAAATTTTTTAATGCATCTATTTTTAGTTCTTCTGGCTCTTCATGAATTCTATAGACTCCAAAGCCATAATGTTTTTTCATATATCTTGCAGCACAGATATTTGCAGCTAGCATAGATTCTTCAATCATTAAATGAGAAAAAAGTCTTTTAGAAATCTTAATGTTTATAATGTTTCCTAACTCATCAAGCTCAAGAATTGGTTCAGCTGCATCAAGCTCAAGAGCTGACCTTTTTTTTCTTTTGCCAAGTAAAACCGTTGTTAAATTTTTTAGAGCATCAATTGATTTTGCTATTTCATCTGGCAAGCTAACTTTTTTGTTAATTAAATCATCTATCGATTTATATGTGGCTCTCAGACAAGACCTAATTGAGGCCTCAAAAAATTCATAACCTTCTATCTCACCTTCTAATGAAAAAACTATTCTGCAAACTAGAACATTTCTAACTTCGTTTGGAACTAATGAGCACAGATTATTAGATATTTCTTCAGGCAGCATAGGTACAACCTTCGATGGAAAGTATATAGACGTTCCTCTTTCTCTAGCCTCATTATCGAGCGCTGTCCCTGATTTAACTAAATCAGCAACATCAGCTATTGCAACACTTAGAATAGTTTGCTTGCCTCTATATTCACAAAAAATAGCATCATCAAAATCTTTTGCATCAGCGCCATCGATAGTTATAAAAGGCTTATGTATTAAATTTTTTCTACCTGGGGACTCAGATAACTTGACACTCTTTAATTCATTTTTGACTGAATCAGACCATTCGTTAGAGATATTATTTTCAAATAATATTTGATCAATAGCTTCATCCTGAATATTCATTACTGGAGTTTAGTTTAATACAAATTAAAAGCTAGAAATTTAGCTGAATACTTAAATTGATTAATCTGCCTCTTGCATCATGAACATTAGGATCAAAACTAAAATCAGGTGGGTTGTAGAGTCTGGGCGCATTTTTATCAAATACATTGATAGCATTTATTCCTATGACCATATCGTATTTATTTGTATTGAAATATTGCTCTACTCCAATATCAAACATCATCGAACTTTCTACCTTATTTGTATAACCTAAATCAGCATGAGAGCTAGATACAGGAGTCTTATTATCATATCCACTAATATATCTTGAAGTTATATTGACTTTTGTTTTCATTCTTTCCCATTTAATAAAAGAATTAATCTTATATTTAGGTATTGAGTGCATATGAGCGTCAAAGTTATATAAACCAACTCTATTTATCAAAAATCCAGTATCTTTATCAGGGGTTAAATAATCTAAGAAGCTAGTTCCTTGTATTTTGTAACTCAGGCTGCCCATTTCTGCAAAATCATAATATGTATCAAAAGATACATCTATTCCGCTAATTTCAGATTTTTCTTCATTAAAAAATGATGTATGTACTCCAACAATAAAACCCTGATCATTTCTAATTATGTCAATACTATCAGGATCTGATGAAGCTTTAACAGAACCATTTTCAAGTTCAATTCTATTTTTATAATCTATAGACCAATAATCCAAAGTGAGCCTTGAATTATTTTGCATTTTCCAAATCAAACCAATATTTGAGTTGTTAGCCGTTGCGGGTTTTAGATTAGGATTGCCTATTTGAATTACTCTAGCTTTATCTGAAAAACTTGCCCCTCTAATTGATCCAAGTAATATTTCAGAAGCAAATAGCTGCGCCATTGATGGGGCTACAAACGAAGATCCTGCTGAGCCTCTAAAAGACAATAGATCGTTTAGAGAATATTTAAAAGATATCTTTGGATCAAAAGAAGAAGATGCTCCAATTTTTTCATAACGTGATGCAAAACTTACATTAAGACTCTTATTAAAATCCTTATTAAATTCAGAAAATAATGCCCTCTTATTTCTAGATCCAGATATGCTTTTACCGCCACCCAAAAATAATAAATCTGCTGACTTAATTAAATAGCCACTTTCATCAAATGATGCTGAGCTTGAAGGATCATACTTAATCGAAATCTTATCATTACTAACTTGCATGCCAAATGCAGACTCCATATTAAATATCTTTGTATTAAAAATTAAATCAATAACTGTCAATTCGCCGCTTCGTTTAGATTTTTCAGAACCAGAAATGTATTCTATTAAGATTGGATCATGATCAGAGATATCAAAAATATTCCATGCTAGATTTCCTTCCGGACCTCCATTTCCATTTAATGCATCTTCAAATCTTGAATCAATCGTATCAGGGCGATTATGTATATTTGAATGTCTTGAATTAGTAATTGATATCTCAATATCTGAAATTTCATTTACATCAAAATTAATAACATGACTTAAGTGATATTGTGAGATATCTTTAGGTGAATTTGGAGACGGGTAAGCTGAACCTAAAGGTCGACCATACCATGTCACAGGGACATTAAATGGACTGCCCCCAATACCAGGCTGAATTTTTCTTGATAAAAAAGATAAAGCTGGGTAAGAGGGTGATTGCGGATTATCCTTAACTGATATATCTGCATAAATTAAAGTCGTCTTAGATTGATATGACTGAGCATCAAACTTATAACTTAAATAGCTCTTTATGTGCTCTTCTGTATTAATAATATTAAATCTTTCACCATAGAGAAACTTACAAAAAGGCCCAGCTAAGATGCCGCCATTATTTATACAGTTTGGATCAGCGACCCATTGATTTTCTGAATAGGATCCTTGATATACTCCAGAGTCAACAACATCATCAGCACTTACTTTAAATGAATTGCCAAGAGTACTTAAGCCCAGTTCAGCAATCCCAGGAATTTCAGACGCATTAAGAGGACTCCTATCGATATAATCTATTGCAAAAACGAAGTTAGAATTATCATATTTTTTGCCAAACAAGATACCTAAAGATGAATCTCTTTGATTATAATTGGTTGTTTTCTGCTGGTTTAAGTTCAGCTTAACTCCTTCAAAATCGTCTTGAGTTAAAAAATTTACGACTCCAGAGATTGCATCAGATCCATATGCAGTAGTAGCTCCTTCTTTTAAAATATGCACTTGCCTTAAGGCAATTTGCGGAATGATGTTAATGTCTACATAACCTTCACCCTCATTAGAAGTAGTTCCGGCTGAAGTTTGCCTTTTGCTATTTATTAATACTAGTGTGGAGGTATGATCAAGCCCCCTAAGGGTTATAGAAGACATGCCTTGATCTGTTCCATCTAGTGCATTTGTTTGGAATTGAGATCCAGTAGATGAGGCTATATATTTTGATATCTCACCAATTGTTATTATATTTAAATCATCAAGATCATCTTGACCAATAATATCTATAGGCGATGAATTTTCTATAGGATTATTTAGAATTGAACCTGTTGTGATTATTTCTTCAATTTGTGTATCAGCAATTAATGTCAGGCTAAAAAAACAATAAATTAAAAATGGTATTTTGAGTTTCATAAAGAATTGGGATATCTATTTAAGATTGATTTTTTTTACTTAATTTTTAGGAAATTTATATCTCCACATATTAGCAAAGAATATCTTACTTATGTATGCTAATGATATGAAAAATAATATTATATCTGCGATTGGAGCCTTTGTTTGTATCTTTGTACTTGCAACTCTTAATTCATATTATGAAGGTAATTTTTGGCTCATTCCTCCATTTGGGGCAAGCATGGTTCTAGTTATGGCTGTCCATGAAAGTCCTCTAGCGCATCCAAAAAATATCTTATTTGGACATATTTTATCTGCTTTATCTGGAGTTATAGTTTTTGCAGTTTTTGGCATTTCTAGTTTAAGCATTGCCTTAGCTGTCTCACTTGCAATATTCACAATGATGGTCACAAAGACGGTTCATCCGCCTGCTGGAGCAAATCCTATTATTGCTGTAATGGGAGCGAAAGGTTTAAGTTTCGTTTTAATGCCAGTTGCAGTTGGAGCATCTTTTATAATTTTATTTGCAATTACTTATAATAAGCTTCTCAAAAGAAAGTATTTTACCTTCAAGGATTTAAAGCACGTCTCAGATTAAGACTAAATAATGGTGCCGGCACCAAGAGTCGAACTCGGGACCTACTGATTACAAATCAGTTGCTCTACCAACTGAGCTATACCGGCTGGAAAAAATCATTATATACAAATTAATTATTTGGGAAAGGGCAATTTGTCCCACCCACACCACAATAGCCATTGGGGTTCTTTGCTAAATATTGCTGATGATATTCTTCAGCTAAATAATATGTATTAAATATCTTGACCTCTGTAGTTATTTGGCTAAAGCCTGAGTCTTTTAAAGCTGCTTGATATTTTGCTTTTGTATCATTTGCTTTAAATAAATCCTCTTCATCTGCACAAAAAATTACTGATCTATATTGTGTACCTCTATCATTTCCTTGGCGGTTTCCTTGGGTGGGATCATGACATTCCCAAAACTTTTTTAAAATATCATCTAAAGAAATCAATTCCGGATCAAAACTTACTTTAACGACCTCAACATGGCCAGTTTCTTCATAGCATACTTGTTCATATGTTGGATTCTTTATCATCCCTCCTGCATAACCAACTGAGGTTAACCATACATTGGGTATCTCCCAAAACTTTCTTTCAACGCCCCAAAAACATCCAGCCCCCAGAATTATAGATTTATAATTAGCTGGGAGATTTGTATCTAGATCTATTTGCGATATGTAATGTTTCATATTTAATATATTCCTTCAATTAAGATTTCACCTGAGTTGTATTCTTTAAGATCCTTATCTGATTTTAATAGCAGGGCGCCTTTGCTATTTATTCCTGCAAAAATTCCTTCATCAATTAAAATCTTATTATTGAATATTTTAATAATCTTATTCTTATGTGCACAATGCAAGTTCCACAATTCCACCCAATTCACTAAGTCACCATCAGTAAACTGAAAGAACCCCCTAATGAGATTATTTAAAATATCATCTCTAGAATTTTGTATATTGAAAGATTTTAAGTCACCCCACCATGGCTCTTTTTCATTTAATGCTAGGTTTATTCCTATACCAACTATTGTTTTATTTTGAGATCCTGAGATTTCTCTTTCCACAAGAATACCTCCAATTTTTTTATTTTTATAAATAAGATCATTTGGCCACTTTAATTTAATTTCAGATACATTTAAGGCTATAGATATTGCAAGCTGAGAAATAACTCCGGCAATCAAACTTATAGGTTCATCATCTGCATTTTCATATGCTATAGAAAAACTAATATTTCCAGCAGGACTAATCCATTTCTTACCTTGTCTACCTCTTCCTTTTGTCTGCATATCAGAGGCCACTACTAGAAATTCTTTTTTTAAAGTTGTAATTTTACAGAAATCATTTGTAGATCCAATTTTGTCATGCAAAGACAGTTCCAATCTAGATTTATCTATATTAAGTAGTATTTTTTCTCTGTTAAAAATAATAGACACCATAAAATATGTATTGACTTACAATCATTCTAGAATAAAAATAGCTTTCTTGACATGGAGAGGTGGGTGAGTGGTTAATACCAGCAGACTGTAAATCTGCCGCTTCGGCTACGTAGGTTCGAATCCTACCCTCTCCACCACTTATTTGACATAATAAACACTTCTCTAAAATTAGATTTTTTTCTTGTATAAAAAGGTTGAGTTTGTATCTTTTTAAGGGGATAATACGCCACCTTAATTTTGGTAGCACAAGGTCGGGCTCATATAGCTCAGTCGGTAGAGCACTTGCTTGGTAAGTAAGAGGTCACCGGTTCAAGTCCGGTTATGAGCTCCAAAGTTACTAAAATTTTTAAACCAGAGAGGCATAAAAAATGGCTAGAGAAAAATTCGAAAGAACGCTACCCCATATTAATGTGGGTACTATTGGTCACGTTGATCATGGAAAAACTACACTAACTGCTGCACTTACTAAAGTTTGCGCTGAAGTATTTGGCGGAGAGGCTGTTGCATTTGATGGAATTGATAATGCTCCAGAAGAAAGAGAAAGAGGCATAACTATTGCTACATCTCATGTCGAGTATGTATCAACTGTAAGACATTACGCTCACGTTGATTGTCCAGGTCACGCGGATTATGTTAAAAACATGATTACAGGTGCTGCGCAAATGGATGGTGCTATTCTTGTTGTTAGTGCTGCTGATGGTCCAATGCCGCAAACTAGAGAACACATTCTGCTTGCAAGACAGGTTGGTGTACCTAATATAGTTGTATTTATGAACAAAGCTGATCAGAACGATGATCCAGAAATGATAGAGCTAGTTGAAATGGAAATCAGAGAATTATTAAATGAATACGACTTCCCAGGTGATGACACACCTATTATTGTTGGAAGCGCATTAAAAGCACTTGAAGGGGATACTTCAGAAATTGGTGTCGAGGCAGTTAAAAAACTTGTTGAAACTCTTGATACATACGTACCTGAGCCAGAAAGAGCTATTGATCAGCCTTTCTTAATGCCTATTGAAGATGTATTTACTATATCTGGTAGAGGTACTGTTGTTACTGGAAGAATCGAAAGAGGAATTGTTAACACAGGAGACCCATTAGAAATTGTTGGTATTTCAGAGGAAACTACAGATACAACTTGTACTGGTGTTGAAATGTTTAGAAAATCACTAGACGAAGGAAGAGCTGGAGAAAATTGTGGTGTTCTTTTGAGAGGTATTGAAAGAAGTGCTGTAGAAAGAGGCCAAGTTTTAGCTAAACCAAAATCTATTAATCCTCATACTGAATTTGAAGCTGAAATATACGTACTAAGCAAAGATGAAGGTGGACGACATACTCCATTCTTTAGTAATTACAGACCTCAGTTTTATTTCAGAACTACTGATGTAACAGGTGCTTGTGCACTTCCAGAGGGCGTTGAAATGGTAATGCCTGGAGATAACATTAAGATGACTGTGACTCTTATTGCTCCAATTGCTATGGAAGAAGGTCTTAAGTTTGCGATTAGAGAAGGCGGCAGAACAGTTGGTGCCGGTGTCGTTGCTAAGATAATTAAATAACATATTTAGATATTAATAGCCGAGGCCATGTGCCTCGGCTTATTTGTCTTTAAGAAATATGAAAAAAGTTTATAGGCCAGTAGCTCAATTGGTAGAGCGGCGGTCTCCAAAACCGGAGGTTGGGGGTTCGAGACCCTCCTGGCCTGCCATTAACATGCTGGTAGAGTAGGGATTTATGACTAAAGAATCAGCTTCAAAATTGTTTGATAGACTAAAGTGGGTCATAGCTTTAGCTATTTTTGGCGCAGCGGTTGTTGGCAATAGCTATTTTTCAGATATTGCATTCCTTTACAGAGTTCTGGGTGTTGTTTTTCTATTTATTATTGGGTTAGTTTTTTTAGCCCTGACTACTTTCGGATCTAACTCAATTAGGTTGATGAGAGAGTCTAGAACAGAGATAAGAAGAGTTGTTTGGCCAACAAGAACAGAGACCACACAAACTTTTGCAATAGTTTTTGGTGCGATTATAGTCTTATGTTTATTTTTCTGGGGACTGGAATCGTTATTGAGTTGGATTTTTAAATTTATTTTAGGATAAGAAATGGATTGGTTTGTAATACAGGCATATTCAGGATACGAAGTTAAAGTAAAAGCTGCTTTGGAAGAAAAGATTGAATTGGAAGGCCTTGGAGACAAATTTGGAGAAATCTTAGTTCCTACTGAGCAAATAGTTGAGCTAAAAAGTGGTACAAAAAAGACAACAGAAAGAAAATTCTTCCCCGGATATGTACTTATTCAAATGGAATTAGAGGATGATACTTGGCAACTAGTTAAGCAAACTCCTAGGGTATCTGGTTTCGTTGGAGGCACAAAAGAAAAACCTCTACCTATATCAGAAGATGATGTAAATAATATTATTAACAGAATAGAAGTTGGTGAAGATGCTCCAGCTCCAAAGACTATTTATGAACCAGGTGAAGTAATTAGGGTTTGTGATGGTCCATTCAATGATTTTAATGGTGTTGTAGAGGATGTTGATTATGAAGGTAACTCCGTTAGAGTTGCTGTGCAAATACTTGGAAGATCAACACCTGTTCAACTTAATTTCATGCAAATAGAGAAAACCTAATGGCTAAAAAAGTTTCAACAATTCTTAAACTACAAATACCAGCTGGAGCTGCAAACCCTAGTCCACCTGTTGGACCTGCCCTTGGGCAAGCAGGTGTTAATATTATGGATTTTTGTAATGCTTTTAATGCAGAAACCCAAAACTCTGAGAAGGGCTTGCCTCTTCCAGTAGTTATTAGCGTATATGAAGATAAATCTTTTACTTTTATTGTTAAAACTCCTCCAGCAGCAGTTCTTATAAAGAAAGCATTAAAAATAGAAAAAGGAAGTGGAGAGCCTAATAAGGATAAAGTAGGTAAAATTTCAAGAGCACAATTAGAAGAAATTGCTAAAATGAAAGAGCCAGATTTAAATGCAAATGACATTGATAATGCTGTAAAAATTATTGCCGGAACTGCAAGAAGTATGGGCGTAGAGGTAGATGTATAGTGACTAAGATTACAAAAAAACAAACGATGATTGCTGAAAAGCTTGATACAACCAAAACATATTCTGTTGCTGAGGCAATGGAAATCCTTCAATCTGTTAAATCTCCAAAGTTTGAAGAGTCTGTTGATATATCTATAAAATTAGGAGTCGATGCTAGTAAATCAGATCAGAATGTTAGAGGTGCTGTTACTCTTCCTAATGCTCTTGGTAAATCAGTAACAGTAGCTGTTTTTGCTGATGGTGAAGATGCAGAAGCTGCTAAAGGTGCAGGTGCGGAATTTGTTGGAATGGAAGATCTAGCTGAACAGTTTACTAAAGAGGAAGTTCAAGTTGATGTTGTTATTTCAACTCAAGCTGCTATGAAAGTTGTTGGTAAGCTTGGTCAAGTATTAGGACCTAAAGGTCTGATGCCGAATCCAAAAACAGGAACAGTTACTGATGATATAGCTGGAGCAATTAAAAATGTTAAGGCTGGACAAGTAAGATTTAGAACAGATAAAAACGGAATTATTCATGGATGCATAGGAAAAGTATCATTTGATGCAGATAAAATACAATCAAATGCTACAGCTCTTCTTGCAGAATTAAAAAAATTAAAACCAGCCTCATCAAAAGGAGTATTCATTGGGAATATTGCTTTAAGTAGCACTATGGGGCCAGGGGTTAAGATTAGCTCTTCTGAGCTAGTATAAGTTTTAGGGTCTCGAGAGAGATTCTAGATTGTTGCGATTTTCGCAGCCGTCAAAGACCGTAGGTGTCGAGAGACTTAATTTCCTACGTAGGTGGTGTTCAGATTGCGAGTTGGCAGTTTGTCGCCGAAACGCCGAAAGGCAAATATAGGAGAATTGCTGTGGCATTAGCTAAAAGTGAAAAAGAAAGGATAGTAAGTGAAGTAAAGGAAGTAGCTTCATCTGCATCATCCTTGGTGATTTCAGACGCACGAGGTTTAAAAGTACCAGAACTATCTGAAGTTAGACAAAAAGCGACTGAAGCCGGAGTGCACATTCAGGTTATCAAGAACTCACTTGCTAAATTAGCATTTGAGGGAACTGATTTTGGATGTTCCGATGAAGTTTTAACAGGGCCTTCCTTGTTTGCTTTTTCATTTGATGAGCCAGGCGCAGCAGCTAAATTACTCAAAACTTACGCTAAAAACTTTGAAGCATTAGAGATCAAAGCCTTAGTTGTAGAAGGTCAGTTGCTTGATGGTGCCCAGATAGATATCTTGGCAAAACTACCATCAAGAGACGAGGCATTGGGTCTTATAGCTTCTGTTCTACAAGCTCCTGTTAGTAAGTTTGCTACTTTATTGAATGAAGTGCCAAGCAAGTTAGCAAGAGTTTTATCAGCAGTTCATGACAATAAACAGGCATCTGCCTAAAAAAGGAGAATTAGAATGGCAACAAGTAAAGATGATATTTTAAAAGCGATAGAAGAGATGTCCGTAATGGACCTAGTTGATCTTATATCAGCAATTGAAGAAAAATTTGGAGTAACTGCAGCAGCAGCAGTTGCAGCTGCACCTGCAGCAGCAGCAGATGCTGGTGGTGAAGCAGCAGAAGAGAAGGACGCTTTTGACGTTGTTCTTAATGCAGCTGGCGATCAGAAAGTTCAAGTTATTAAAGCAGTAAGAGCTATTACAGGATTAGGGCTAAAAGAAGCTAAAGATCTAGTTGATGGAGCTCCTAATACTCTTAAAGAGGGTGTTAAAAAAGAAGAAGCTGAAGAAATGCTTAAGCAATTGACTGAAGCAGGAGCTACAGCAGAACTTAAATAACTTATAAAATTAATTACATACATAAGGGCTCGTTTATGACATACAGTTATACCGAAAAAAAGAGAATAAGAAAGAATTTTGGAACTTTTGCAAAGGTTATGGATCTTCCTAATCTTATTGAAACACAATTAGATTCTTATTCAGAATTTCTTCAATCAGAAGTCAGTCTTGAGACTAGGAAAAGACAGGGGCTCGAAGAGGTTTTTCAATCTTTATTTCCAATAACAAGTGTTTCAGGTAACGCTGCCCTTGAATATGTATCCTACGAATTAGGTAAAAATGTTTATGATGTCCAGGAATGTCTTGTGCAGGGATTATCATATTCTGCTCCTCTTAGAATTAAGGTAAAACTAGTTCTTTATGACAGAGAAACAAATTTTAAAGAAGTAAAAGACATAAAAGAAGGCGAAGTATTTATGGGCGAAGTTCCGCTTATGACTGACGACGGCTCTTTTATTATTAATGGAACTGAAAGGGTTGTAGTTGCCCAATTACATCGCTCACCAGGTGTATTTTTTGATCATGATAAAGGTAAAACACATTCATCTGGAAAGGTTTTATATTCAGCAAGAATAATTCCTTATAGAGGTTCATGGTTAGATTTTGAATTTGATCCTAAAGATATATTATTTTGCCGAATTGATAGGAGAAGAAAGATTCCAGCTACTATCATGCTTAGAGCCTTAGATATGGGCACTGAAGAAATTCTTTCAAATTTTTATGACAATGATGCATATACTCTTGATAAAGATTCAGTCGTTTTAAAAATTATTCCTGAAAGACTTCGTGGTGAAACTCTTGCAGTAGACATTAAAGTTAAAAGTAAAGTTTTTGTTGAAGCTGGAAAAAGAATTACCGCAAGGCATGTTAGAGAGATGGCTAAGTCAAATATAAATGAAATCACGCTCCCAGAAGATTATTTATTAAATAAAGTAACAGCTAAAGATATATTTAATCCAGATACAGGTGAAATTTTAGTCTCTGCTAACACTCTTATAGACATAACAATTCTAGAACTGCTAAAAGAAAATAATATTAAAGATATGGAGTGTTTATATATTAACGAGCTTGATAAAGGGCCATATATATCAGATACATTAAGATCAGACCCAACCTCAAATAGATTAGAGGCTTTAGTAGAGATCTACAGAATGATGAGACCAGGTGAACCACCAACAAAAGACTCAGCGGATACCTTATTCAATAATTTATTCTTCAATCCAGAAAGATATGACCTCTCTGAAGTTGGCAGAATGAAATTTAATAGAAGATTAAAAATAGAAGAAGACAAAGAAACCCCAAATATATTAGACAAAGCAGACATCATTGAAGTCATGAAAGGCATCGTAGATATTAGAGATGGTCATGACATTGTTGATGACATCGATCATCTTGGTAATAGAAGAGTTAGATCTGTTGGAGAAATGACCGCTAATCAATTTAGAGTTGGTCTAATTAGAGTAGAAAGAGCAGTAAGAGAAAGACTAAGTATGGCTGAAGCAGATGAATTAGGACCACAAGATCTTATAAATGCAAAACCAGTTACAGCAGCTATTAAAGAATTCTTTGGATCAAGTCAGTTATCTCAATTCATGGATCAAAATAATCCTTTATCTGAGATAACGCATAAAAGACGTGTTTCTGCTTTAGGGCCTGGAGGTCTAACTAGAGAGAGAGCAGGTTTTGAAGTTAGAGATGTTCATCCAACTCATTATGGAAGAGTTTGTCCTATTGAAACACCTGAAGGACCAAATATCGGTTTAATCAACTCTTTTGCTTCTTATGCAAGAACAAATGAGTATGGTTTTATTGAAACTCCTTACAGAAAAGTAGTTAATGGAAAAGTAACAGATGATATTGAATATTTATCTGCTATTGATGAAAGCGAGCATGTTATTGCTCAGGCAAATGTTGTTTTAGATAAAAATAATAAATTTGTTGATGATTTAGTTGCTGTTAGACATGCAAGTGAATTTGAGCTTATGTCACCTGATAGAGTCGACTTAATGGATGTATCTCCACAACAGGTTGTTTCTGTTGCAGCATCATTAATACCATTTTTAGAGCACGATGATGCTAACAGAGCCTTAATGGGTTCTAATATGCAACGACAGGCTGTGCCATGTCTCAGGCCAGAAAAGCCTCTAGTGGGAACGGGATTGGAATCAGTTGTAGCGAGAGACTCAGGAGTTTGTATAGTCTCAAAAACAAACGGTATTGTTGAGAATGTTGATGCGGCTAGAATTGTTGTCAGAGTTACTGATACAAA
This sequence comes from uncultured SAR86 cluster bacterium, assembly GCA_902509965.1. Taxonomy (GTDB): domain Bacteria; phylum Pseudomonadota; class Gammaproteobacteria; order Magnimaribacterales; family D2472; genus MED-G78. Next base: position 16,757 of record CABWZP010000018.1, read on the forward strand.
ACATAGCAACTCAGCAGTAGATGTTTATAACCTTATAAAATATACAAGATCAAATCAAAATACTTGTATTAATCAAAGACCAATTGTTACTGTTGGTGACAAGGTAAAAGCTGGAGATGTTCTGGCTGATGGGCCTTCTATAGATAATGGAGAGTTAGCTCTAGGTCAGAATATTAGAATCGCTTTCATGCCTTGGAATGGATACAATTTTGAGGATTCAATTTTGATTTCTGAAAAAGTTGCTCGTGAAGATAGGTTTACTTCTATACATATTCAAGAGTTAACCTGTATTGCACGTGATACTAAGCTTGGCTCAGAAGAAATAACAGCAGATATTCCAAATGTTGGAGAAGGCTCTTTAGGTAAATTAGATGACTGCGGTATTGTATATGTTGGTGCCGAGGTTGAACCTGGAGATATACTTGTTGGTAAAATTACTCCTAAAGGTGAGACGCAATTATCACCAGAGGAGAAATTGTTAAGAGCTATCTTTGGTGAAAAAGCTTCTGATGTTAAAGATACATCATTAAGAGCACCATCTAGCACTAAAGGTACAGTCATTGGAGTTGAGGTTTTTACAAGAGACGGTGTTGAAAAAGATGAAAGAACTCAAGCAATTGAAGAAGATCATTTAGCACAATCAAAGAAAGATGCTGATGATGAAACTAGGATTGTAGAAGAGGCAACTAAGTTAAGAGTTGCTGAAATTCTTAAGGGCAACAAGGTTGTAAAAGCATTAGGGATGAAAAAGGGAGCTTCTATAACCCTTGAGGATCTAGCTGAACTTTCTCTAGATGATTTGTTAGCTATAAGAACTGACTCTGATTCAGTTAATACAAGAATTGAAGAGACTGAGAAAAATCTTAAACAATATCTAAAAGATATTAAAACTAGGTTTGAAGAAAAAAGAGAAAAAATTATAAGAGGCCATGATCTTGCTCCTGGAGTTATCAAAATAGTTAAAGTTTATTTAGCTATAAAGAGAAGAATCCAGCCTGGAGACAAGATGGCTGGAAGGCATGGTAATAAAGGCGTTATTTCTGAAATTATGCCCATTGAGGATATGCCACATGATGAATTTGGTGTACCTGTTGATATTGTTTTAAACCCTCTTGGAGTTCCTTCAAGAATGAATGTCGGACAGATACTAGAAACTCACATGGGTATGGCTGCAAAAGGCATCGGCGAGAAAATTGATTCAATGCTAAAAGAAAATGCTAAACCTGCTGAGTTAAAAGATTATTTAGATAAACTTTATAATAAGAACGCAGCTAATAAAGAGGATATTGGATCATTTAATAATTCTGAGATTTCTGAATTAGCTTCAAATCTTACTTCAGGACTTCCTATAGCTACTCCAGTATTTGATGGTGCTAAAGAAACTGAAGTAAAAGACTTGCTAAAACTCGCAGGTCTTCCAGAGTCTGGTCAATTTACTCTTTATGATGGAAGGACTGGAACTAAATTTGAGAGACCTGTCACAGTTGGGTACATGTATATTATTAAACTCAATCATTTAGTTGATGACAAAATGCATGCAAGATCCACAGGTTCATATAGTCTTGTAACTCAGCAACCGCTTGGTGGTAAGGCTCAATTCGGTGGTCAAAGATTTGGTGAGATGGAAGTATGGGCTCTTGAGGCCTATGGAGCTTCATATACTCTTCAGGAGATGCTAACTGTTAAATCAGATGATGTCGCTGGAAGAACAAAAATGTACAAAAATATTGTTGATGGATCCTATCAAATGGATGCAAATATACCTGAGTCATTTAATGTCCTGAGTAAGGAAATTAAGTCACTTGGCATTAACATTGAATTAGATTCAGAAAACTAGGAGATAAAATTGAGAGACTTACTAAATTTACTAAAATCAGGTCAAGACGATTTTTCTACAATATCTGCTGGACTAGCATCACCTCAAATGATCAAATCATGGTCTTTCGGTGAAGTTAAGAAGCCTGAAACTATTAACTATAGAACTTTTAAACCAGAAAGAGATGGTCTTTTCTGTTCTAAGATTTTTGGACCTATAAAAGACTACGAATGCATTTGTGGTAAATATAAACGCATGAAGCACAGAGGCGTAGTGTGTGAGAAGTGCGGAGTAGAGGTAACTTTAGCAAAAGTTAGAAGAGAAAGAATGGGTCATATTGACCTTGCTGCACCTGTAGCTCATATTTGGTTCTTAAAATCTCTCCCATCAAGAATAGGATTACTGCTTGATATTACATTGCGTGAAATTGAAAGAGTTCTATATTTTGAAAGCTATATTGTTACTGATCCTGGATTAACAGACTTAGAAAAAGGCCAGATTCTTACAGAAGAAGAGTTTGTAGAAGCTTTTGATGAATATGGAGATGATTTTAGTGCTGACATGGGTGCTGAGGCGATTCAGGGATTACTTCAAGAGCTAGATATTGAAGATGAAATAAGAATTATTAGAGAAGAAATTCCTCAAACAAATTCAGAAACTAAACTAAAAAAACTTTCAAAAAGATTAAAGCTTTTAGAAGCATTTAATGATTCAGGCAATAAACCTGAATGGATGGTGATGACTGTTTTACCAGTTCTACCTCCAGATCTTAGGCCATTGGTACCTCTTGAGGGCGGGCGTTTTGCTACATCTGACCTTAACGATTTATATAGAAGAGTAATCAATAGAAACAATAGACTGAAAAGATTATTGGAACTAAGTGCTCCTGATATTATTGTAAGAAATGAAAAAAGAATGCTTCAAGAATCAGTTGATGCTTTACTAGATAATGGGCGAAGAGGCAGAGTGATTACAGGAACTAACAAAAGACCCCTTAAATCTTTAGCAGATATGATTAAGGGAAAAGGCGGAAGATTCAGACAAAACTTGTTAGGAAAAAGGGTAGATTATTCCGGAAGATCTGTAATTGTTTCAGGACCCAATTTAAAAC
>CABWZP010000019.1 GCA_902509965.1 uncultured SAR86 cluster bacterium
TAATACTTTTCTCTTCCATCCTGCCCTGATAGTAATGAGTCATAACTCTTTTCAATCCCCTCAAGACCATAATTATCCTTTCCTGAAAAGCCTACCAAGGGTGCAATTTGGTCTGCAAGGGGATAATGCCTTGAAAATCTAATTTCTATTTCATAATGTTGTGAAGTAGAGTTTTTAATTAAATTGATTTCATCGGGAGACAGGCTTTTTTGAATTAGAATTTTTCTCTTCTTTGCAGCTATATTTTCAAAAGAGACATCAATGTTAATTATATTTTTTAGCTTGATATAGTCACTTTCACTAAAATTTTTTAAAGCATACAAATCATAATGAGTTAATGAGATAGCTAAAGGTATCTTATTTCGATCGTAAATAGTCCCACGTATAGAAGGAACTTCTCTGTATGCAACATGTTGATTTTGTCCCCAATTCTTTAAAAAGTTTTCTTTGTCTATTTGAAGGTAAATAACTCTTATAAAAATTGCTGTAATAGAAACAATTAAGAAAATCATAATAAGAAAAAACCTCCAATTGAAATAGTTTAATTTCTTCATTTTTCTATCTTTATAATTTCAGGTTTTACTTTTTGCATTAAAAGTCTTTCTTTAGCATATCTCTCAACTCTTGCTGGAGAATTTAAAAAGTAGGCTTCTGTTTTTAGCTTATGTTCTTCTTCTTTAAGGTTTTGATACTCGAGATTAATTTTGTCCTGATTGCCATATAAAATACTTATCTCCCATCTAACTTTTATTTGTTCAAAAGATAAAAATAATATTAATGATAATTGAATAGAAAAAATTAGAATATTATTTAGTTTCATGGAAGTTTCTTGAAAACTCTCATAATTGCGCTTCTAGAGCGCTTATTTTTACTAATCTCATCTGATGATGGTCTTATTTTTCTTGCAATGCATTTAAATTCTTTCGTAATAATTGGATTAATAGGTATTTCTTTTGGAAATGCTTGGATCTTAGTTTTAAAAGAATTTTTAACAATTGAGTCTTCAAGAGAGTGAAATGAAATAACAACTATTTTTCCACCTATCTTGATTAGTTGCTTAGATTTTTCAAGAGCTTGCTCTAATTCCTCTAACTCATTATTTATAAAAATTCTAAATGCTTGAAAGGACTTTGTAGCCGGATGAATCTTTGTATATTTCTTTGAAGAAACAGATACGATAATGTCTGCTAGTTGAGACGTTGTCTCTATAGATGATTCTTTTCTTGATATACAAATTGCTTTTGCTATAGATCGAGCATTTTTTTCTTGACCATATTTAAATAAAACATCCACTAAATCTTTTTCATTTGTTGTATTTATCCATTCAGAAACAGGATAACCGGTATTAAAATTAAATCTCATATCCAATGGACCGGTATCTTGAAAACTAAACCCTCTGGACTTATCGTCGAAATGAGTTGAGCAAGTTCCTAGATCAAACAATATCCCATCAAGAGATCTAGCTTTAAAGGTTGAATCTATTTCATTAAATGATTTATGAATAATTTTAAATCTAGGGTCTTTAATTGAATTATTTGCATATTCAATAGCATCGGGATCTTTGTCAAAAGCCGTAAGTTCACCTTGATCAGTGATGGTGTTTAAAATAGATTTAGAATGGCCACCTCTCCCAAATGTGCAATCTAGGAATGAGCCACTTTTATTATCAACTAGAAAACCAATAGATTCTTCCAGTAATACTGGAAAATGGAGCATTTTAGTCTACTTGTTTTCGCATAAAAGTCGGCACATCAAGGAAATCTAATGCCTCTGCAGACGATGTGCCAACTTCTTGACTTGTATTAACTTGAACTTCTTTACCTAGTCCTACCGGATTTAGTTTTATAGAAGCACTTCTTTTATTATCTACTGCTAATGTTGGAGCTTTCTGATTAACACCGGTTGCAACAATGGTTACTAGTAAATCATCATCAATATCTTTATCAATTACTGTTCCGTAAATTACATAAGCATCTTCAGCTGTGAACTCTTCAACAATATTACTAACTTCTTCGTAATCATTTAGAGTTGGCTCTTTTCCAGTAATATTAACCAGAACTCCTCTAGCATCCTTAAGATCGATGTCTTCAAGTAGTTCACTTCCTACAGCTTGAGATGCTGCTTCAGAAGCTCTATCTTTGCCACTAGATCTTCCAGTGCCCATCATTGCTATGCCTTTTTCTGACATAACTGTTCTTACATCATTAAAATCAACATTGATAAGTCCATCTTTCATAATAATATCTGATATTCCTTGAACAGCGCCTTTTAAAACATCATCTGCTTTAGCAAATGCATCAGTCATTGTTGTATTACCCCCAAGGACTTCGATAAGTCTTTGATTAGGGATTGTTATCAGACTATCAACTTCTTCAACTAATGCAGCTAAGCCTTGTTCAGCAGAAGTCATCCTTCTCTTACCCTCAAACTTAAACGGTTTTGTTACAACAGCAACAGTTAATGCACCCATTTCTTTAGCAATTGAAGCTACAACTGGAGCCGCACCAGTACCAGTACCTCCGCCCATACCAGCAGTAATAAAAATCATATCAGCGTCACCTAATAATTCTTGAATTGCTTCTCTGTCTCCTTCTGCAGCTTGTCGACCCACTTCAGGATTTGCTCCTGCTCCCAAACCTTTTGTAAGATTACTTCCTAATTTTAATGAAATAGCTCCATCTGCCCTTGCAAGAGCCTGGGTATCAGTATTAGCACATATAAAATCAACACCTTGAATGTCATGGTTGATCATGTGAATGACAGCATTTCCTCCAGCACCTCCAACACCAATTACTTTAATTCTAGCTTGTTGATTGTTTTGATCTACTACTTCCCAGTTCATACCTTATCCCCTTTTTAAAAAGACATCTCTTTTATGCTTGAAGGAAGAACAACATCTAAAATTTCTGTAGCCAATGTCCCTCCTGTTTGTCGTAAATTCCAGTTATCTGTATTCCAAATCTCGAATTTATTTCCCATACCAACAAATGAAATCTTATTTTTGTTATCTAATTGAGCATAATTTCTTAATTCTTGTGGAAGAAGAATGAGCATTCTTCCGTTTGGATCAAAATCTGTAACACTAGCATTTCCTAATATAGTCCATTGTAAATTCCTAACGACAGGGTCTAGTCCTTGCAAGGATTGTAATTTAGTAGAAATTATCTTCCATTCTGAGCCTTTATATAGCTTTAATGAAGGATATTGAGGATCTTTGGTAACAACAATTTCTGTTTCATTCGTTTTTAAGAAATCAACACGATATTTAGCAGGTATTGAAACCCTGTGCTTTTGATCTATAGATATCGTATTGTATCCAAACATAAAAGTTGTTAACTATTTAATTAATTAACACACTTTATAACATTTTTTACACACTTTGACACACTTTTTTTAAAAAATTTAAGAAATGAGTTGGTCTGTAAGCCGGATTCTGTAAAAGATGATCATCTATCTTGGCAATGTGTCGCCACAAAGCTCTAGCAACCTACCCAAATCCTAAACGAGCAGCCTAAGGATTTCTATTTGGTCTTGCTTCGGGCTGGGGTTTACACTGCCTCAAATGTTACCATTTAAGCGGTGTGCTCTTACCACACCATTTCACCCTTACCAATACAATTGGCGGTATATTTTCTGCTGCACTATCCGTAGGCTTACGCCTCCCAGGAGTTACCTGGCGCCCTGCTCTATGAAGTCCGGACTTTCCTCTAAAATAAATTTTAGCGATCATCTGACCAACTCGACTGAGATTATAGTCATTTATTTATCTATCAGCCACTTATAAACTTCTCTTTTATTTTGATTTGATAAGGCAGCTATTAATTTAGCAGCGTCTTTAGCTGGAAGATGCTCTAGATACAATTCTTTGATTTTATTGCTGAAGTTTAAATTAATATTATTTTTTTGATTACCTTCAACAACAATTACGAATTCTCCTTTAAGAGTAAGCTCATTATTCTTTATTTTTGTATGCAAATTCTCTACAGAATCTCTAGTAATTTCTTCATATTTTTTTGTCATCTCCCTGCACAAAACAATCTTCCTATCTAGAGATAGATATTCTGCGAAGATACTTATAGTTGATTCTATTCTTTTTGCTGATTCAAAAAATACCACAGCTTCATTTATTCTAGTGAGATAATGCATCATTTCTATCTGAATATTTTTTTTTCTTGGAAAAAACCCTTTAAAACTAAATGTATTAGATGAAATACCAGATAAAATTAATGCATTGATTACTGAAGACGGGCCTGGCAAGACAGTAAAATCTAAATTATTTCTAATACACTCCTGTGATAAGAAATATCCAGGATCTGAAATACAGGGAGCTCCTGCATCTGAAATTACTGCTATCTCAAAACCAGCATTAAGTTGCTCAATTATTTTTGGCGTGATTTTTATTTCATTATGCTCATGAAATGATTTAGATTTCTTATTAATGTTAAATTTGCTTAGTAATTTATTAGTATTTCTTGTATCTTCAGCATAGATAAAATCTACAGCCTCTAGGAGACTTATTGACCTCATAGAGATATCATTTAGATTACCTATTGGACTACATATAAAATTTAACATAAACGTGCATTTTAAAAAAAACTTATTACAAACTAGATTGTCTTTTATTTTAGCAATAATGCTAGTAAATAGTTGTGCTTCGACTTCAAATAATGACTTTAAATTGCTCGAAAATCAAAAACAAGAAAACTTTCCTGAGCTACTATCCATAAATGATCTCTTTGTCATAAATGAGCTTATTGAAGATAAAGCTAAAAATGAAAGAGAATTAATCCTTGAATTATTAAAGTATGAATCGCTAGATACTAATGAGGCTGATAAGCTGAATGAAATTATTCCAAGTACTCTTAAGCCATATGGAAAGAGAATTATTGAGGGCATCTTGCAAAATAATAAAAAATTGCAAAACAGTAAATCAACAAATCTTAATATTAAAATAAATGAAGAATATAAAAATATTTTAATAAGTGCGTCTACAAATATTGATACAAAATTTAATTTAATTTTTACAAATGATGCTAAATATAATATTGATGACGATATCTTAAATAAAACATTACCAGGTTTTTGTAATTCTTTTCAAGTTGATCAATTGAATTCTATTGAGAAAGTTATTTTTAGTAATAATGAGTTTGATGGCAGGGAGACTCTTATTATTTATGAAAATAACTATAACAATCAGAAACGCAGGTTGGAAGATTACTACAGTAATGTTAGATCTGTATTATTCACTAATGAGAATTATGATCAATTTGCTTCAAATGTATTGGGAGTCTCAGAAAGTTCAGAAAGATATAGCAAAATTAATGCCTTGCTTCCTAATATAAATATTAATAACACTCCTAGAGTTCGCCAGGACATTAAGAATATTTATTTTTTAATGTCATATAGAAATGCAAAAGGTCTTGTTCCAGCCTTTAGGTATAATTATTCAATAGGCATTAATTCCTATGCTTCTATTAATCTAATAGAAAATGTTAATAATATAAATATGATTGCAGATTTTGAGTCATTAATAATGCCAATTTCAAATCAATTTGGTGACACTATTTACTTAAACCAGTTTAAAAATAATGCTTCTATTCAGGATAGATTAATTTTTGATAATCTTCATGATTTTCTTTTAATTACATTCCTTTCAAAGAATGGCATTAATGAAGGGGTAGTTAATGGAAGGAGCGGAATTCTTTATCTTGATGAAGGAAAATGCACTAAAAGAAAACTTCCTCTAAAAATAATTAACTCTGACGGAGTTTTTACTCTTCCCTGAGATCTCTTTCCAATGGAGATAAGCTATCAAGAAATCCTGCCCTCTCAAAAATTCTTTTTTGATAATCAAGCAAAGGTTTTAGATGTCTATTAACAGGAAGATTGATGCCAATAGACGGTAGTCTCCAAAGAATTGGGCCAAAACAACAATCAACCAAAGAAAACTCATCACTCATAAAAAATTTAAACTCTTTAAATGTTGATGCAATTGAGGCTATTTCATGAAGTAACTCTTCCCTCACTTTAATTAATTCTTTATCAGATAATTTCTTTTCGATTAGAGTATCAACCATTGGGCACCACTCTTTATCAATTCTTAGCATTAGCGTTCTGCAGTTTGCTCTTGCAACTGGGTAAACGGGAAGTAAGGGTGGATGAGGAAATCTTTCATCCAGATATTCCATCATTACACCTGTATCATATAAACCCAGTTCTCTATCAACTAATATAGGGAGTTTATGATAAGGATTGATAGATAAAATTTCTTCAGATGTCTCTTCGAGAGACGATTCTCTTATTTCACAGGTTATATCTTTTTCGGCAAGTACTATCCTTACTCTTTGACTATAATGATCGTCTCTGTCTGAATATAAAATCATAATGTATTTTTCCTAATGATAGTCTTTTTGATATTCTCTATATAAGAGAGATGAAAGAGTTGTAAAAATAATAAAGAAGAATACCACATACCAGCCTATTCTTTCACGCTCAACTTTATCTGGATCGCCAACATAAGTTAAAAAATTAGTTAGATCATATATGAGGGCATCAAACTCTTCTTCGTTTAAAGATCCTGTTCCGTCCTCTACAGTCAAGAATCCACACTTTTGCTTAGTTATTGTATTTCCAAAATCATCTCTTTTTTCACCACCGTTTTTTGCAATTATTGGAACTTCTTTACAAGTAAGTTGTTGATTGCCTTGAAGTGAAGCAAGTACATTGGGCATTGCTGCACCAGGGTACACTAAATTATTTACTCCATATTGTTTTGAAGAATCCTCATAGAATGTTCTTAAATAAGTGTAGACCCAGTCTGAACCATGTAACCTTGTAACCAATGTTAAGTCTGGTGGTGCAACGCCAAACCATTCAGCTGATTCTATTTTTGACATAGACCCTGCCATGAGATCCCCTGGTTTAACAGAAGGATCAAACACTAAATTATCAAAAAAAATCTCTTCTGGAATATCTAAGTCTTTAGCAACTCTATTCCATCTTGAATATTCTAAAGAATGACATCCATAACAATAGGTTAAAAAAGTAGATGCTCCACTTTGTAGGGAAGACATGTCATTTAGAGTATGTTTAAACTCATCACATTCTCCATAGTCTTTACATGGGGCACCTTCTGCGGCTTCTAAATTAAAATATAAGAAACTAAAAAGTATTATAAAAAAACCTTTGATCCAAAGTAAGTCAGTAGAAAGTTTTTGTAAACTGATCATAATCTGTCAGGTACAGGTTTTGTTTTCTCTATACTGGTATAAATAGGCATTAACAAGAAATAACTAAAATATATAAAGGTACAAATAACCCCCATTGTTTTTCTATGCTCAGTAACACTAACTGTTCCAAGATATCCTAAAGTCAGAAAACTTATTCCAAATAAAACTAAAGCAATTTTACTAAGGATTCCTTTATACCTGATAGATGCAACTTTGCTTCTATCTAACCATGGTACAACAAAGAAAATTGCTACAGCAGCACCCATGGCAGCAAAACCTCCAAGCTTGTCAGGAACGGCTCTTAATATTGAATAATAAGGAGAGTAATACCAAACAGGGGCAATATGATCTGGGGTCACCAGTGGATTTGCTTCCTCATAGTTTGCATATTCAATAAAGTATCCTCCGCCTTCAGGAAAGAAGAACATGATGATTGCAAATACAGTCATAAAGACTCCAATTCCAACCAAGGCATTTAAAACTTTATAAGGAAAAAAGGGAACGCTATCCAAAGGAACTCCATCTTCATCTGTATGAGCTTCAATATCAACACCCTCCGGGTTTCCTGCTCCTACCTCATGAAGAGCAATTAGATGAAGAAAAACTAAAGCGATTAAAACTAAAGGAAGTGCGACTACATGCAGAGCAAAGAATCTATTAACAGTAATTCCTGAAATATAATAATCACCACGAATCCAAAGCTCTAAAGATTCTCCAATATATGGCAAAGCGCCAAATAAGGAAATAATAACTTGTGCGCCCCAATAAGACATCTGACCATAAGGTAATACATACCCTAAAAAACCTTCAGCCATCATAGCCAGATAAATAGTGCAACCAAAAATCCAAACAAGCTCTTTAGGCTTTTGATATGAGCCATAAAGTAATCCCCTGAACATATGAAGATATACAACAGCAAAAAACATTGATGCTCCTGTTGTATGCATATATCTTATAGCCCAACCATAATCAACATCTCTCATCATGTATTCTATAGAGGCAAAGGCTTGCTCTCCTGGTGTGTAAAGCATAATTAACCATATGCCAGAAACTATTTGTATTATTAAAACAACGGCTGCCAGCGCTCCAAAAAGATACCAAAAATTAACTTTTTTAGGAACTGGATGTTTGGATAGATGTCTTTCATATGTATTTTGTATAGGCAACCTGTGATTAACCCAATTAAATACTTTTGATATATTATCTGACATTAAGACATCTCCTCGTCTTCACCAATGGTAAGTATATTTCCTTTAAAGTTATGTGGTGGAACTTTAAGATTTGTAGGAGCTGGAACTCCTTTAAAAACTCTTCCAACTAAATCAAACATTGAACCATGGCATGGACAGAAATAACCTCCAGTCCAAGATGCATCCCAAGATTTTGGTTCAACCTCAGGAAAAAATTTTGGTGAGCAGCCTAAATGGGTGCATACACCTACCAAAACAGTATATTCCGGACTCTTAGATCTAGTAGGATTCATATTTCTGTATGGTTCTTCAATTGCTTCTGAATTAGGATCTGCAAGCTTAGATAAACTTGATTCTATATTTTTGATAGCTTCTTGAGAATGCCTAATAACAAAAACCGGTTGCTTCCTCCATCCAATTTGTATTTGTTGCCCTGGATCAATTTTAGTCACGTCTACCTTAACAGGAGCTCCAACTGCTTTTGCTTTTGCACTAGGGTTCCATGATGCAATAAATGGGGTAGCAGCGAAAGGAACACCCGCAGCACCAAATGCTGAAGTAAGCCCAATCAATACTTTTCTTCGTGAGTTTATTGTCTTCTCCTAAAGTTAGAAAGTGAATAACTTTTGAAAAATTATTAACGTTTTGAAAACTGTTTGCTTTTCCTTGCTTTAACTAAACCTGCTTTCTTTCTTTCAACTTTTCTAGGATCTCGTGTTAAAAGTCCAGCTGATTTAAGTTGAGGTCTTAATTCTTCGTCATAAGAAATTAAAGCTCTTGAAATACCATGTCTTATAGCTCCAGCCTGGCCAAAACTACCACCACCTTTAACCATTACTTTAATATCAAATTTTTCTACTGATTCTGTTAACTCAAGTGGCTGCATAACTAGCATTTGTGCAACTTTTCTTCCAAAGTAGACATCAAGAGCACGATCATTAACAGTGATCGCACCTTTACCTTTTGTTAAATATATTCTTGCAGAAGAAGTTTTTCTTCTTCCAGTTGCATAATGCATTTCTGATTTCATATTTTTGGTTCCCAAACCTGAGGCTGCTGTGATTCGTGTTCATGCTCTGAACCGCTAAAAACTTTTAGCTTTTTGAACATTTGTTTTCCTAATTTATTTTTTGGAAGCATTCCTTTAACGGCCTCTTCTATAATTTTTTCTGGCCTTGTTTCATTAAGTTCTCTAAAGGTCTTTGTTTTTAATCCGCCAGGATATAGAGAATGTGAGTAATATTTTTTATCTTCATACTTTGAACCAGTAACTTTAACTTTTTCGGCATTAATAACCACAACATAATCTCCACCATCAGTATGAGGTGTGAATGTTGGTTTATCTTTTCCACGAATTCTGTCTGCAATCTTAGTTGCAACTCTTCCAAGAACCTTGTCTGTTACGTCAATAACAAACCATTCTCTTTGTACTTCTTCCTTTTTTAATGCAAATGTTTTCATGTGACCCAAGTTATAAGACGGCAATATTAATGTTTACGAGAATAATTAGCAATATTTTAATATATTTAAATTAATTTTTCCCCGAATTTAGTAAATATTTTTTACTTTTCATTTCACTGATTCTGCTTTGCGATCTCTCCCAAAGGTACTGAAATTTTTTTCCAATATATAAATTTTTTGGATCGACACCTTCATGAAAAAATTTTACCTTAGCATTCTCTTTATATGTGACATCTATAAAGCTAATAAATCTTCTAACTCTATCAGCTTCATCATCGCCACATTCACCAAACTCATTAATTAAAATCCAGTCAAATTTTTTACATATTTCAATATAATCTTTCGCACTTGATGGTTCGCGAAAAAATTTACTAAAACTAATCCAGAGGAATGAATTATTAAATCCATTACAGCTAAAATATCTATTATTTATCTCTATTTGGTTAATGAATTCATCACAATCAAATGTTGAAGATATAAAATCTTTTATTTTCTTTTTATTAAATAGGCCAGAGTCATTATTTTTTTCAAATTGTGAGATTAATGAAATTCTATAATCTCTATCACCATCCAGTTTATAAATATTGAGATGCTTCTCCATCAAATTGATAGCTGAAACGAATTTTTGCCTCTGAAGACCATCAAGATATAAATTAGTTGGATGAGCATTTGAGGACAAAAGAAAATAGATATCTTTTTCAAAGAGTTTTTTAAACAAGTTTGTTATAAGCATTGCATCAGCAACATCCTCTACTTGAAATTCATCTATGAAAATTACTTCGAAATCAGAAACTATAGAATCAGCAATTATATCCAATGGATTTTTTTTGCCTGAAAGTGCCTTCAAATCTTTATGAATTAATTGCATAAAATCAATGTAATGAAATTTAGCTTTTTTTAATTTTAGTTCATCATAAATAGAATTCAGTAAAAGCGTTTTCCCTCTACCAACTTCTCCCCATAAATAAAAACCTTTTATAATATTTTTGGATAAAGTAAAAAATAGTCTAGACTTCTTGGGCTTGTGCTTATTAAAAATATCAATAAAATCAAGTTGAGACCTATCTAAAGTGATATCTTTAGAGTTGAGCTTTTTTAAAATATTTTCGTAAATAGGCATTATGCAAAAAGAAAAAATTATTTATTTATTATTTATACTAGTGATTGCTGGATTAGTATTATTACAATTTTCTAATCAGAATGATAATAAATTTGTTTTAGCATCAGAAAAAGCAATATCTTCTGTGGTAACTATTTATACAACAAATACTACAAACTCCATAAAAAATTCTTATCAAAGAAGCAGATATGCGAATACAAAAAATATTGGTTCAGGCGTTGTGATCTCTCAAGAGGGTCATATTGTTACCAACAGCCATTTACTCATCCCAAATGGAAAAATAATAATAGGCCATAAGAATGGAGAGATGAGCGAAGGTATTTTAGTTGGTAAAGACGATGATTCAGATATAGCAGTCATTAAAACAGATGTTGAGTTTCCAATGTTACCAATAGAAGTTGGTAATAGTTCCGATGTTCGAATTGGAGATAAAGTTCTAGCTATAGGAAATCCCTATAACATTGGACTTTCTGTTACTAGCGGCATAATAAGTGCTACTGGAAGAGATTATGGAAATCCCTATCTAGAATTAATTCAAACTGATGCTGCTATTAATCCAGGAAATTCAGGCGGAGCTCTTATAAATGAAGAAGGTTATTTGGTAGGAATAAATACTAAGATATATTCACAGTCAGGATCATATGAGGGTTTAGGTTTTGCAATTCCATCAGAAAAAGTTTTCCAAGCTGCATCAGAGTTAATTAAGTATGGAAAAGTAAGAAATGCTTGGATTGGTAATTTCAGAGTGAGGCCAATTAGACTTTCTAATAATAATCAATCTCTTGCTCTTGAAATTATAGAAATTGGTGAAACAGGGCCATTGATTGAAGCTGGAGTAGTTAAAGGAGATCTTATTACAAGTATCAATGGTGGAACAGGATCTTGGAATAACTTAACACAGGCTTTAAAGTTAGCATTCCCTGGAGATATTATAAATTTAGAGATCTTAAATTCTGATAATCCTAAAAAATTGCTATTAACAATTAAAACTCAGCCAATCAACTAGGTAGCCTCGTGATGTCCGCACCAAGATAGGATAACTTTTCTTCTATTCTCTCGTAGCCTCTATCAATATGATAAATCCTATCTACTATTGTTTCTCCGTCAGCAACCAAACCAGCAAGAATTAGACTCGCTGATGCTCTCAAATCAGTAGCCATGACTTGTGCGCCAGATATTTTATTGACGCCAGTAATATTTGCGGTATTACCTTCTGTGGAGATATTACATCCCATTCTATTTAATTCTTGAACATGCATGAATCTATTTTCAAACACATTTTCTTGGACAGTTGAATCACCATTAGCTAAAGCATTTAAAACTGAAAATTGTGCTTGCATGTCTGTTGGAAATCCTGGGAATGGCGATGTTGAAATATCTACAGGTAATGGTCTCTTATTTTGCATATCAAGACTAATGCTATTTTCTTCAACTTCAATAATTGCACCTGACATTCTTAATCTTTCAATTACATTATTAAGCCTTTCAGGCTGAATAGAGTTAATTCTAATTTTGCCGCCAGTAACAGCAGTAGCAACTAAATAGGTTCCAGCTTCAATTCTATCTGCAGGAATTATATGAGTTGTTGAATGAAGTGACTGAACTCCGTCAATTGTGATGACCTCTGTTCCAGCGCCTTGAACTTTGGCTCCCATCTTATTTAATAAATCTGCTAAATCAGATATTTCGGGTTCCATTGCTACATTGCTTAATGTAGTTCTGCCTTCTGCCAAGCATGCTGCCATCATTATATTTTCTGTTCCAGTAACTGTAATGCCTTCAAAGACTATATCAGCACCAATTAATTTGTCTGCTTTAGCTTCAATGTAGCCATTTTTGAGACTAATGGTGGCACCTAAATCTTTCAATGCATCTAAATGAAAATTTACAGGACGAGATCCAATTGCACATCCACCTGGTAAAGCAATTTTCGCATAACCGTATTTAGCAACCATTGGTCCTAAAACAAGAATAGAAGCTCGCATAGTTTTTACAAGTTCGTACCTTGCCTCTAAATCATTCAATTGATTGGAGGCAATTGAAAAATCCATACTTTCATCTAGAGAAATATCTGCGCCCATCGAGCCAAGCAACTCAAACATAGTCGTTATATCCTGAAGATATGGTAGGTTCTTAAATATTACCTTTTCATTATTTAAGATAGTTGCAGCTATCATTGGTAAAGCAGCATTTTTTGCTCCTGAACAAGAAATTTCTCCATCAAGAACATTTCCACCTTTAATTAAGAGTTTCTCCATTAGCTTTCCATTTTTGTTCTTGTTTTTAAACTTAAGGCATGAAGCTCACCTGATTTAAATGAATCACTAAGCAAATCTAAAATAGTTCTATGCCTTTTAATTGTAGGCATGCCTTCAAAAGTATCAGAAATAACTAAAAGCTGAAGGTTGCAATCATCTCCAATAAATTCAAGGCTTGCTTCTGGAAGAGCTTTTTGAATAGTTAATTTTATAATATCTTTATTCATCAAATCCGGCATCTGAGACCCAGGATGCTATTGTTTGATTCATATCTCCTCCATGACTATCTGCCAGAGCTCTAAATTGATTTCGAAATGTTAATCCAAGATTAACTCCATTAACAACTATATTAATTATTTTCCACTCGTTTCCGTCTTTTCTAACAGTGTATTTGATTGGATAAACAGTGCTTGAGGTAAATAGATTTTGTTTGACATTTACCTGCTTTTTAAATTCTAGAGATTCAGGAAAATCTGTAACTATCTTTTGATCTTGCCACTGAGCTAGAGTTTCAGAATATGTATCTAAAAGAGAATTTTTAAAAACTTCAATAAATTCATCTCTTTGCTCTTTAGTTGCAGCAACATAATATTTTTTACCCATTACAAGAGCAGAAACTCTTCTAAAATCAATAATAGGTTCAAATATAACCTTGATTTTATTTTCATAGGCATCTTTATCAGCATAGAAAAGTTCGCTATTTTCTTTTAAAACTTGAACCATTTCTTGAGCTTTACTGTCTATAAATTCATGAGGGTTTATTTCTGAAATACCATCTAAAGATATTGAAAGAATAAATATATATATAAAATAATTTTTCAGTATGGATAACATTGCTCTATTATATCATTTGAAAGATAAGAAAAATTATATGAAATTATGAAAAAATTTGATTATATCGAAGCTGCAAAAAAAATCTTTGAAATTGAGTCAAGGGTAGTTTCAGAACTATCTGATCAATTAGATGAAAGCTATGAACTATTATGTAAAGATATTTTAAAGATGGATGGAAAGCTTATCTTAATGGGTATTGGTAAATCAGGGCATGTTTCACAAAAAATTGCTGCTACATTAGCTAGTACAGGAACAGCTTCTTTCTTTATTCATCCAACTGAAGCTGCTCATGGTGATATGGGCATGATTGGAAAAGATGACATTGTTTTACTATTCTCAAATTCAGGAGAAACTCAAGAAATCATTTCTATACTCCCGGCTTTAAAAAGAGCATCAAATAAACTAATTTCAGTTACAGGCAATGCTTTGTCCTCAATTGCACAAGCTTCTGATAACCACATTGAAATTAAAACATCTGAGGAGGCATGCACTCTTGATTTAGCCCCTACTTCATCAACAACCTCTGCTATGGCTTTTGGTGATGCGTTAGCTGTTACCCTTCTGCAAGCAAAAGGATTTACTAAAGATGATTTTGCTAAATCACATCCTGCTGGGAAGCTTGGCAAAGCCCTTACTTTATTGGTATCTGATGTCATGCATTCCGGATTAGATATGCCTAAAGTTACCTCGCAGGCCTTATTAAGCGACGCTCTTTTAGAAATTACTGAAAAAGGTCTTGGTATGACTTTGGTTGAAGAAAATAATAAAATAGTTGGGATATTTACTGATGGAGATCTTAGAAGATGCATAGGAGACATGGTAGATATAAATCAGACATTAATTAAAGATGTTATGACACTAAATTTTAAATCAATTCAATCAAGCGATCTTGCAATAGATGCTGCAAAAGTAATGGAAGATAACAAAATCTTTACACTAGTTGTTTTTAAATCAGATAAAGCAATTGGGGTTCTTTCAATGCATGATTTACTTCAATCGGGAATTGTTTAATTGAAAAACCTTTTATTTCTTCCGTTGATTTTTACTCTAAATGTTTATGCCAACTTATCAATCAGCATGGGTAACAATGATGTCTTTATTGAATCAGGAAAAATAGAAATACTAAAAGATAAAAATGAAATTCATTTCATTGAAAAATTAAAAATTAAAAATGAATACATTGTTATTTCTGCAGACAGTGCTATTTATAAAAACGATGTAAAAATTTTTAACATATCAGGTAATTTAGCTGAGATAATTTCAAATTCTAAAAAATCACCATTTGCTGGCAGAGCAAAAAATATTTATTTATATGATGATAATAGTATTGAGTTATCAGGCGATGCTTATTTTGAAAATGATGGAATTAAATTTAAATCTTCTTCTATTAAATTTAATCAACAGAATGGTCAAGTTCTTCAATAAATATGAGCTTGCTTGTTGTTAAAAAATTAACAAAAAATATCAATAATAGAAATATTATTAATGACATTAACTTTAGTGTTAACCCTGCTGAAATAGTTGGCCTGCTTGGGCCTAATGGAGCTGGAAAAACAACAACTTTTTATTCAATAGCTGGATTAATTCAACCTTCGCATGGTGAAGTATTTTTAAAAAGTAAGAATATTACAAAGATGCCAATGCATTTAAGATCAAAACATGGAATTTCATACCTGCCCCAAGAATCATCGATTTTTCAAAACTTATCTGTGGAAGATAACATTCTTGGTCTCGCGCAATTAACTATGAAGGATGAAATTCTTAAGAAGAAATATAATGAGATTGTTGAAAACTTTAATTTAAGCAATATTCTCAACCAAAAAGGTAGAGAGCTTTCCGGTGGGCAAAGGCGACGAGTTGAAATAGCTAGATGTTTAGTAACAACGCCAAAAATCATTCTTATGGATGAGCCATTTGCTGGAATTGACCCAATTGCAGTTGATGATATTAAAAAGATCCTTAATCAATTAGTATCACAAGGAATAAGTATTCTCATTACTGATCATAATGTAGGTGCTGCTCTTGAAATATGCAGTAGGGCATTAATTCTTAGTGAAGGAAATATACTAGCAGAAGGCTCTACCGATGAGTTAATAAAAAATGCTAAAGTTCGCGAAGTTTATCTTGGTGAAATGTACTCATAGCTGATGGCTATTGCTCTAATAAAAGAATTAGCACAGAAGCAGAAAGTTACTCTTACACCCCAACTTAAGAAATCAATAGACCTTTTACAGTTATCAAGATATGAAATAATTCAAAAAATTAATGAAGAAATTGAAATTAATCCTTTTCTTGAAAAAAATGAACCAGAAGTAAATGATTATGAGGGAAATGATGAATTTTTTTCTAGCGAATACCAAAAAGAAGTCGTTGCGCAAAAATCTTTAAGAGAAAATCTTTTAGATCAATTAAATGATTTAAATCTTACAAGAGATGAGTTTCTTATTTCTGAAGCTATTATCAGTTCTTTGGATGATTCAGGCGAGTTAGTTGAGGGATTAGATGAAATTGAGAATCTTTTAGATTTTAGATACTCATATAAAGAAATTGAAAAAGTTTTAACCGATATTATTCATTTGCTCGATCCAGCTGGAATTGGATTTAGAAGTTTAAAAGAAACTATTTATATACAATTAAAAAGAAAAAACATTGATAATCAACTATTGCATATCTCAGAGATTATCCTTTTTAAAAGCTCTGGTATGAATATCCTTGATGTGAAAAATAAATTATTAAATGACTATGATGAGGCATCCGTTGAGAATTCTATAAGACTTATTAAAGAATGTGATTTAGCTCCTGGGCTTAGTTGTAGTGATGATCAATATGTAGTGCCAGACCTAATCGTGATGGAAAATAGTAGTAAGAATTTGGTTAACTTTATAAATGATCAATTTCCAATAATTAAAGTTGATGAAGAATTAGTTGATTCAGTTCAGCAAGCATTAAAAAAAGACCCTAATGAAAGCATTCTAAATAAAATACAAAATGCTAAATGGTTAATAAGAGCAGTTAAAAAAAGAAATGAAACTGTTTTAAAAGTTGGTGAATTGATTTGTAAAAAACAAAATGCTTTTTTTCAAAATGAGCCACTAGAAATAAAGCCTTTATCAAACAAAGAAATTTCTGATGAATTAGGTCTTCATCCATCAACTATATCCAGAATTCTAAGGTCTAAGTTTATTCAAACTCCAAGAGGTGTTATCCCTTTAAAATCATTATTAATTAGCTCAGTCTCTAAGACTAGAAATGTTACGCCTATTCAGCTTATGGAAATAATAAAAAAAATTATTGATGAAGAGAAGTCTAAACTTAGTGATCAGGATATAGCGTTATTACTAAATAAAAAAGGTTACAGTCTTGCTAGAAGAACAGTTTCTAAATATCGCCTTAAATTAAACATACCCTCTTCAAGAAAAAGATAAAACTATTTTCTTAATGTAAAATTAAGGGATGGATAGATCTTTTAATGAAAAAAGCTTAACAAAGCTACTGGATGAGTCCTCTAACTTATCAATCAATCAAATAAAAAGACTACTTGATAAAATGAATTCTGCTGAACTTGCTCATTGCCTTGAATCATCACCTCCTAAACAGAGAAAATTATTATGGTCATTAATTGATAATGAATATGAGG
>CABWZP010000020.1 GCA_902509965.1 uncultured SAR86 cluster bacterium
TTCATACAGCTCTCTAAATTGAATATCTTTCCCAATTTCTTTGCCTAGAAAGAATTCAACACCCATTCCCTCTAAAATATCCCTTCTTTTTTTCACAACTTTCTTCTCTAATTTAAATTCAGGAATACCAAAAGTTAATAGACCTCCAATTTCTTCATACTTATCATAGACATGACTTTTAATACCAGATCTTGTTAAAACATCTGCACAAGCAATACCAGCAGGACCAGCCCCAACAATTGCAACTTTTTTATCTGTCCATGTTCTATATGACATATCAGGCTTCCAGCCCATTTCAAATGCCTTATCGGTAATGTATTTTTCGGTTGAACCAATTGTAACTGCACCAAAACCATCATTAAGAGTACACGCTCCTTCACATAATCTGTCCTGTGGACAAACTCTCCCGCACATCTCAGGCAAACTGTTTGTTTGATGACATAATTCTGCAGCCTCGATGATATTGCCTTCATTTACTAGCTTGAGCCAATCAGGAATATAATTATGAACAGGACACTTCCACTCACAGTATGGATTTCCGCAATCCAAACATCTGTGCGCCTGGTTTGAAACTTCTGTTTGGTTATACTCACCATATATTTCCACAAAACTAATCTTTCTTTCTTCTAAACTTTTTTTGTGGGGATCAAACCTTCCAACTTCTAAAAATTGAAAATCATTAGTAATTTCTTCATGCTCAATATATTGACTTCTTGCTCCGGTCTCTTCAGAGATAGTTTTTGCGTTAGAAGTATCGTTTTTAAATAGACTATCTCTCCATGCATAAAGTTCTAATTCTGCATCAGCACGAGAAACAATTGGAGCAAAAGACTTTGTTAAGTACTTTTTATTAAATCTAATTTTTCCATAAAAGTATGGTGAACGGGGTTGCGTGAAAAGCATTAAGCCTTTCTCTAGCTTGTATTGTTTGTTTTTTTGAGTCATTTGAGTATGACACAGTATGACACTTTTATGTTATTATCAACAACTAACTCACAACATTAAACTAAATGCCCGGACTTTATAGAGATAATAATTTCAAAGATAACTGCGGTTTCGGTTTAATTACCAATCGAAATGGTATCAAATCTCATTCTGTAATTACTAAATCTATAAGCGCCCTCAAAAGTATGAAGCATAGAGGCGGCATAGGTTCAGATGGAAAAACTGGTGATGGTTGCGGACTGCTTTTTAATTTAGATCATGACTTTTATAGAGATACTGTTTTAAAAGAACAAAAAATTGAATTGCCAAAACATTTTGCTGTTGCCCAATTATTTCTAGATTCATCCTTAGAAGATCTCCTTCCTAGTATAGAAAGTATTTTAAAAAAAGAAGGTTTACATATAGATGCAACAAGGCTTGTACCGGTTGATAAGAAAATACTAGGAGTTATTGCTTTAGATTGCTTGCCTAATATCTACCAACTTTTCATATCTTCAAAAAATAAATTACAAGAAGATTTATTTGAGTCAGCTCTTTTGCAAGCAAGAAAATTTATTGAAGTTATATTTGATGATGATGAGAAGTTGTACTTCTGCAGCATGTCTAGTAAAACAATTGTCTACAAAGGCTTAATGCTTCCAGATGCAATAGATCTTTTTTATAAAGATCTACAAAAAAATAATTTCACAGCTTCAATTTGTGTTTTTCATCAAAGGTTTTCAACTAATACAAGCCCAAAATGGTACTTAGCTCAGCCTTTTAGACTATTAGCTCACAATGGTGAAATTAACGCAATTAGAGGCAATAGAAACTGGGCAAAGGCACGTAAATCAAAATTTATAACTCCTTTAATTCCAAAATTATCAAAGTTTAAGTATTTAATTAATGAAACTGGATCTGATTCTTCGTCATTAGACAATATGATGGAATTATTAGAAAAGGGCGGAATGAACATATTTCGAGCCATAAGAATGGTTCTTCCTCCTGCATGGCAAAATGGGCAAATTCTTGATGCAGAAATTAAATCTTTCCATGAATATAATTCTATGCACATGGAAGCATGGGATGGTCCTGCTGGAATTGTAATGACAGATGGTAAATGGGCTATTTGTGTTTTAGACAGAAATGGTTTGCGTCCTGCAAGATTTCAAATCGATGAAGAAGGATTAATTACCGTTGCCTCTGAGACAGGAGTAAACCCAACAAATGAGTCATCTATTATATCCAAAGGAAGAGTAAAGCCTGGTGGAATACTTGCTATCAACACTGAAACTGGTGAACTGCATGATGAAAGTTATATTGATGACAATCTTAAAGTTCAGAAGCCATATAGAGAATGGCTAAAGAAACATGCTTTCTATATAGAGTCATCTCTTAATGATTTTGGTGGACCTGGTTTAAAAAAAATATCTCAAAGTAAATTTACAACTGCCTCAAAACTATTCTTACTTTACAAAGAAGAGCGAAGTTCAATAATAAAACCTCTTGCTGTAGATTCACAAGAGGGGACTGGATCTATGGGTGACGACACTGCATTGGCAGTTATGTCAAAAATGCACAGACAAATATACGATTTTTTTAGGCAACAATTTGCTCAAGTTACAAATCCCCCTATAGATTCTCTGAGAGAAAAGAGCGTTATGTCACTAGAGACATGTTTTGGGCCCGAACTAAATGTTTATGAAGAAACGCCTCAACATGCAAAGAGATTAATAACCTCATCTCCATTACTTTCTCATAGAAAGCTAGCTACTATACTGAAAAATAAGCACTTCAATGTTAAAGAATTCACTTTATCTTTTAATAAATCAATTAGCCTTAAAAAGGCAATAACAAATTTAAAATCTGATGTTGTAAAAGCAGTTAGATCTGGTGTATCTATCATTCATTTAGATGAGCAATTACCAGAAGCAGGGCAACTTCCTATTAATGCTTTACTAGGCTTAGGGGCTGTTCACCAAGAGCTTGTTAAGCTTGGGCTAAGATCAGATGTTAATTTAGTTGTAAGTTCTGCTTCAGCAAGAGATACCCATCATATTGCTTGTTTAATTGGTTTTGGTGCTACAGCAGTTTTTCCATGGCTTGCCTATCAAACTATTCTTGATCTAACACATAAAAATGAATTAAAAGGCGATGCAAACGAAAATTGTGCTAGATACAGAAAGGGCATTAACAAGGGATTATTAAAAATAATTTCAAAGATGGGTATTTCGACTATATCAAGCTACAGGGGCTCGCAGCTTTTTGAAATAGTTGGGCTTAATAGTCAAATAGTTAAAACTTGCTTTACAAATACCACTAGTAGAATAGAAGGTAAAAGTTTTAAGGATATAGACAAGTCTTTAAGAGTTCTCGATGATTATGCTAGGTCAAACTTATCAGACATGAATGTAGGAGGTTTGTTAAAATATATTCATGGCGGGGAATATCATGCATATAACCCAGAAATTGTTAAGAAACTACAAGAAGCTGTTTCAACAAAATCCAATAGAGTATACGAAGAATACGCAAATCTTGTTGATACAAGACCACCAGCAATGCTCAGAGATTTACTCCAAGTAAAGAAAGAAAACTCAATTCCATTAAAAAATGTTGAAAATCAAAAATCAATTCTAACTAGGTTTGATTCAGCTGGCATGAGTCTAGGAGCTTTGTCACCAGATGCTCATGAAACTTTAGCTCAAGCAATGAATTCAATAGGAGGAAGGTCTAACTCTGGTGAAGGTGGCGAAGCTGTTGAAAGATATGGCACTGATAAGATGTCAAAAATAAAGCAAATAGCTTCAGGAAGGTTTGGAGTTACGCCCCATTATTTAGTTAATGCAGAAGTACTTCAAATTAAAATTGCTCAAGGTGCAAAACCTGGAGAGGGCGGTCAATTACCCGGTGGTAAAGTTAATAAACTAATAGCTAAATTAAGATATTCAACTCCAGGAGTTACTTTAATATCCCCACCACCGCATCATGATATATATTCGATTGAGGATTTAGCACAGCTTATTTTTGATCTTAAAGAAGTTAATCCTAAAGCCTTAGTATCTGTGAAGTTAGTCTCAGAGCCTGGAGTAGGAACTATTGCCGCAGGCGTTGCAAAAGCCTATGCAGATTTAATAACAATATCTGGTCATGATGGAGGAACAGGTGCTAGTCCTTTGTCTTCTATTCGTTATGCAGGATCACCTTGGGAGCTTGGTCTGGCTGAAGCTCATCAAGCTTTGAGAGAAAGCGGTCTAAGGGGAAATATAAGACTTCAAGCAGACGGAGGAATGAAGACAGGGTTAGATGTGATTAAGGCGGCTGCCCTTGGAGCAGAATCATTTGGTTTTGGAACTGGGCCTATGATAGCCATGGGATGCAAATATCTAAGAATTTGTCATTTAAATAATTGTGCAACTGGTGTTGCCACACAAAGAAAAGATATTATCAATCATCACTTTATTGGCGAAAAAGAAAAAGTAGTAAATTATTTTAAATTTATAGCTGATGATGTCAGGCAACATTTAAGCGAGATGGGAGTTTCCAAACTAGAAAATATTATAGGACAAACAGAATATTTAAAGGTTATTGAGGATATGGAATCACAATATAAAACTATAAACCTCACAGATCTCTTGTATAAAAATAAATCTATAAAAGAGCCTTATCACTGCAAGGTATCTCAAAACAATCCATGGGATAAAGGTATTCTTGCAAGAAAGATATTAAAAGAAATTAAACCTTTTATTAAAGCTAACAAATCGAAATCATTCGATTATAAGATAATGAATACTGATAGATCTGTGGGGGCTTCTGCATCTGGCTATATAGCTGATACTTTTGGTGAGACTGGTTTAGAAAAACCTATAACTTTAAATTTTAAAGGGTCTGCAGGTCAAAGCTTTGGTTGTTGGAATGCTAATGGATTAAATATAGTTTTAGATGGCGATGCCAATGATTATGTTGGTAAGGGTATGAATGGAGGCAAAATTGTTATAAAAAATACTAGTCATTATGCTCAAAGCAATGAAACAACTTTAGTTGGTAATACTTGTTTATATGGTGCAACTGGCGGAGAAATATATGTTGCTGGTTCAACAGGTGAAAGATTTGCAGTAAGAAACTCAGGAGCATATGCAACTATTGAAGGAGCAGGTGATCATTGTTGTGAGTATATGACTGGTGGACAGGTAACAGTATTGGGTCCTGTGGGTGCAAATTTTGGAGCTGGAATGACAGGTGGCTTCGCATATGTTTTAGATGAAGATAGAACCTTCTTTGATAAATGTAACAGAGGACTTGTAAATATAGACAGAATTATTAATGAAGATATGGAATCTCATCGAAAGAATTTAAAAGAAATTATTTTAAAGCATTATCAAGAGACCAGTAGCTCAAGATCAAAAGAAATATACGACGATTTTGACAAATTTGAACAACTTTTTTGGCTAGTATCTCCAGCAGCCTTAAATGTAAAAGATCTATTGAAAGCTACAACAGCAAATGCTGCATAATTTTTTATTTAAAGGCTTTAGATAGATTCGAATTTTTAAATTTACTTGTTTTAAAGGCGCTACCAATTTTTTTAAGCAAAATTAAGTTTAATTTTCCTTTCGATACTTTTTTATCATTCAAAATAAAGGGCTTAAGATCAGAATAATTGTATTTCTTATAATCACTGCTAAGACCCAAGGAAGTTATTAAACTTTTAATTTCATCCAATTCTTTCCTAGAAATATAGTTTTCTAAAAATGATATTTCAGAGGCAATTATCATACCAAGAACAACAGCCTCACCATGAGAAATACCTTTGTAATTATTTTTAGCTTCAATCGCATGCCCAAAAGTATGGCCAAAATTAAGAATAGCTCTTATTCCATTTTCTTTTTCATCCTGAGTTACTATTTTTGATTTAGTCTTAATTGATTCATGTATGACTTCTTCAAGTATCTTCAAATCTCTGGAAAGTACTAAACTAGAATTAGAATTTAAGATCTTATGAAGCTTTGCGTTAAGAATAAAAGCATACTTTACAACTTCACCTAATCCAGATTTGAATTCTTTTTCTGATAAGGTTTTTAAATAAGCTAATGAAATAAAAACTTTTTTGGGATTGTAAAAAGCCCCTACCAAATTTTTACCCTGACTTATGTTGATAGCTGTTTTGCCACCTACAGATGAATCGACTTGAGATAAAAGAGTTGTAGGAATTTGAATAAAATCTATTCCTCTCAAGTATGAAGAAGCTACAAAACCA
Organism: uncultured SAR86 cluster bacterium; assembly: GCA_902509965.1. Lineage (GTDB taxonomy): Bacteria > Pseudomonadota > Gammaproteobacteria > Magnimaribacterales > D2472 > MED-G78. The sequence goes on from CABWZP010000020.1 coordinate 6,179, forward strand.
GTAACATCACCAACCATTCCGCCACCTAGAGCTATGAGACAATCAGTCCTATCAAACTTTAAAGATGCTAAATTCTCTAGAATTGAATTGAAGGATTTTAAGGATTTAGATTTTTCTCCAGCTGAAAGAGTATGTATATACACCTTTTTAGATTTTGGGATAAGCTTTTTTATGTCTGCTAAATATTTCTTAGGCAGACCGTTATCAGTAACTACAAGAACTTTATTATAAGATTTTAATGCAGTTGAAAATTTACTTTTAGATATTGGTTTATCTAAGATTTCAACCTCATATTTAGTTGGCTTTTTACCTACCAGAATAGATTTAGCCATAATTCTTAACTAACTTAATAATCTCATTCGCTACTTCCTGACTGCTTCTATTTGAAGTCTCAACAACGTAATCTGCAACACTCTGATAAAGACTTTCTCTTTTTTCATGAAGATCAGTTAATATTTTTCTTGGGTCACCATCTTTTAGCAGAGGCCTATCTTTATCTTTGGAAGTTCTTTCCAATTGAATATCTATTGGCGTATCAAGATAGAAAACAGTACCTCTTGCTGATAAAAGATCCCTATTATCATCAGATAAGATAATTCCACCGCCGGTTGAAAGAACAATTGAGTTCATTTTAGCCAAGTCACCCAAGATAGCACTCTCTCTTTTCCTAAAACCTTCCTCACCTTCAAGATCAAAAATCCAGTCAATAGTGACACCTGTACCTTTTTCTATCTCATCATCAGTATCTAAAAAAGACAAAAATAATTCATTAGCAATGATTTTGCCAACGGTAGATTTTCCTGATCCCATAGGACCAACTATAAAGATATTCATAATATTTCTAATTTATGCGCATGATTTTAACATTGAACTCTATAAAATAGTCTTTTAGCATGATAAAAGATATATTCATTAATTCTTATATTAAAATGTATCTACTCACTTTTATAAAGTTATGACAAAATTTATCAAGTTTTTATTCTGGTCCAGCATAGCCGTAACAACCTTTGGAATATTAACTACATTAACTATATATCTTTACTTAAAACCTGATCTTCCTGAAATAAGTTTAGTTGATCAATCACAACTTCAAGTGCCTTTAAAAATTTATACCAGTGATGGTGTTCTTATAGGAGAATTTGGAGAAAAAAAACGGAGACCCATTAACTTTGATGATATTCCAAGCAATCTTAAAAATGCTTTTTTAGCAGCTGAAGATGATGGTTTCTTTAGACACCAAGGCATAAGTTATACAGGTATTCTAAGATCTTTTATAAGATGCATTGGCCCCAATGGATGTTTTGGAGGAGGCGGGACAATTTCAATGCAGGTTGTAAGAGGCTATGTCTTAACAAGAGATCAAACAGTAATAAGAAAATTAAAAGAAATCCTGCTCGCCTACGAGCTAGAAAGTGCAGCTAGCAAAAAAGAAATTTTTGAACTATATGTAAATAGTATTTTTTTGGGCAATAGATCTTATGGAATCGAATCGGCTGCGGATACATATTTTGGTAAAAGTTCTCAAGAGCTTACTCTAGCAGAAAGTGCATTAATTGCTTCACTAGCTCAACTTCCTTCAAGAGTTAATCCTATTAAAGCTCCTGAGAGAACGAAATCAAGGCGAAATTGGATTCTAGGAAGAATGCTCAAGCTTCGATACATAACTAATGATGATTATATTTTAGCAATATCTGAACCAGTAAATATTTCAAAAAATATTAAATCTTATGACCTAGATTCAAGACATTTAGCTGAATTAATTCGGCAAGAAATAATTAATAGATATGGTTTAAGAGCTTATTCAGAAGGATGGGAAGTATATTCAACTATCGATTCAAAACTTCAATCCAAAGCAATTGAAAGCATTTCTGAGCGCTTGTCAGAATATGATAAAAGGCATGGATGGCGTCCAAAGAATAATTATCTAGATATATTTTCTATAGATGATATAAATTCTTTAGCAAATTTAGATTATTCACCTCTTACTATAGGCATTGAAGAAAGCTTTGATTTTACTAGTGATGTAGACACCTTACTTACAAGAATTAGAAATACATTTGATTCAAATATTTTCATTCACTCTCATAAAAGAGGGATAGTCATCGATGTTAATGAAGAGAGCTTCAAGTATTTAAGTGAAGATCTACAGGTTTTATCTCTAAATTGGGATGCGGAAACATACAAATGGGCTAGAAGATATATATCTATTAATTCAAGAGGATCATTGCCACAAAATTTCTATGATTTAATTAAGCCTGGCGATTTCATTTACCTAAAATCCACTAATGATAATATTGTTCTTGATCAGATTCCTTTAGCTGAAGCTGCTCTTATCTCCATAAACCCAAATACAGGAAGTATCTCAAGTTATGTTGGGGGTACATCTTTTGATGATGGCCTTTTTGATAGAGTGAGACTTTCATTTCCTCAAACAGGCTCCAGTTTCAAACCTTTTGTTTATGCTGCTGCATTTGCCAATAATTATAATCCATCATCTATTATTAATGATGCACCAATAATCTTTAACGATGAGAACTTAGAAAGTTTCTGGAGACCAGAAAATTATACTGGAAAATTTTATGGACCAACTAGACTAAGGGAGGGACTAGTCCAATCTCTAAACATCGTATCAATAAAACTTTTAAGAGAACTAGGTATCACAACAGCAAATAATTATATTTCTAAATTTGGTTTCGAAAGAAGCAGGCTCCCTAATGATCTCTCTTTAGCCTTAGGATCTGGCAATTTCTCTCCAGCAGAAGTAGCTAGATCATATGGCGTGTTAGCAAATGATGGATATTTAGTAGATTTACATTATGTCTCAAAAATCTTAGATAGAGATGGAAATAATATCTTTATACATCAGGATACAGAAGAAGCTGATTTAGAAGATATTACAGCTAATATGTCTGCATTTCCTTGGTTAAATACATTGGAGCTAGAAGCTAAAAAACCCTATAACTTGTTAAGTAATGCATCAAACAAAAATAAAGTTATAGATGAAAGAGTTACTCATATTGTTAAAGATATTTTAAAAGAGCATACCCGAAGAGGATCCACAGGACGTAAAACTGGTATTTTAAAAAGATCAGATATTGCAGGAAAGACTGGCACTACGAATGATGCAAAAAGTACATGGTTTTCTGGATTCCATGAAGATCTAGTAACAACTGTCTGGGTTGGCACCGATGACTTTACTTCACTTGGAGATAATGAATATGGCTCAAGCATTGCTCTACCAATTTGGGTTGATTATATGAGTTTGGCTTTAGAAAATTTGCCTGAATCAGAAATAAGAATTCCGAGTGGTATATCTTACGTAAAGGTGAATAAATCAACTGGAGAAATTGCAAATCCAGACGATAAAAATACCTATTTCGAATTATTCCTAAATGAAAACATAGATAATTAATCTTTAAAAGTAGATAAGACAGTTAAGGTCCAAATATTTTCAGAATAACTTGAAGGCGATTCCTTAAATTTAGATCGAATATATCTTGAAACAGTTCCCTCTAATAAGGTAACTATTAATTGTGCTGAAATTCCTGGTTGAGCGATTAGTTTATTAGCTTCTTCTGCCAAGATTTGTTTAATATTGAGCTCTAATCTCTCAAAAAATTGATTAACTGCATCTGTTACATTTTGTTCATCAGAACTCAGAGCTTCTCTAGACAGGATTCTTGCAAAACCTTTATTCTTTTCAAGAAATATTATAAAAAATAAAAATATGTTTTTTACTTTCTCTTCTGAACTTAAATCCGTTTTCTTAATTTCAGCACACTTAGAAAAAATAGCATCATCACAAAATCCAAAAAGTTCAGAGAATATCGACCTTTTGCTAGGAAAATGTCTATAGAGGGCAGCTTCGGTTATTCCTGATTTTTCTGCTAAAACAGCAGTAGTTACTTTGGATAAATTTCTTTCTTCTAGAAGGCCAGCTAGTGACTGAAGAATTATTTGTTTTCTATTACCTTTCAAATTTTAAATAGTTATTTTTATTCATTCTAATGCATAGTCGAATCAATTTCAGGACATATTCTTTTAAATTCATTTATGAAGTTTTCCTGTATTGATTTTAGATCAGCCTCACTTTTCCCTTCAAACCTTAATACCAGTTTAGGAGTTGTGTTCGATGCTCTTAATAAACCCCATCCGTTGCTAAATTCAATTCGTAATCCATCAATTGTGATTTTATTACCATCTAATAAACATTCTTCAGCAAATTTTCTAACAATATCAAATTTCATATCATCACCTACATGAATATTGAGCTCAGGAGTAGAAAATGATTCAGGTAATCTAGAGACCATTTCATCTATTGAAGAATCTGATTTATTAATAAGATCTATTATCCTTACTCCCGCATAATGCCCATCATCAAATCCGTACCAAATATCATTAAAAAAGATATGACCACTCATTTCACCAGCTAGCAAAGCATTAGTTTCTCTAAGTTTATTTTTTATATGAAAATGTCCAGTTGGTGACATGACTGGTTCGCCACCATTTGCTTCAATAATTTGTGCGAGCGAATTAGAGCATTTAACATCAAAGATAATTTGACCGCCATTATTATTAGCTAATACATCTTCTGCAAAAAGCATCATAATTTTATCTGGAAAAACTACATTACCTTTTCCAGTAATGAGTCCAACTCTATCTCCATCCCCATCAAATGCTAAACCAAGATCAGCCTTTTCATCTTTAACTGCTTTTATTAGGTCTTGAAGATTAGCAAGTTTTCCAGGATCAGGATGATGATTTGGAAAATTTCCATCAATTTCAGAAAAAAGATTAATTACATTACACCCCAATCTTTTAAATAGCTCAGGAGCAACACATCCAGCCGCACCATTCCCACAATCAACTACAACTTTTACCTTTTCAGGTTGATTTAGTGTAATTTTATGTAGCACATCATTTATGTAATCTTCAATAATATTTATTTTAATTATCTCTTTCTTTGTTTTATCAAACTCTGGAACACATTTAGTTAATGATAATATTTCAGTCCCTGAAACTGGTTTATCATTGATAACCATTTTAATACCGTTATCATCTTTAGGATTATGACTTCCAGTTATCATGATACCGCTCTTAGAAACACTTTTTTTTGCTGCATAATACAAAATAGGACTAGTCACTAACCCAATATTCGTTACGGAAATACCTGATTTTGCAATAGAATTACACATAGAATCTAGCAATATCTCCCCAGATAATCTTCCATCTCTTCCAACTGAAATCTCTGTAATACCTTCTTGTTTACATTTTAAAGCTATAGCTTGCCCGATTATCGAAATAACGCCTTCATTTATTTCTTCAGGGTAGGTGCCCCTAATATCATATTCTCTAAATATAGACTCAATAACTTTCATGATCTTCCTTTAGTATTTACCTCTTGTTTGTCATAATACTTTACCTAAATTAACTATCAACAAATGTTTGTAAGTACAGAAACAAAATTTATATGGAAGAATGGATCTTTCCATGCATGGAATGATTCAAATATTCATATACTTACCCATACCTTTCATTATGGTTTAGGCGTATTTGAAGGGGTTAGAGCATACAAGACACCAAAAGGCCCAGCAATATTTAGGTTAGATGATCATACTGATAGATTATTTTCTGCTGCAGATAAAGTAAATATTGAAGTACCTTGCTCCAAAGAAAAAATTATTGAAATCCAGAAATCTATGTTTTCTAAAAATACCTTAGATGAGGGATACATTAGGCCAATGATATATCTTGGTAGCGAGTCAATGGGCTTAAGAGCTAAAGATTTATCGGTAAATGTTGCAGTTGCAGCATGGGAGTGGCCTTCATATATGAGCCCTGAAGCTAAAGAAGCCGGTATTTCAATTATAAAATCTCCCTTCTCTCAATATTCTAATCCTTTGTATTCTGGTAATAAAATTATGGGAAGCTATATTAACTCCATAATGGCACTTCAGGATGCAGTGAACAAAGGAGCAGATGAAGCTCTATTAATGGATGAAGATGGCTTTATTTCAGAAGGAAGTGGAGAGAATATTTTCATTGTAAAAAATGATGAAATATATACGCCTAATGTTAAACATTGCTTAAATGGAATCACCAGACAATCTGTAATTACTATAGCAAAAGATTTTGGAATAAATGTTACTGAAAAAGATCTTACTTATGAAGATTTATGTGATGCAGATGAAGCATTCTTTACTGGAACTGCTGTTGAAATAACTCCAGTTACAAAAATTGACACAAAATCAATTGGAGTAGGTTTGAGAGGACCAATTACAGAAAAACTTCAAGAAACTTATAGTCTTATTGTTTCTGGTCAAAGTGATCAGTATAAATCTTGGCTAACATATACCAACCCATAAAGAATTGGCTTCTTTAAAGATACTTATCTTAAGTTACAGAAGCGCTCCTTTTGGAGGTGGACAGGGAATCTATGTAAACGACCTATCCAAAGCTCTTTTAGAGCTTGGTCATGAAGTAACAATCTTGTCAGGACCACCTTATCCTCATGTAGATAAAAACATTAAATTAATTAAATCCCCAGGCTTAAATTTATTTGAAACTTTTAGCTTCAAAGACAGATTTTATAAATTTATAAACCATAAAAATAAAAATTTTTTAGATATGTATGAATTTATATCTGTGCTTGCTGGAGGCTTTCCTGAAATGAGAACCTTTGGAGCAAGAGCAAAAAAACATATTTTAAAGAATAATTATGATCTAGTTATTGATAATCAATCGATAAGTTATGCTATGGAATATATCCAAATCACCACTCCATTAATCGAGGTCATTCACCATCCAATTACAATGGATTTGAAGCATGATTTAGAAACAAATAATAATTTTTTTTATAAAATATCAAGACTTAGATGGTATTCATTTTTAAAAATGCAGAAGAAAGTAGCTCCCTTATTAAAAAATATAGTTACCGTTTCAAGAAGCTCTAAGCGAGATATTATTACTGATTTTAAAGTTAAATCTGAAAATATCTCTGTTATACACAATGCTGTAGATTCTAATATATTTAGACCTTATCCTGAGATGGAGAGGATGCCTCATAGATTAATAACAACTGCGAGTGCAGATGTACCTCTAAAAGGTCTAGATTTTACTCTTCATGCTTTAGCTTTGTTGGCTGAGGAGTTTGAAGATATACAGTTACTAGTTATAGGAGCTTCTAGAGAAGGCGGACATACTGAAAGATTGATTAAAAAATTAAACCTTAATAAAAGAGTTACATTTAAAACTGGCATTACTAAAGATGAAATTGCTCAAGAATATGCAAGAAGTTCAGTCGCTATAGTTAGCTCTCTTTATGAAGGCTTTGGATACCCTGTAGCTGAGGCCATGTCATGTTCTACGCCTTTAGTGGCAACAGATGTAGCATCGATACCTGAGATAACAGATGATTTTGCAATATTGATTCCTCCAAAGAATTCTATAGCTATTTCTGATTCAGTCAGAAAAATATTTCTTGAGCCTAATCTGTATAATGAAATAGCAGATAAAGGCAGGCAGCATATACAAACCAAATTTAATTGGCTTTATATAGGCAAACAATATGAAGATTTAATGAATGAAGTTATAAAAAATCATAAACCAATTATTAAAGGCAATAATGCTAACTTTTGATTTCAACAAAATTAATATTCCAGATGGAGCAAAGGTTCTAGACCTTGGATGTGGCGAAGGGCGTCACATATTTGGGATAATGGATAAATATCCTAATGCTTACTGTGTAGGACTAGATCTCCATACTGAATCTCTAAGAATTGCTCAAGAAGGCGCAGAATACTTTGAATCTATATCCAATGAAGGGGCAGGATTTACTATGGCTTCTGGCTACCAAATGCCTTTTGCTGATTCTTCATTTGACATGGTGGTTTGTTCTGAAGTTCTTGAACATTTGATTAATTATGAAGATGCTTTAGTTGAAATTGAAAGAATTTTAAAACCAGATGGGTATTTTTTACCAAGTTTTCCTGCATATTGGCCAGAAAAAGTATGTTGGATGCTCTCAGAAGATTATCACAATATGCCAGGTGGTCATGTAAGAATTTTCAAGAAAAAAGAAGCAATTAATACAATTTCAAGCCACGGCTTTAACTATATCTCTTCTGAAAGATTTCATTCGCTGCATGCTCCATATTGGTGGTTAAGATGTATGTTTTGGAGAACGCAAGAAACAAATATACTAGTAAGAGCTTATAAAAAAGTTTTAGAAAAACAGATCCTTGAGAAACCTATGTATTTAGAGATACTTGATAAGATTCTGAATCCAATACTCGGAAAAAGCATTGCTATGTATTACCAAAAAAAATAATGCATATGCCTACAAAGAAGACATTTGAGGGTCATGATTATACTCACCCTGATTTTTATAAATCATCAGCAGATTATATAAAGTCCTGTCAGTCTCCTTCAGGCGCCATTCCGTCTGTTAAAGAAGGAAAACTTGATCCATGGGATCATATCGAATCAATAATGGGTCTAGTAACTTTGGGGAATCTTGAAGCTGCAAGGCTTGGATTTGATTGGCTAGTTAATAATCAAAATAAAGACGGAAGTTGGTACAGTGAATTTGTTGATGACAAAGCTACTCAGACTAACAAACAAACACATTTTTCTTGCTATTTGAGCAC
>CABWZP010000021.1 GCA_902509965.1 uncultured SAR86 cluster bacterium
CCTGGGTATAAAAAAGTTCATTTTCTGACGCTTTTGTTAATTCATTAAGAGGTAGTTTAATATTTTCTCCTGGAAGCTCATTACCATAGATGACAGCAGGAACCATCACATCAATTTTTCTAATCACTCTAGCTTTATTTGATCCAGTTCTTTCTCTAGGATCTGCATTTAAAATTATTTCTTGTGTCATATTTGCCTCTTATTTATCTATATAAACATTGCGCTTAAAGACTCTTCATTGCTTAATCTTCTTATACATTCAGCAATTGTTGGAGCCAACGAAATGACGCGTATTTTACTGCATTTTTTGCCTTCTTGGGACAATGGAATAGAATTTGTTACAACTAATTCATCCATTGATGAATTAGATATTCTCTCAATAGCAGGACCTGATAAAACTGGATGAGTAATATAGGCTTTAACACTTGCAGCACCTTCTTTTTTTAGCGCCTCTACAGCGTTACATAAAGTTCCAGCAGTATCAATAATATCATCAGGGACGATACATATTTTTCCTTTAACGTCACCAATTATATTCATAACTTCAGACTCATTGGCTGCAGCTCTTCTTTTATCAATAATCGCAAGCTCAGATCCGTCTAATTGTTTTGCAAGAGCTCTTGATCTAACAACGCCACCTACATCAGGTGATACCACTACAACATCTTCCATATTTCCCTTGCTTTGTATTTTTATATCTTGAACCATTAGACCAGTTGCATAGACATTATCAGCAGGCATATCAAAAAATCCTTGAATAGTTTCTGAGTGAAGATCTACAGTTAATACTCTATCTATACCAACACTTCTAAACATATCAGCAACAACTTTTGCACTAATTGGAACTCTTGCAGATCTAACTCTTCTATCTTGTCGAGCATATCCATAATAAGGAACTACTGCTGTAATTCTTGATGCAGATGATCTTTTTAAAGCATCTGCAATTAGCATGACCTCCATAACATTTTTATTTGTAGGAGAGCATGTAGGCTGGATGATAAAAGTATCGTGACCTCTGACATTTTCCTGGATTTCTACTTTTATTTCACCATCAGAAAAATATCCAATATCTGCTGAAGAAATATTCATACCTAAAACTTTAGCTACTTCATTAGCTAACTCAGGATTTGCAGTTCCTGTGAAAATATCTAAATTTGGCTTACTTATCATGATTCTCAATTATACCAAAATTGGCTGGGGTGGGAGGATTCGAACCTCCGCATGACGGGATCAAAACCCGTTGCCTTACCGCTTGGCTACACCCCAATGTTATCTCATTCCTCTTAAAGGTGAATATTGTATAGCTTCAGTTAAAAAGAATCTCCAATTAATAGGTATTATTTGCATTATTTTATCTAATTCATTTGAATTTTTGTAAGGAATAAACAAAGTTGACCCAGTTCCAGTTAAAAGTATATTGAATGAAATAATATTTTTTTTATAAAATGAATTTATTTCCGAATATCTAGAAAGGACTGACCTTAAAAATGAGTTCTGTTCTAATTTTTCTATACCCTCTAAATCAAGTAAATCTTTCTCATAATGCTTAAACATTTCTTTAGTTGAAATATTTATATTTGGACACAAAAGAACATATTTAACTTTTTCTGATTCTTTAAACTTTAGCTCATCACCAATTCCTGAAACAAATGCATTTTCACCATTAATAAAGAAAGGCACGTCCGCGCCTAAACTTTTACCTCTTTGAAGCATTTCTTGATTAGAAATATTTAGACCCCACATTTTATTAAGTCCTAGCAGAACCGTTGCTGCATTTGAGCTACCACCGCCAAGTCCAGCTCCTATTGGAATATTTTTTTTTAGATTTATTTGAATACCTTTATCAATCGTATAGTCTTTTTTGAGGGCCTTTATTGCTTTATATATAATATTTTCTTCTGTCCCAATGATTGAAGGCTCACATATTATTTTTATCTCATTTGAATTTAGATTTTTGATTTCTAAATCATCATAGAGATCAATAAGTTGAAATGCAGAATCCAAGTCATGAAACCCATCTGGCCTTTTATGCAATATTTTAAGATATAGGTTAATTTTTGCAGGAGATTTAAGAAATATGCTATTAGGATGCACTTATAGCTCCTTTGATATAGATATTTTCATATTTAATTGATATTAAAGTAGTCATTCCTTTTCTATTATTACAACTAAAACCTATTTGATCTTGATTAAAGAATGTTAGTTTATTGTCAATATTATTAGCCTTAAGGCAATTAGATACAAAAAGAAAAAAATCATCTAGATTAAAATTTTCAATAAAATCTATGGATATTGAATCAAGAGAAGGGGATACAGATATACCATTAAATTTATCAATTTTTACATTCAGAACATTTCCTAATAAAGGTTTTTTAACCTGTATAATAACTATATTGTTCGAGTGAAATATTGAAAAATTGTAATTAAAGTTTTTATTGTTCTGAAGAAGAGTTAATTTTCCATTATATTTTTCCATTGAAGATTGGGATTGGTTTAAAGAAGCACATGAAACCAAAGATAACAAAAACGCTATTGAGAAACTTTTTAAGATGAATTTACAGCTATTTGGCATAAATCATAAAACCTCTGATGTCTCAGAAAGAGAAAGATTTATTATAGATGAGTCTACTCAAATTTTTTTAGAAAATTATCTAAAAGATAAATTTCCAAATTCAATCGAATCCTTCTTTGGTCTATCAACTTGCAATAGGACCGAGTTCTTTTTTATAGCAAGTGACGATCAAATTCATCAAATTTTTCAATCTATTAAACATGCTTTAGACATAACACAAATACCAGACTCACACTTTTACTTTTTTAATAAGGAAGACGCTTTTATACACATGTGTAAAGTTGCTTGTGGTATTGATTCGCAGGTTGTAGGAGAACAAGAAATTTTTGGTCAATTTAAAAATGCATATAAAACAGCTGATGAGCTTGGATTAATTAAATCAAGACTTAGACTCTATATCGATAAGACTTTAGAAATTTCTAAAAAAATTAGAACAACTACAAAAATTGGTTTAAATCCACTGTCTGTGAGCGGCCTGGCACTTAATTTGGTTAAGAAAATCTTTGAGAAACCTGAAAATCAAAAAGTTCTTGTTGTTGGTGGTGGCGAAATGGCAAAATTAATTATTGAAAGTTTATATAAGTCTGGTATCAAAGATATTAGTGCAATAAATAGAAGTATTAAGATTCTCAATATTACAGATACATATAATGTAATGCCCATGCCGCTAAGCTCCGCTCACAAAGCTTTAGAAGACGCTGACATTATTATTGCTTCGGCAACTACATCAGTCCCAATTATTGGAAAAGGTGCAGTTGAAAGTGCTCTTCACGTAAGAAATAATAAACCCATGCTATTTATTGACTTAGCAGTCCCAAGAAATATTGAGTCTGAGATAAAACTATTAGAACAAGTCTATCTATTCTCAATAGATGATATTGAAAAAATTACCAAGGATAATTTTGGCGAAAGACTTGCTGAGGCTGAAAAAGCATCTAATATTATTGTTCATGAAGTTGAGTTAGCTGAAAAAGAAATTACCAATAAATTAAAAAGAGCTTTAATAAGAAATAAGCTTGCCGATTTATTAAAATCATTTTCAGATGAAGATTTATTATTCTTAAAAGATCAAGTAAAAACCAATGATGATTTAACAAGTTTAATTATTAAAAAAGCACAAGAAAAAGGAGTTTCTGAATCAATTGCAGATATTAAAATTATTGACAACCATGCAATTAGAGAAATAGTAAAAGGGTTAATAAAAGATGCATAACTCAATGTTGCTAAAACTCGAAAAACTTAAAGAAAGACTTGATGAAATTCAAAATGCTTTACTTGACTCAGATACAGTCAAGGATATTGAAAAATACACTCAGCTTAATAAAGAATTTTCTGAGCTAAAGCCCATTGTTGAAAAATTTGATGAATATAATGAAACAATAATTAGGAATGAAGGAGCGACTTCTCTTCTTGAATCAGAGGATGATGAAATAAAAGAACTTGCTCAAATTGAATTAGATGAATCTCAGCAAGAATCAGAAGTGATTGAAAAAGATCTTAAATTTATGCTTTTACCAAAAGACTCGGCGGATGACGGTTCTGCTTATTTAGAAATTCGTGCAGGTGCTGGCGGTGATGAAGCAGGAATTTTTGCAGGCGATTTATTTAGGATGTATACCAGGCTTGCAGAGAGGGAGGGCTGGGGTATAGAAATAATTAATACCAGGCCTGCTGAACAAGGTGGTTTAAAGGAAGCCGTTGCAAAACTAACCGGCAAAGCTGTATTTAAAGTTATGAAGTTTGAATCAGGGGTGCACAGAGTTCAAAGAGTTCCTGAAACAGAGTCTCAAGGAAGAATTCATACATCAACATGCACAGTAGCTATTCTCCCTGAAACTGAAGAGATTCAAGATGTAAATATATCTAAATCTGATTTAAGAGTAGATACCTATAGAGCATCTGGAGCAGGGGGGCAGCATGTTAACAAAACTGACTCAGCAGTTCGCTTAACTCATATTCCAAGCGGACTTGTTGTTGAGTGTCAGGATGGAAGATCTCAGCATAAGAATAAAGAAAAAGCATTATCATTGTTGGGAGCGAAATTAAAGCAAAGAGAATTAGAAGAGCAGCAAGAAAGTATTGCTAGTGAAAGAAAGGTTTTGGTTGGAACTGGAGACCGAAGCGAGAAGATACGTACATATAATTTTCCTCAGGGGAGAATGACAGATCATAGAATTAAATTGACTCAACATAATTTAGATCAAATTATGGATGGTGATATCAAAAGTATTTGCGATGCTTTACTATCAGAAAATCAACTGGCAATGTTATCGCAGCTTGAAGAAGATTAATTCTTGCCAGCTTCCTTAAATACATACAAAGAAAAAATACGCCAACTTGAAATAAGTTTTCCAGGCATAAGTAATAATTTTAGATTTTTTTTAAAAAAAGCTTTGAAATATTCAGATTCTATTATTGTCTTAAATGATGATTTCGATATCTTAGATCATGAAATGGAAATAATTGAGGGCTTTATTGAGTCTTCTAAAAATAAAATCCCAATTGAATACATGCTTCACGAAGCTGAATTTTATGGAAGAAATTTTTATGTTGATAATAGAGTATTAATTCCCAGAGATGAAACAGAACTTTTGATTGATATTTTAAAAAATTATGATCAAAAAAAAGATTTAAAAGTAGTTGATTTGGGGACTGGCTCGGGCTGCATAGCAATTTCTATTGCCTTAGAAATCCCTAAATCAATAGTTCTAGGTGTTGATAAGTACCTAGATGCATTAAATGTAGCAACACAAAACAAACATATACACCAAGCTACAAATTTTCATGTTAAACAATCTGACTGGTTGTCTGATATAAATGTGTATGATTTTGATGTTGTCATTTCAAACCCTCCTTACATTGATCCAACAGATAAACATTTAAAAGATCTTATTCATGAGCCCAAGAATGCCTTAATTGCTGCAGATAGGGGTCTTTCAGATATTAAAAAAATATCAATACAAGCATACAAGAAACTAAAAATTGGTGGAATTCTTATGTTTGAACATGGCTTTAATCAGGCTGATGAGGTTAAAAAAATTATGGAATTAAGTAATTTTCATGAAATTGAGAATTTTAAAGATTATCAACTTCATCCAAGAATAACTATAGGCAAAAAATTAGCTTGATTATATAATTTATAAAAATACAAATTGGGGAATAAATATGATTGGAGATATGCAAAGATGGACGCCTAATGTTGCAAGCATTATTGAGCATGCCAAGGAGTTTCATCCAAAAAAAGAAGTTATTAGCAGAATGGTTTCTGGTGATGTTCATAGAACAAATTATGAAGAAGTTTGTATTAGATCTAGAAAGCTTGCTTCAGCTCTAGAAAAGGATGGTTATAAGAAAGGTGATGTAATTGCTACATTAGCTCTAAATACATATAGACATTTAGAAATGTATTATGGCATCTCAGGAATGGGTGCAATTTGTCATACCTTAAATTTTAGACTTCATCCTGAACAGGCTGTTTATATAATTAATCATGCTGATGATAAGATTATTTTTTGTGAGGTTCCTTTTATACCAATAATGGAGGGTCTCAAAGACCAACTTCCGTGTGTTGAGAAATATATTATTCTTTGTGATGAAGCAGATATGCCTGAAACAGGTTTAAAAAATGCAGTTTCCTACGAAGAGTATATCAATAATGGAGATGAGGATTATGTATGGCCTGCAATGGAGGATGATGCTGCATGTGGTCTTTGTTATACATCTGGAACAACTGGAAACCCAAAAGGTGTTCTTTACTCACATAAATCAAATATTTTGCACGCACAAGCATCATTAGTTGGTATGCCTATAGGGCCTGACGAATCTATTCTTATGGTTGTTCCTCTCTTTCATGTTCTCGCATGGGGTATTCCTTATTATGGTCCTATGAATGGATCTAAACTTGTCATGCCCGGTATGCAAATGGAAGGCGAGCCTTTATTTGATCTAATTGATAAGGAGAAGGTTACTTTAGCTTTTGGGGTCCCTACTATTTGGATGGGTCTACTTGCTTATTGTAGGGATAATAATAAAATTTTAACTTCAGTAAGAAATACAATCATTGGAGGCTCAGCACTTTCTCTTCCCACACTTCAAGAATTTGATGAAGTCCATGATGTTAATGTTATTCATGCCTGGGGCATGACAGAGATGAGCCCTCTGGGTACCATAAATGTCCCAACCCCTGAGATGGATAATATGAGTAAAGATGAAAAATATGCAATTCAGTTAAAGCAAGGAAAACCAATTTATGGAGTTGAGCTTAAAGTTGTAGATGATTCTGGAGCAGAGCTTCCTAAAGATGGAGAGTCTCAAGGTCATTTAATGGTAAGAGGGCCTTGGATTCTTCAAAAATACTTTAAAGCAGAAAAAGATGCTGTTGATCAAGACGGATGGTTTGATACTGGAGATATCTCAGTTCTTGATCAAGACGGCTACATGATTATAAAAGATAGAGCTAAGGATGTTATTAAGTCTGGTGGAGAATGGATAAGTTCTATTGATCTTGAAAATGCTGCTTTTGGGCATCCTGATATTGCAGAAGCTTGTGTTGTAGGTATCCCTCATCCTAAATGGGATGAAAGACCAATGTTGTTTGTAGTTACTAATAATGGTGAGGCTATTGAAAAAGAAAGTATTCTAGAATTTCTTGGGTCTAGGGTTGCTAAATGGTGGCTTCCTGATGAAATTGTCTTCTTAAAAGAATTACCTCATGGAGCTACTGGAAAACTTCAGAAATTTGAACTTAGAGACGAATACAACAATTACTACATGGAGAAATAGAATGTTACATATCGTAAAATCATCGGAAATAGATTCAATTATTGGTAAAGAAGTAGGAACCTCAGACTGGATAACTATTGATCAAGATAGAATTAATAAATTTGCTGAAGCGACTATGGATCATCAATTTATTCATGTTGATCCAGAGCAGGCTGAACCTATTTTTGGATCTACTATTGCTCATGGATTCCTTTCTTTATCCCTTGTAGCTGGGATACCATTTCAGCAAGAAATAGGGATGATCTTGGAAGGAACTAAAATGGGATTAAATTATGGCTTGGATAAAGTAAGATTCCTAAGCCCAGTTCCTGTAAATTCAGAAGTAAGAATAGTAATGAAGTGTATAAGTATCACTGAAAAGAATCCTGGTCAGTTTTTAGCTAAAAATGAAGTAACGATGGAGATTAAAGGGGTAGAAAAGCCTGCATTTGTTGCAGAAACTCTTAGTATGTTTGTTGTTTAATTAAGTATCTAGGAGTTTCTTTAAAACCTCGTTAACCCCCTGAGGGTTTGCTTTACCTTGCGTCTCTTTCATAACCTGACCAACAAAAAAACCAAATAGCTTTTCTTTACCACCTTTGTAAGCATTAACTTGATCAGGATTGTCTTCAATTATTTTTTTAGCAATGTCTTCTAAAATTGATTCATCTTGAATTTGCACTAAACCTTTTTCCTGAATAATTAAATCAACATCATTACCCGATACCCATATCTCTTCGAGCACTGATTTAGCTATTTTGCCAGAAATTGTTTTATCAGAAATCCTTTCGATTAGCTTAGCAAAATTAACTGATGATAAATTTGACTCTTCAATACTAATATTTTCTTTGTTAAGAAGCGCACTTACATCTCCAACAAGCCATTTAGCAATAAGATTAGAATCTTTAGTTTTTGTGGACGCATCTTCGAAAAGATTAGCCATTGCTTTGCTAGATGCTAAAATTTTTGCTTCAGATTCTTCTAGGCTATGCTCTTCAATAAACCTAATTTCTTTTTGTTTTGGTAATTCCGGCAATGTAATTCGTATTTCTTCAAGCTCTTTATCTGAAATAACAACTGGAAGTAAATCTGGTTCTGGGAAATACCTATAATCATTAGCTGCTTCTTTTGAACGCATTGACCTTGTTTCATTTTTAATACTGTCATATAGCCTTGTTTCTTGAATAATACTTTCACCTTTTTCTAATCGTTTTATTTGTCTTGCAACTTCAAAATTTATAGCTCTTTCAATAAACTTGAATGAATTTATATTCTTAATCTCAGCACGAGTGCCAAGAGCCTTATCATCAATTTTTTTAACAGAAACATTAACATCACAGCGCATAGAGCCTTGAGCCATATTTCCATCACATATATCTAAGAAAGTAACAAGTTGATGAATTGCTTTAAAGTAGGCAACAGCTTCTTTCGCATTTGATATTTCGGGTTCTGAAACTATCTCTAACAATGGTGTTCCAGCTCTATTTAAGTCCACTCCTGTTTCACCATCAAATAAGTCATGAATAGATTTACCAGCATCTTCTTCTAAATGAGCACGAGTAATATTAATAAGCTTTTCAGCACCATCTACATTAATTAGAATTGAACCGGTTCCAACAATAGGTTTTTCCATTTGCGTAATTTGATAACCTTTTGGTAAATCTGGATAGAAATAATTTTTTCTATCAAACATGGATACTTGATTTATTTCAGCATTAGTTGCAAGACCAAATCGAATAGCTTTATAAAAAGCTTCTTTATTAGCTACAGGGAGAACTCCAGGTAGACCTAGGTCAATTAAATCTACTTGCGTATTGGGTTCAGATCCAAATGTTGTTGATGCACCAGAAAAAAGCTTAGTTTTAGTAGATAGCTGAACGTGAACCTCCAGTCCAATTACTGTTTCCCAAGTCATTATTTAGACCTCGTTGGTGGAGTACGCAGATGCCAATCAGAAGTCATTTGAAAGTTATGAGCTACATTTAAAAGCTGACTTTCTTGCAATGAATTTCCAATTAATTGAATTCCTAAAGGTTTGCTATCTAAATAGCCACTTGGGATTGAGATTCCTGGTAGGCCCGCAAGATTTGCTGGAACTGTAAATAAATCCTCCAGATACATTTGAATAGGATCACTCATCGAGCCAGCTTCAAAAGCAGTACCTCGAGTTGTTGGAGACATTATTAAATCGACATGTTTAAAAGCATTATCAAAGTCATTTTTAATAAGCCTTCTCACTTGCTGAGCTTTTTTATAATAGGCATCATAAAATCCTGCAGATAGAACATAAGAACCAATAAGAATTCTTCTTTTTACTTCTTCGCCAAATCCTTCAGACCTACTCCTAATATAAAGATCTTCTAAATCTTTTGGATCATCACATCTTTTACCAAACTTGACTCCATCAAATCTTGATAGATTAGAAGAGCATTCTGCAGGAGCTACAACGTAATAGGTTGGCACTGATAAATTAATATTAGGCAAAGAAACTTCTACAAAATCTACCCCAAGAGATTCATAGTGTTTTTTAGAATCCTCAAAAACTTTTACAACATTAGAATCTAATTTTGATAAATCAAACTCTTTGACTATACCTATCTTTAAACCTTTTACAGGAGCATCTAAATCTTTTGTAAAATCAGGAATAGTTTCATCGAGTGAAGTTGTATCTTTGTTATCGTGCGAACACATCTCATTCATTAAGATTGCACAGTCTTCAGCAGTTCTAGCCATTGGACCTGCTTGATCTAAACTTGACGCAAATGCAATCATTCCCCATCTTGAAATTCTTCCGTATGTTGGTTTTATTCCTGTTATACCGCATAAAGAAGCAGGTTGTCTTATAGATCCACCCGTATCAGTTCCTGTAGCTGCTGGAACTATCCCAGCAGCAACAACAGCCGCAGAGCCTCCAGAACTTCCACCAGGAACTAAATTCTCACCCCAGGGATTATTTACATTGCCATAAAAACTTGTTTCGTTAGATGATCCCATAGCAAATTCATCCATGTTAGTTTTACCTATTGAGATGCATCCTGCATTTTCTAAGTTTTCTATGACAGTTGCAGAGTAAGGTGGAATGAAATTTGAAAGCATATTAGATCCACATGTTGTTCTCAAACCTTTTGTAACAAATAAATCTTTTTGTGCTATGGGTATACCTGATAAGCTTAGATCAGAAGTATTATTATCAAGATTTCTTGCTTTTTTAAGTGCGTTTTCTTCATTTAATGTAATGAATGCATTTAGATGTTTGTAACTCTTAACGAGCTTAAAAGTTTCTTGTAATAATTCATAATTAGAAACTTCTTTTGATTGAAGCATAGAAGACAATTCTTTAATTGTTTTAAATTGAATACTCATTCGACAACTCTTGGAACTAAGAAGTAATCATCATTTGCGTCTGGAGCATTTTTAAGAAATTGCTCTTTTCTATTTTGTGCACTAATCTTGTCTTCTCGCGTCTTTGCTGTCTTCTCAAGAGGACTTTTAAGAGGTTCAATATCAGAAGTATCTATACTATCTAGTTGATCTACAAATTTAATTATATTTTCAAGATCTCTAGTGATTTTTTCTTCATTTTGTTTATCAAAAGCTAGTCTTGATAAGTAAGATATAGTTGCAACTGTTTCTTTGTCCATATATAGGATATTATTATAATTAAGTTGAGAGATATTAACTCAACTAATTTTTTTTTAATATTATTTTTTTGGAAAACTACATTGGACTTCAATTTATTTAAAACGGTAAGGGGTTATTTCTCTAATGATCTTTCTATAGACTTAGGTACGGCTAATACCTTAATTTACACAAAGGATGTTGGGATTGTTCTTAATGAGCCTTCTGTTGTAGCAATAAGAGAGTCGAGAGGTCAAAAAACAGTTGTTGCTGTAGGCACAGAAGCTAAAAAGATGCTTGGCAGAACACCGGGAAATATTAAAGCTATTCGTCCATTATCTGAAGGTGTCATTGCTGATTTCCAAGTAACAGAAAAAATGCTTCAACATTTTATAGCCAAAGTTCACGAACAAAGGTTTATTAAGCCAAGTCCAAGAGTTCTTGTTTGCGTTCCATGTAGATCTACCCAAGTTGAAAGAAGAGCAATCAGAGAGTCTGTTCTTGGGGCAGGAGCTAGAGATGTCAAATTAATAGAAGAGCCTATGGCAGCGGCAATAGGTGCAGGCCTTCCTGTAGAAGAAGCTAGTGGCAATATGGTTGTAGATATTGGAGGAGGGACCTCTGAAATAGCAATTTTATCTTTAAACGGAGTTGTTTATGCTGAATCTGTGAAACTTGGTGGAGATAAAATGGATGAAGCTATTACATCATGGATTAGAAGAAATTTTGGTTGTGTAATTGGGGAGTCAACAGCAGAAAAAATTAAACAAACCATCGGCTGCTGCACTGAAGAATCAGATAAATTAGAAATGCAGGTCACGGGAAGAAACCTTGCAGAGGGTATTCCAGAAACATTCACTTTAAATAGTGATCAAATATTTGATGCAATGAAAGATCCCTTGCTTGGAATAGTTAGAGCTATCAGAAATGCTTTAGAATTATCGCCACCAGAACTCGCTGCAGATATAGCTGAAAGAGGTATTGTTTTAACTGGCGGAGGTGGTCTTATGAGAGACCTAGATAAACTCATATCAAATTCAACAGGTATTCCAGTAATTGTTGCCGAAGATCCACTTACATGTGTTGCTAGAGGTGGAGGTCAAGCTCTAGAAATAATCGATAAATACAATATAGACCTGCTTTCGACTGAGTAATCCGGATGGCGAGAATTGCGCCAGGCAATACACCTAAGTTTGCATATGTAGTTTTGCTTATACTAGCATCGTTATTTATATACTTAGATCTGCAATATAAAACCTTTACCTCAACGAAAAATGTTTTTAATTCAGCTTTGCTTTCAAGCAACTTACTCATAAAAAATATTCTCTTAAAACCAATAAGCAATTTATACAATCTAACAACATCCAAAAATGATTTAATTAAATTAAATAGATCTCTAGAAGATGCTCTTGAAACAATCAGAATAGAAAATTTTCTTATCTTAAACAAAGCAACATTATTTAAAAATAACGAGGGCTTGATAAGCTATACGGAAAGCTCAGCCATTAATTCCTTATACGAAATAGCAGCAGTTTCATCATTTGATACTAATTTATACAAATGCTGTGATAGCCATAAACTTTTTCTTTTTAATAACTTATCCCCCTTTAGAGAAGGTGGAACTGTAATTAATGCTGAAGGTATACTAGGTCAAATATCAGATTCAAATATGCGTGTTAGCGAAGTTATATTGATAAGTGATATCAATCATTCGATGCCTGTAAAACTTAATAATTTTTATTGCAATGCAAATGGGACAGGTAGACCTCGAACTTTAGAGTGTAAATATGACGCTTCTTTATGGCCAGAATCATTTTCAATAGGCGACAGCTTTTATTCATCTGGATTGGGCGGAATTTTCCCAGAAGGTATATTAATAGGAAATATAAAATCAATTACACTTGCTGATAACAAACAAACTATTCTTGAAATAGAGTCACTAGCTAATCCATTAACTCAAAACCATGTAATGGTGATATATCCTAATGACTTTAAATAATTTATTTAAAATTTTTGCCTCTATTATTTTTGTAAATTACCTTGATTCAAGAATTAATGTTTTTATGATTGATTATTATCTAAGTTTTTCTCTTGGATTTTTAGTTTTTTGTTTTTGGGTTTTTAGTTTGCCTAATAATATATATGCACTGACAAGTTTTATTATAGGTTTGACGATAGATCTCATTGCAGGAAGCCCATTTGGATTAAATGC
>CABWZP010000022.1 GCA_902509965.1 uncultured SAR86 cluster bacterium
TATACAACTATGATCCAGGTTCACCAAATTTTTCACCTCCACCAGAAATGGCTGAAAAACAACTTACTAAGTTAGATTACATCGTGAATGATAGAAATAGGTTGGAGTATGTATACAGTTACTCAGAGGATAATTCAGTTAGACCTTATAACTATGATATTAGGTTTAGCTCACATTACTATAATTATCCAACTACAAATGAGAAAACTACATTTTCTTGGTACGGAGACTTAACTGATAACTTCTATGTTCAAGCAAAATTTTCAGATGTTGAGTATACAAATGACCAAGATGCTTTAGGTGGTGAAGATTTCCCTCATGTTGAAATTCGTATTACTGATTCAATGGGCGGATATACTTCAGGCTCAAGAGAATCAATCTTCCTAGGAGGAGATAAGTATAGAAGTGCAAATGAAACTTCAGCCACAGATGAAATTTTAAATATTAAAGGTGTATTAACTGTAGGTGATCATGAAATCACTATGGGCTACGATACTATCGATAAATTTGTAAGTAACCTCTTTATTTCTCGTGAAGATGGAGCATATCAATTTAAAGGTGTTGATAATTTTGAAGCTGGTATTCCTAGTTATTTCAGATTTAATCAGTCAGCTACTGGAAATCCTTATGATGCTGCAGCAGCTTTCTCAGGAACTTTCAAAACTATTTACATACAAGATAAAATGTATGTATCAGATATATTAACAATATTAGCTGGTGTTAGATTAGACACATTTGCTATGGATAATGGGCCTGCATACAATGCTAGCGCTTCAGAGACTTTAGGTTTCTCTAATTCAACTCCTGCAAAATCAAGAATTCTTCAGCCTAGAGTTGGTTTTAATCTTGATGCTACTGATTTGATGTTCTCTGACTCTGATAGAGTTGTATCTGCTGAGTTAAGAGGTGGAATTGGTCTATTCGCAGGAAGAGTTCCAAATGTATGGTTAGCAAGTCCATTCTCTAATACTGGTGTGGCTACTTATGGCGCTAGATACTATTCTCCATGTCCTGTTGCTGGAGACCCAACATGTTTCTATGGAGACTCTGATCTTTATAGCTTAATTCCTCCTGGATCTGTTTCACCAGGTGGAGCAGAAGGAATTGATCCAAAGTATGAAACACCTTCAACTTGGAAAACTACAATTGAATTAGATCTAGTTACATCTAAAGGTTATAACTTAAGATTTGCCTATAATAGAGATGACGCAAAAGAAGGTATTGGTTTCTATGATGCATCTCATACAGTTGATCAAGCATCACCTACTGGAATAGTTTCCTATAACGGTTACGGACATACAGTAATAACTAATGCTGAAGGTACAAGTTCTGAATCAATGACTTTTGGATTTGATAAAGATTTTGATAATGGCACGAACGTTTTCATGAGTTATACAAATATGAAAGCTTCTAGCGGCTGGTCAGCAACTTCCTCTCAAGCATCATCTAACTTACGTTATATGAAAAATGCTGATATTAAGAATGTTCCAACAGCTCCAACTGATTGGTCAAATGAGCATAGACTTGTAATGGGCTTAGATAAAACTATGAATATCTTTGAAGGAGCGCCTACAAAGGTTTCACTTTTCTACAAGGCATATTCAGGATCACCATTCAGCTATATTCTAGATGGTTTTGATAATGGAATGGATGATGGAAGCACATTAATGTATGTTCCAACTGCAAACGATCCTAATGTTGTCTATGACGGTGTATCAGAAAATGATGTATTGAATGCAATTAATACAGCTGGACTAGGTAGCTGGCAAGGAAGAGTTATGCCTAGAAACCACACTACATTACCTTGGACTAAGCAACTTGATATGAGAATTGCTCAAGAAATTCCAACATTTGTTGATGGCCATAAACTATTTGTATATTTTGATGTTCTTAATCTAATGAACCTTATCGATGAAGATAAAGGTCATCAGAAGTACTATAGATATGGATCAAGGGGTCTTCTTGAATCAGATGGATTTAATTCAGCTGGTCAAATTATCATTACAGGCATTGATGATAGAGGTCCAAGTACAGATACTTATAGCTCACGCTATAGAATGCAATTAGGATTTGCTTATAAATTCTAAAATTAATAAGTTGATTAAAAAGGGCAGTTCACTGCCCTTTTTTTTGATAAAATAAAAAGATGTCGAAACAATTAATACCTGAATTATCATATCTTGATATTAAAGATGGTAATAAAGAAGCCTTAAAAGAGCTTAAAAATGCATTAACCGAGTATGGTTTTTTTAGCATCATCGATCATGGACTTGATACAGAATTATTAAAAAATAGCTATGCATATTCTAAAAAATTCTTTGATTTACCTGTAGAAGAAAAATCAAAATATGCGTTTCCTCAAAATGCTGGCGCAAGAGGCTATACTCCCTTTGGGAAAGAAACTGCATTAGGAGAGGTAACGCCTGATCAAAAAGAATTTTGGCACCACGGACCTAATATTGACTCTAGTTATGATTCAAGAATTCATACAAATATAAATGTAAATGAAATTGTTGGATTTAATGATAATTTTGATCAATTATTTAATGCAATTAATAAACTGGGGATGAATGTTCTTAAAATAATTGCTTTATTATTAAATAAGGAAGCTAACTTCTTTGATTCTTGGACCATAAAAGGCAACTCACTCTTAAGACTTATTCATTACCCACCTGTTACCAATGATTCTAATAATTTACGCGCTAGAGCTCATGAGGATATTAATCTAATTACTCTTTTAGTAGGAGCGGAAGAGTCTGGCTTAGAGGTTAAATCAAAAAATGGTGAATGGATTCCAATTAAGGCATCATCAAATGCAATAGTTTGCAATATTGGAGACATGATGCAGTTGGTAACAGATGGCATACTTTTAAGCACCACGCATAGAGTTATCAATTACACCAATTCAAGATCAAAATCACGATACAGCATGCCATTTTTTCTTCATCCAGCTCCAAATATCACCCTTAAATCGATTTTTAATGAAGATGATGAAGGTGTATTAGCTGACGATTTTTTAAATGAAAGATTAAAAGCTATTAAGTTATACTAAGTTATGGATTTATCTTATTTCTTTCATATCATTATTGGTTTCGTAGGACTAGTAGCTCTTGCCATTCCTTTTTCAGATAACTTTAAAGAAATTAGTTTTAAATATATTTTTTATGGAATTTTAGCCCAATTATTTCTAGCTTTGATATTACTCAAAGTGCCTTTTGTTATCACTGCATTTGAAATTTTAGGTAATGGTGTGTTTATACTTCAACAGGCTACGCAAGAGGGTGCTAGCTTTGTGTTTGGTTTTGCTCCCATAGAAGGCGGTTCTCCATACAGATCTTTATTAGAAACATTTGCTTTTGGAGTTTTGCCTTATATTATTGTTATGTCCTGTATTTCTGCAATTTTATGGTACTGGGGAGTACTACCATTTATTGTTAACATGCTTTCTAAAGCCTGCCAAAAGCTATTTAATATAGGTGGTCCTGTAGGTTTGGGTGCAGCAGCCAATGTTTTTATTGGTCAAGTTGAAGCGCCTTTATTAATTCGGCCTTATTTAAATACACTTACTAAAAAAGAAATTTTAATATTAATGACTGCTGGAATGGCTACTGTTGCTGGTTCTGTAATGGTTGCTTTAATAAGTATTCTTGAGATTTCCTTTGCTGATGAAAACTTAATTCAACATTTTATTACTGCATCTGTTCTCTCTGTTCCAGCTGCAATCATGTATTCAAATATCATGATTCCCTCTAATTCCATTACAGATTTTGATGAAAGTAAAACTCCTAAGATTTATAAAAGCACTATGGATGCTATCACAAGAGGAACTTCTGACGGTACAAGTATAGCTGTAAGCGTTGGGACAATCTTAATAACAGTTCTTGCATTAGTTTATATAGTGAATTCTTTTTTAGCTCTTATTGGCCTCCAATTTGGAACTGACCTGTCTATAGAAATTATTTTAGGATATTTATTTGCACCAATTGCATGGTTAATGGGTATTCCTTGGAATGAAGCTGTTATCTCAGGTGAACTCCTTGGAATTAAAACAGCTTTGAACGAATTCATAGCATATCCAGCTTTAGCAAGCCTTGATGATGGTATGCTTTCAGATAAATCCAAGCTAATAACTTTCTATGGGCTATGTGGATTTGCTAATTTATCTTCCGTTGGAATTTTAATATCTGGTCTTGGGGCTATGGCACCAGAACGAAAGCAAGACTTTATAGATGTATCATTTAAGGCTCTTATAGCAGCAACACTTGCATCCTGCATGACAGGTTTGGTTGTTGGATGTTTTCTTTAATTGTTAAGTACAATAAATAAATTTAAATAAGAAGCAAAAAGCAGCCAAATAATATATGGAATGTATATTATCCATGCGAGCATATCTAATTTATGTAATGAATTTAAAAGCAGAATATTCAAATAGATTAGAAGCCATATATTTAAAAGAGCTAAAAATGGCATCTGGAAGAAAAAGAATATCCAAGACCATGAAGCATTAAATACCAACTGTACAAAAAAACTTAATTTGGTAGCCGAATAAGTTCTAAAAGCTGAAACAGACATTAAGAAAAAAAGAATAGGCCAGACTATTCCAAAAACATAACCAGGCGGATTTAAATTAGATTTTAGTAGGGATTGATACCACACATCATTTGAAGCACTTGCAGAAGCAAAACTCCCAAGTATTAGTGCAGCTAGAGCAAATAAAAAAACTGAGTATTTATTATTTAAAAGAAACAATTAACGTTTTCTAAAAAATCTAGAAATAGTACTTTTTACGTTTCCGATAAAATTTGAACCCTTTGGTCTTGCTTCAATATAAATATAAAATATCATCAAAACTGCTGATAATAAAAAAACTATTAATGCGTCATATTCTGCCATGTGGGTATTATAAATATATATTATTATTTGTGTTTAAAAGAATTTAAAATTTATTCCTTTTCAATTATTAGTGAGCAAATAGAGTAACCAGCCCCAAAAGAACAGATAATTCCTTTATCTCCATTTTCTAACTTATTGTTTAGGTGAAAAGATAGCAAAGATCCAGCTGATGCCACATTGCCAAATTCACTTAAAATCATTGGCGCTCTATCTGCATCAAAATCATCAGTACCTAATATTTTAGTCATTATAAATCTACACATATTAGAGTTAGCCTGATGGAGCCAGAACTGCGATATATCAGACGCATCAAGTCCAGCATCTATTAGTTGCTCAGATATTAGTTTAGCTACCATTGGACAAACTTCTTTAAAAACACTTTTACCATTCTGCTTAAAAAATAAATCACTTTCATCTCTAGGGCTCTCTTCAACTCTGTTTAAGTAACTGAAGTCACTTCGAATATTATTTGAAAATTGTGTTACTAACTTCCTATCTTTAATTTTTACTCTATTTTTTGATAATGAATCTTTTTGAACAACTGTTGCTACACAAGCATCACCAAAAATAAAATGACTATCTCTTAATGTAAAGTCATTATGGGGCGAGGTTAATTCAGGGTTAATAACTAAGATAGTGTTTGCTAGGCCTGAAGCTATATCACTGTAAGCATTACTAATTGCAAATGTTGTAGAGGAGCATCCGATCAGCATGTCGTAACCATAACCCTCTATACCAAGCTCATCCATTACCTCACATGCAACAGCAGGATAATTTCTAGCAGAATGCGATGTTCCAAGTATTACAGCATCAATATCTTTAGTTTCTATACCTGCCTGCTCAATAGCTTCTTTTGCAGCATGAATACTCATTTCTGCAAGAATTGAGACATTCTCTGAACTTTCTTCCCGTAAAATAGGCCTCATTACATCAATATCTAAGCAATTTTTTTTATCAATTAAATATCTAGTTTTTATACCAGAAGCTTTTTCAATAAATTCAACAGAGGAGGGTCCAAGAGGTTCCATAGTCCCAGCTTCAATTGCTTGACTATTTTGATCATTAAAACGTTCCACATAACTATTAAATGAAGTTACTATCTCATCATTAGTAACAACTTCGTCTCCTTTCCAATAGCCTGTTCCAGCAATATAAATATTTTCCATATAATTTAAAATTAAGTCATAATATTTTAAACGTTTATGAAATTTATTACAGTCGAAACTTCAAATAATGAATCTTTAAAGATTTTTATATCAGAATCTAATTCATTAAATGCTCCATTGGGTGTTGTTCATATTTACCATGGGTTAGCAGAGCATTTCGGACGATATAAGGAAACCACTAAATACTTTAATTCAATTGGCTATCATGTTGTAGGAATTGATCACATTGGGCATGGTAACTGGATTGAATCAGGAGCACTGCCTGGTTTTTTTGCTGAAAATGAAGGTTGGAATCTTGTTGTAGATAATATGGAAACTTCTTTTAAGAAAATACAAAAAACATATACAGATCTACCTCATTACATTTTGGCACATAGCATGGGGACTTGGTTGAGCCTTGCACTCCTACAAAGAGATATTTATCCTACCAAGGTAATTTTATCAGCGTCCTCTAAATTATCAGTGACAAAACTTTTCCTGCAAAAATTTATAATTAAAATCATTAAATTTTTTAAGGGATCAAAAAGCCCAAGCTATTTTTCTGATTCATTAACTACAAAACAATTTAATGCCCAATTTAAACCCAATCGAACAACTCATGATTGGTTATCTAATAATCATGAAAGCGTTGATGCTTATATTAACGATCCTTTATGTGGCTTTGTTCCAACAAACCAAATGTATGAAGATTTAGCTAGCGGAGTAATTAAAGCTTTCTCTCATCAGCAAATGTTAACAATTGATAATAATTTACCAATTTTATTAATAGCTGGCTCCAAAGACCCAGTTGGAGAGAATGGAAAGGGTGTTGAGAATCTACACACTTTTTTAGGTCAATATAATAAGTCAGTTGAGCTTGTCTTATTATCAGAATTGCGCCATGAAATTTTAAATGAAATAAAAAATGATTCAGCTTTTACTAATATAATAAAATTCCTAAACTCATGAAATTATTTTTTTATATATTTTTAATTTTTGCTCCTCTTATTAATAGTATGGAAAGAATTACTATTAGTCATGCAGGCGAAGAGAGATCATATTTACTCTTCATTCCAACAGTTCAAAAAGAATCTTATAAATTGGTCATTGGACTTCATGGATTTTCGGGATCTGCATCAGGCTTTGAAAAAGAAACAACTGGTGGCTTCAATTTGTATGCAGAAGAGCAAGGATTAATTGTTGCATACCCACAGGGCAAATACTTCTATCCAAGTTATCAAACCACTGATCCTAAAGGCTCACCAATTACTCAAACAGCATATTCAAGTTCATGGAATCACTTAGGACCATTAATTGCTAATAACAAAAAAGTAAAAATGTGCGCAGATAGCTCACAAAGTGCTCCACCTTTTCCAAGTTGCAAAAACCAAGATTCTTGTTACTGGACAAGTTGCGTTGATGATTCAGATTTTATAAAAACTATTGCTCTAAAAATTCAGAAAGAGTTCTCAATTGGTAAGAGTTACGTTATGGGTCTTAGTAATGGAGGGATGATGGCTCAATTAATTGGTTGTCAGTACCCTGATATTTTTGATGGTGTAATTAATGTTGTTGGTATGCAGCCACATAAATTAAGTTGCGTACCTGAAAAGCCTATCAGCCTAATAATATATGGTGGATTACTTGATAAATCTGTACCCCCTATATCAATTAATTCCTCTGGTGGTTACTTTTATGAGCCTATTAAAAATACTGTATCTGAATGGTCTTCAAAATTTAATTGTAAAGATACTCAAAATTCTAAAATAACTACTCCTTTTGTGTCTTCAGAGACTCTTTTTTATAATTGTGACAATGATGTAACTATAACTGCAATTATTAATGCAAAAGCTGGACATGCTTGGCCTGGAATTACACCAAATGAAGGTTATTGCAGATCTAATATTCAATCTGAAATTATTTATAGTGAATGTAAAGAAATTAAGAAGATATCAGGCTCAAGATATCTTCTTAATAGGCTTTTTGCTAATTAACTATCCTTTAAAAAAACCCTTAAATCTCTTCAAATTAGCATTTCGTATGCTAATATTGAGTATAAGTTTACAATGTAAACATAAAAAAATAAAATTTAAGCCTTGCTAGGGGGATAGCATGAACAATATTTTACTAAAACCTCTTTTTGAGAAAAAAGCAGATCCATTAACTTTATTATTAAGAGATATCTTCAAAGATAATAAATATGCAATGTCGTATTTAGGTGCATTATCTATTGGTCTGGGTTTCTCTCAGATTAATTCACTTAATGCTGAGGAAGCTGATTCAAACGTCGAAGAGATAATTGTTACAGCCTCAAAAAGGGCAACTAATATTCAGGATCTTCCTATGGCAGTTCAAGCTATTGGTGCTGAAGAATTGGAAGCTAAAAATATTACTGATTTTGCTGATATAGCTGCTTTATCCCCATCCATAACAATGGATTCAAGCGGAACAGGAAATTCATATTTTTATATTAGAGGTGTTTCAGATGGTGGTTTCGGTAATAGAGCAGGAGCTCAAGCTTCGACTGCTTACTATATAGATGAGCAACCAGTATCAACTATCGGTGGAAATCCTGATCCACACATTTATGACATAAACAGGGTTGAAATTTTGAAAGGTCCTCAAGGAACTTTATATGGATCTTCATCTCAATCTGGAACAGTAAGAATTATTACCAATAAACCTGATCCTTCTGGCTTTGAAGCAGGCTTTGATATTGAACGTGGCGACATTCATGATGGTACCACTGATGAATCTCTAGAGACGTTTGTAAACATACCGCTTGGAACAAGTACAGCTTTAAGAATCAGCGCTTATGATATTAGTAATGGAGGTTGGATAGATAATGTTCCTTCAACTGTAAGTTTCTACTACACAGGAGCAACCATTGATAACAGCAGTTATGTTGAAGATGATTATAACTGGATAGATAAATCTGGTCATAGAATTCGTTTAGGCCATGATATGGAAAGCGGCACTACTGTTGATTTATCTTTTTTAAGTCATGAATCATTTTCAAATGGATCATGGGAAACAGATGTAGCAGAAGGTGCTAGAAAAAACTCTAGGTTTGCTGATGAAACATTTGATGATGAATTCACTCAAACATCTTTAACCATTAATGGTAATTTATCTGATGATGTTGAATTTACATTCAATACATCAATATTTGATCGTGAAATAGACTATACATATGACTATACAAATTATGTCTATACAAATTACTACGATTCTTATACTGCTTATGCTTATGACTATGATTACTATGCTTCCACGGATGCAAGAATGTTTTATGTTGAAAATGATCAATACGATAGACAAAGTACAGAATTTAGAATGCAATCAACTAACGATTCTGGTTTCAGATGGATTTTAGGTGTCTTTATCGAAGATCAAGAGTTAGCTTATTCAACGACCTACAATATGCCTGCTATCTCAACATCATTAACAGCTGTTCCAGGAAGATGGTGGAAGCAAGATAATGTTAGGGAAGATAGCCAAAAAGCTATTTTTGGTGAGGGAACTTGGCCAATTAATGACAAGACAGACTTGACTGTCGGCTTACGTGCTTATGAGAATCAAGCTGACTTTGATGCTAAAGATGGTTATATGGGTTATTACGAAGACCATCCTGTATTGTCTTGGGCAGCGGGAAGAACTGAGAAGTATTCAAAAGACTTTTCTGATGTTTCACCAAAAATTAATATTGCACACACGTTAAATGATGACGTACTGCTTTATGCAACTTACTCTGAGGGCTTTAGACCAAGTGGAACAAATAGGCTCAATAGGAAAGCGCGTGAATCAGGAATAGTTCCTGCGACCTATGATTCAGATACTTTAACTAATTTTGAGGCAGGCTTTAAATCAACATTAGCTGATGGAAAAATTGTGCTAAATGGTAATTTCCATACCATGAATTGGGACGATTTTCAGTCTACTAGTTACATATATGATCTGCTAACAGTAGCTTTTGTTCAAAACGTTGGACAAGCAACCATATCAGGTCTAGAGCTTGAAAGTTATTTTAATATCTCAGACAGCTTCAGCGCCTCCTTAATGATTGCTTTAACCGATCCTGAGTTTAAAGAAGATATATATGACCTCCAAGGAGAACTATCGACTCCAAAAGGAAATCAATTGGCTTATGTTCCAACTGAGCAATTTGTAATGTCAATGAATAAGGATTTTGTCATTAGAAATAGAGATGCATATGTTAGCTATGATCATTCATACACTGGAGAAAGCTATCAATCATCTGCGAATACCGATACTAATGCATCATATTCATTAGCAAACTTAAGATTTGGTGTTAATCCTTCTAGTAAAGGAAGCTCCGATGCTGATGATTTATTTGGATTCCTCCAAAATAGTTCTGTGGAAGTTTATCTAGAAAATGTTCATGATGCTGATCCTACACTTGGAATATATGACGACTTTGGTGATGTTCGAAGAACAGGAAGCAAACCAAGAACTATAGGTTTGAGACTAAGATATAGATTCTAAGATAACTATTTAGATAATAACTTACCAAGCTCGGTTGAGAGCTTGGTAGGATCTTCGTAGAATGTGAAGTGACTTAAATTCTCTAGTATCAATATTTCTGATTTTTTTAATCCCTCACAGAACTTTTCGACATACTTTAGAGGTATAAGCTTATCCTTTTCACCCAAAACAAAATTTATTTGTTTTTCATAGCTACTAATTTCTTCCTCACTAACTGAAAAATTTTTGCATGCAGTTAAATCGTTATTAAGAATATCTTTTGTTATTTGATTAAAAAGCTTCTTTAAAGCGTATAAATCAACTTCATCATCTAATTTATCAACAATTTTTTTACTTCCATAAGGGGTATTAATTAAATCAGATTTTTTTTGATAAAAACCTGATCCCATAGTCCCAAACATTGGTCCTGAAGCTTTAGCTTTAGGGGGCTGATTAACTCCATATGTTGTAAGCATGTCCATTGCTGAATCTAGATTTTTTCTGGAATCATCTAGCAATGCACCACCTACAAACATTGGACATGAAGCATTTAAAATATTGACAGTTTTAAATTGCAGTCTTTTGTTAAAAGCTAACCTTAAAGCTATTAATCCACCCATACTATGTCCGCATAAATGAAATTTAGAGAGATCCATGTCATCTAAGACCTCTTCAATACCAGATGCATAATCTTCTATTGATGAAAGTTTGGGTCCTGTTGAATAGCCGTGATGAGGGAGGTCAATAGCCAGAGTCTCATTAAACTTTGATGCATCTAATTTAATATCTCTTACAATTCTATGATCCATTCCAGCACCAGGAACCATAAGTACAGAATCTTTAGAATAATCAATTGAAGAAAAATTATGTAAATAGTAATTTGAATTATTAGATTTTTTGTACATTTTTAAAGATATAAATAATTAATAAAATATTAATAAATAGTAATGGAATTGCAGTTATAACTAGCATCCATTTTACAGTATTTACTCCGCCAAGAAACATAAGAATTGCTGGTTGGATAACTAGTAAAATTGAAAAAACTATTCTTAGGATTTTTGAAGGCTGCATATCAGATCTTCTCATTGCCGTTTTGGATAGAATATATGCACATGAATCATATGTGGTGCATAAGAAAATTACCGAAATAGCTCCATAAATAAATAGCATTAAGTAACTCAAGGGTAATGTTGAAATTACATCTACAATTACCCTAGTTGGTTTTTCTGTTGCATACAGAGCAGGGACATCTAAAGCATTTGATTCAAATAGGTGCAGGGAATAATTACCTAGTATTAAAAAATGTAAAACACTTCCAAAACCACCAATAAATATAGTCCCTAAAATGAGCTGTCTAATTGTTTTTCCATTAGAAATATTAACAAAAAATACTCCTAGGTACGGCGCAAGAGCTAACCACCATGCCCAATAAAATACAGTCCAATCTTGAACAAATTGATTTCCTACATAAGTGCTCATGGCAATGAATTTCTGGGTATATGTTACTAACACCTCTAGACTATTTGAGAGAATATACGACGTTGGTCCCACAATAAAAACAAATAATAGAAGAAAACCAAGCAATCCTATATTTATATTACTAAGCCTCTTAATTCCTTTAGTTATTCCTAAATAAGCACTTGTTGTAATAATACAAAGACATATTAAAAGAATTAGCATTTCTAGAACTAATGAGGATGAAATTCCAAGAAGTGAGGCAATAATTTCTGCAATTAATGGAAATGACAAACCAAGTCCAACCCCAGCTCCGGCAAGTATCCCAAAAATAAAAAACATATCTAAAATAGATTTTAAAACTCTACTAAATGGAACACTATCTTTGACTAAAATTGATCCAAAAGTTAAGGGGGTTGATGAATTACGAGTTGACGCAATAGCAAAAGCTACAGCTGGGAGAGCATATATAGCCCAACCACTAAACCCCCAATGAAATGATGTATATGTATTAATAACCTTTATTGCTTCATCAGAACCTATCTCTAAGCCAAAAGGGGGTGTATTGTAATAGGCTGACCACTCAATAGGGGACCAATAAAGAATTGTTGCTCCCATCCCTGAAGCAAATAACATTGATGACCAGGATATAAAGGAATACTCAGATATATTTGCAACTCTTATCGTTTTATTACCAATTTTTGATAATGCAAGAACAATTAAAAAGAAGAATATAAATAAAGCTCCATACTGAAATACACCTTCAAATCTTAGCGCTACAATTTTATAGATACTTGAAAGCTGTGCAGCAGT
>CABWZP010000023.1 GCA_902509965.1 uncultured SAR86 cluster bacterium
CCAAAACTAGAAGATATTTGTGAAATAGAAGATTCTCTTGTAATAGCAAGGAATAAATTTCCAGGTCAAAGAAATTCCTTGGATGCATTGGCTAATAGATTTGAAGTGTCTGGTTACGATAGAAGTTTTCATGGAGCATTATTAGATGCAAACATTTTAGCTGATGTTTATATTTATTTAACAGGCGGACAGAGTAAGTTTGAATTTTCAGATAATACACTAAGTGCATCTAAATCCTCGAGAGAAATGCAATCAAGTGTATCACTCGAAGGCTTAAAATTTGTTAAAGTCTCTGCTAGTAAATCTGATATTAAAGCTCATCAAAAAAGACTTGAAGAGATCAAAGAAAAAAATAATATAGAAACTATTTGGAATAATTATTTATGACCACTATTACTCGTTTTGCTCCTAGCCCAACAGGAACTCTCCATATAGGCGGAGTAAGAACTGCTTTATTTAATTATGTCTATGCCAAACAAAATAATGGACTATTTTTAATAAGGATTGAAGACACTGATAGAGAAAGATCCACTAAAGAATATGAAAAAAATATTCTAGATAATTTAAACTCTATTGGATTATCGCCAGATAAAGAGCCTATTCACCAATCAAATAGAAATGAGATATATACAAATGCTGCCGAGAAATTAATCGAATCAGGAAATGCCTATTGGTGTGACTGCTCTCCAGAGACTTTGGAGATCATGCGCAATGAACAAAGCGCAGCTGGTAAAAAACCTATGTATGATGGCAGAAGTCGAAATCTCGGGTTAAAGCGTTCTGATAAAACAGTTCTAAGGTTAGCAACGCCAGAAAATGGAGAAATTACAGTAAATGATT
The DNA here is from genome assembly GCA_902509965.1 of uncultured SAR86 cluster bacterium. Classification (GTDB taxonomy): domain Bacteria; phylum Pseudomonadota; class Gammaproteobacteria; order Magnimaribacterales; family D2472; genus MED-G78. The sequence goes on from CABWZP010000023.1 coordinate 841, forward strand.
TAATTAGAGGTGAAATAAAATTTCAAAACAATGAGCTTGATGATCTTATTCTTATGAGGAGTGATGGTACCCCGACTTATCATTTGTGTAATGTTGTTGATGATTACGAACAAAAAGTAACAACAGTAATTAGGGGAGAGGACCATATCAGCAACACTCCAAGACAAATTCATATTCAGCAAGCTCTTGGCTATGCACCTCTCGAATATGCGCATCTTCCATTGGTGCTTGGAGAGGATAAAAAAAGATTATCAAAACGTCATGCAGCTACTAGTCTAGATGAGTATCAAGCGGAGGGTTATCTGGATGTTGCTATTATAAATACACTAGCTAGACTTGGATGGTCCGGTGGCAAAAATGAAGTCTTCAATCTAGAGGAGCTTGTTAGAGATTTTGATTTTAAAGAAGTTCAAAAAGCAGGTGCTATTTTTGATCTTACTAAATTAGATTGGATAAATTCTCAACATTTAAGTCAACTAGATCAAACTTCTTTTAAAAAAATTCTTTTACCTCACATTGATAATCTAAATATTGACTACTCAGATTACAATCAACTCGATGAGCTTATTGAATCCATGAGATCTGTAAAACCCAATTTAAAACTCATAGCTCAATCACTTGTTCCATACATAGGAAATTTCAAGGAATATGATGAAAAGGGTGTTAAAAAATTCTTAACAGGATCTGAGAGAACATTAAGCTTAGTTTTAGAGATGCTTGATAATCTTGAGGTATGGAATGAAGCTGAAATAGATAAACATTTAGCTAAATTGCAAGAAAAGTTAGAATTGCCAACACCTAAGATGAATCAGCCCATTAGGATTGCTTTAACTGGCTCAACTCAATCGCCATCGCTTGGTTTAACCATAAAACTAATGGGTAAAAATAAATCTATTTATTTGCTTAAAAAAGCTATAGATTTTCTCTCTTAAAACTTGATTAAGTTAGAATTTTTTCGTATGGCTAAAACTTCCCAAAACAGGTAAAACTAGATACAATTTATCTCAACTTAAGCTATATGCTTACATATTCATTTTTTATGGGGAACTTAAACATGAATTATTCTAAATATTTACTTTTAATACCAGCGGTATTATCTTTTAATATTCTTGCTCAAGATGCAGATACTTCTGCGGAAGTTGAAGAAATTACAATCGTTGGCTCACAGATTAAAGGAGCTAAAATAACAGGTGCGCTGCCTGTTTCTGTAATAACTTCTGATGATATAGAAAATCTAGGAATAGAATCTGGTGAAGAGTTGTTTCAAGCTATTGCTGAAAATGGAAGTAATAATTTCAACCAAACTGATTTTAATGGTGGATACAATGCCAATAGAGGGGATGTAGGTGCCCTTGATTTAAGAAATATTGGAACAGGTAATACAGTTACTCTATTAAATGGAAGAAGAATTATTAATTCTCCTGGATATGCTACTGAGTGGGTTGGAGGAAGTTATGTTCCTGTCACTAGTGCCAATTCAAATGTAATTCCAGTATATGGTGCTGAAAGAGTTGAAATACTTCGCGATGGTGCATCAGCCATTTACGGAGCTGACGCTGTTGCTGGAGTAATTAATACAGTTTTAAAGAAAGATTTTGAAGGCACCACAGTAAGATTAAGAACAAATTGGTACGATAGTTTTGCTGCAAATGATAACAAGGCAAGTATCCAATGGGGTAAAGATTTTGCTAATGGTACTAATGTATCTGTTTATTTCGACCATTATGATAGAGGAAGAATTAAAGCTACCGAAGATCCTAAATGGGCAAATGGTGACCTTAGAAGATTTTTACCTTCTCCTGACGAAGGTGGATTAGGCGAATTCAATGATACTACTTGGAGAAACCAAAGCTCTTCAAGCCCATGGGCTCAATTTTATGAAGGTTCAAATATCTTTAGTATATACAGAGCTGATGATTCTAACTGTACAAGCAACTCCTCTTCAAACTTATACAACATAGCTGGTCAAGACCACATGTGTTTGTATGATTCTTCATCTATAAGAGCTGACAATAGAGTTAATTATGGTGAAACTATGGATAAAAGAGGAAAACTTACACGTGATAATGTAATGATCTTCATTAATAAAGAGCTTGCTAGTGGAACTGAGTCATATGCAGAAATTGGCATATATATGTCAGAGGCTAATCGTACTTTATACCCTGGTACAGTTCTAGGATCTGGTTCATCTACTAAAAATGGTGGAGGAACTCAACCTTTTGTCATACCTGCAACTAACTATTGGTTAAACCAGCTAGTAAGGCCGAACGGCGATAAGTTCGTAGATAAAGAGGGTGATGTTTTATATGCAAGATACTTTAGATTTAACACTCCTAGAGGCTATGACTCAACCAGAGAAACTTTTAGATTAGTTAAAGGTTGGAGAGGAACAAGAGGAGATTGGGATTGGGATACAGGAGTTGTATGGTCAAAAGCAAACTCAGAAATGGATAACTATGGAAGGGTTAACATGAATATGCTCGATGCAGCTTTAGCTCTGGATACACCTGATGCATACAATCCTTTCTGTGCTACTGTTAATTGTAACGAAGATGCATTTATGACTACTATATTTAGAAATAATACTTCTTCTCTATACATGTGGGATCTGAAATTCTCTAATCCAAATGTATTTAGCATGCCTGCAGGAGATGTAGCTATGTTATTTGGAACAGAAATTAGAAGTGAGAAAATGAGTGATCAAAGAGATCCTAATATTAATGGCGAAATACCATGGTCAACAGTAAAAGGTGTAACTTTTCCATATGTTTCCAATATAGCTAACTCTAGTCCTTCACCAAATACAAGCGGTTCAAGACTAGTTACTTCAGCATTCATGGAAATGCAGATACCATTAATGGAAAATATGGATGCCCAGTTTGCTGTGAGAGGTGAGAATTTTGGTGATATTGATGAGAGTTCTGTTGTTGGAAAATTTGCTGTAGGTTATCAACCTATTGAGCAAATTAAATTAAGAGCATCTACATCAACATCTTTTAGAGCTCCTAATCTAATAACTGTAAATGAAGGCCTTATTGCAAGAAGTAATACACAAGAGGACCCTTTATATACATATTCAGTTGGAGAAAACTACAATAATTATTCAATCCAAAGGGTTGCTCAAGGTAATAAGGATTTAAAATCAGAAGAATCAACAAATGCTTCTATTGGTGTAATTTTGATGCCAGGAGAGCAATTTCCATTATTAGATGGATTGATTATTACTTGGGATAAATGGTCTATTGATGTTGAAAATACAATTGGTCTTTTTGGTGAAAGAAATCATATGCTTCTTGATACGCTTATCCGTGCTCAAGGTGGAGTCAATGAATGTGTTGGAAATCCTTTAGTGGTTCGTGGTCCTTTCCAGGGCGCTGAAGATAGTGACGGAAACCCATTAACCTGGAGTCCTGATCTATGTGAAGCAGGCCAGGTAATAAGAGTCATGGACACATATGTCAATTTAGATGATAGAAATCTAGCTGGTACAGATATTTCAGTTGTTTATTCTAGAGATACTGATGTAGGTGACTTTGGAGCTAAATTTACTATGGTCTCTTATGATGAGTTTTTACAAGAGCCTGGTGCAAAAAGCCAGATGTTAATCGACGCAGTTCAACCTGGTGGTGAATTAGAAGGATTAATAGCACCTGCTGGATATGGTGACTTAATTGGTACTTTTGGAAGAAGAGCTTATCCAGAAGATAAATTTACAGGTAGCCTTTCTTGGAGAAATGGTTCCTGGTCAGCATATTTAACTGGAACTATGGTTGGAGAATTCTATGAAACTGGTGTTACGGATAATGCAAAGACTTCTGATGGAAACTATGCATGTTCAGGAACAGCAGATTATTCTGGAGATAACTGTGGTGACTTGTGGTTAGTTGAATCAATGCTAACTTTAAACTTTAGTCTTTCCTATAAATTCAAAAATGGATTAAGAATTAAAGGACAAGTTAGAAATCTTGAAGATACTAGAGCTCCATTAGCTGATGAATACACATGGGGTTATGTCGGTGATGTGCATCAGGATTATGGTAAAAGTTATGCATTAGAGCTTTATAAAAAGTTTTAATACACAATAAACTTAAAGGGAGCTCAGGCTCCCTTTTTTATATAAATTAAAAAGAGGTTATGAATGCCAGCTATTAAAAAGAAAGGTTTCGGTATTGGCATAGCTTTATTTGTATTAATGCTAATAATGCCTGTTCCCGCTGGCTTAAGTCAGCTTGCTTGGTATGTTGCTGCAGTTGGGATTCTGATGGCAGCATGGTGGTCTACTGAAGCAATACCTGTTCCAGTAACAGCATTACTTCCATTAGCTCTATTTCCACTAATGGGCATTGCTGACTTTAAAACAGCAGCACTTCCATTTTCAAATCCCAATATTTATCTTTTTCTTGGAGGTTTTATCCTTGCATTAGGAATAGAAAATTCTGGGCTTCATAAACGACTTGCTTTAAAAATGATTATTGCAGTTGGTACTAGCGGAGCTAAACTTGTTGGCGGTTTTATGCTCGTTGCTGCCTTACTAAGTATGTGGGTTATGAATACTTCGGTAACACTCATGTTGCTGCCCATAGGTCTTGCTGTTTGTGGGGTTGTCTCAAACACAATTCCAGATATTAGCCCCCAAGAAAAGAAATTTTTTGATAATGCGCTTTTAATAGGGATTGCATATGCTGCAACAATTGGAGGTATGTCTACTTTAATTGGAACAGCACCGAACATAGTATTTAGCGCTTTTATGTTAGAAACATACGGTTTAGATATTTCGTTTATTGACTGGATGAAGTTAGGAGTTCCAGTAGCAGCTTGTATGCTTATTGGTGCATGGATAAGTCTAACGCAATTTGTTTTTCCTTTAAATTTTTCAGCATCACTTGAAACAAAATTAAAATTAAAATCAATGCTAAAAGATCTAGGTCCAATGACAAAAGATGAGATAAAAGTATTAGTTATTTTTGGTTTAGCAGCTGGCTCATGGATATTTCGTAAATTACTGATTCAGATAGATGCCTTATCTGGATTAACTGATGCAGGGATAGCAATTATTGCAGCCATTTTATTGTTTATGACTCCATCAGCTTCTAGAGCAGGCGATCTTTTATCCTGGGACAAGACATCTAAACTTCCATGGGGATTATTGCTTCTATTCGGAGGAGGTTTATCTTTAGCTGTTCAAATTAATGATAGCGGCTTAGGTGTATGGATAGGTGAAGGCTTAATGGTTTTAAGCAATGCACCGACTTTATTACTTATTTTATGTATAGCCGCACTAATCATTTTCTTAACTGAAATAACCAGCAATGTTGCAACTACAAGTGCTTTCTTACCAGTAATTGGTGCTGTTGCAGTTGCATTTAATATAGCTCCGATATCTTTGACTATTCCAGTTGTTTTAGCTGCAAGTTGTGCATTTATGCTGCCAGTAGCAACGCCTCCAAATGCTATAGTTTATGGCTCAGGTAAATTTGATATCGCAACTATGATGAAAGCTGGCTTAGCATTGAATATTATTGGTATATTTGTTGTTACTTTCTTTGCTTACTTTTTAGCGCCTATAATATTCGGATGAGATTTTTTTTAACAGCCTTTTTATTATTAAGCTATTACACTGAAGCGCAGCAAAGTTATATAGATTACAGATCTCCATTTCATCCTGTTATTAATTCTTCAGGAATGGTGGTGTCTCAAAATAAACTTTCCTCTGATATAGGTATTGAAATTCTTGATAAAGGAGGCAATGCTGTTGATGCAGCCGTAGCAGTAGGATTCTCTCTAGCCATTACTTTACCTAGAGCAGGTAATTTAGGTGGCGGCGGTTTTATGCTTGTTTATCTAAAAGAGCAAAAAGAAATTTTTTATATAGACTATCGAAGCAATTCACCATTAAATTCAAATATTAAAGATCTATTTGGAACTGACTTGCCTAGAGAGTATAAAAAAACTAATTTTGATAAATCAAAATATGGATATAAAGCTTCTGCAGTTCCTGGGACAGTAGCCGGGCTAATAGAAGCTCATGAAAATTTTGGAAAACTTTCCCTTGCTGAAGTTTTAGCTCCAGTTATTAAGCAAGCTCAAGAGGGTATAGAAGTTTCATATGATTTATCTAAAGCAATTGAAAGCACTCCTCAATTATTAGCAGATTCTGAATCTACAAAAATTTATTTTAGAGGTGGAAATCCTCTTCTTGAAGGATCTTGGATAAAAAGGCCTGATTTAGCCAAAACTTTGAGTGCTATTGCCAAAAGTGGCGCCAAAGGTTTTTATGAAGGAGAGGTTGCAGAAAAAATAGTAGAAGCAATGAATGCAAATAATGGCTTTATGACTTTAGAGGATTTAAAGAATTATAAAGTTAATGCAGGTGCCCCTATTTCCATTTCTTATAGAGGTAATACAGTTTTTGCTCCTGGACCGCCATCGGGTGGAGGAGTGGTTTTACTAACCGCTTTAAATATCTTAGAAAATTATAAATTTAAAGATGTTGACAGTAATGCCACAAGAACTTATCACTTGATAGCAGAATCATTACGAAGAGGTCATAACAACAGATCTCATTATATTGGTGATCCTGCTTTTTATGATGTTCCTATTCAAGAGCTAATTTCGAACAAACGGACAAAAGAGCTACTTAGTAATATTAAATTTAAAACAGCAACCCCAAGCGCTAAAATTAAACCTATGTCAGTTGTTAATGAGAGTCGAGATACTACTCATTATTCAATTATTGATTCAGAGGGCAATGCTGTTTCTAATACTTATACTCTAGGATATTCATTTGGTTCTGGGGTAACGATACCAGGAACAGGTATTTTAATGAATAATCAAATGAATAACTTTGCTTACAGATATGGAGATACTTCGGTCAGTGGAAGAGCGGCTAGTCCTGCTAATAAGTTTGAAGCTGGAAAACGACCTATGAGCACAATGACTCCAACAATGGTTTTTAATCGATCTGGAGAGTTGACGTTAGTAACAGGCTCTCCTGGTGGTTCTTTTATTCCTGCTGCTGTTTTAAGAGTAGTATCTGGAATTATTGATTTCAATTTAAATATTGGTGAAGCAACTATGCTTCCAAGGATACATAAGGATTGGCCATATTCAGGATTAGACCACGAATCAATATTAAGTTCTGATATATCTAGACAGTTAGGAATCATGGGTCATCAGCCTGAATCTCAAAAAACTATGGGTAGTACTCAGAGCATCCATATTAAAGATGGAATTAATTATGGATATGCTGATTTAAGGCGACCAGGCGCAGCTGTATCAATTCAAAGATAATCTACTTCCTATAATCCAAGGGTGGAAGCCTATCTCCAAGGAGTGGTTTGTAATCAAAGTCCTTCCCAACTCTTTGGTGAAGTTCTTTTTTAGCCTCACTAATTAGCTCAGGCTTTAGAAATAATTCTATAGCAGTTGTGCTTAAGGTTTTTACAGCCATTTTAGTACCTTTTAATCCAATTGACGTACCACCAGATGCAACAGCTTGCCATGAGTGAGCAGCAGTTCCAGGAACCCATGTTGCTGCTCTAAAACCTGCAGTTGGAACATTCCAACTAACATCACCAACATCGGTAGAACCATAACTATGTGATTCCTTATAAGGTCTAATATTTTCTTGTGAACCAATTTCTAATCTAGGACTCATGAAGGTTTTGTATATCTCTTTAGCATACAAATTTTCTTTATCTGAATAAGTTACACCACCAGCTTCAGATAATTTTTCATGAACCAATTTTTGTAAAACTGTGTTTGGTAATAAAGAATAATTTCCATGCATTACTTCATAGGTTACAGATGTCTCAGTCCCTAAAGCAGCACCTTCTGCAGTTTTAACAACTCTCTGAAATAATTCCTCAACTTTATGCATTTTAGGATGCCTAACATAATAATAAACTTCGGCTAAATCTGGGACAACATTTGGAGCTAATCCACCTTTGGTGATGACATAATGTATTCTTGAGGATTGAGGTACATGCTCTCGCATCATATTAACCATCATATTCATAGATTCAACTCCGTCTAAGGCTGATCTGCCTAGCTCTGGAGCTCCAGCAGCATGAGCTGATATACCTTTAAATGTAAATCTAGCAGATTTATTAGAATTGTTTGTCATCGCATTTGCTCCGTTCACATCATCTGGATGCCAATGTAAAACAATATCTACATCATCAAATAAACCTTCTCTTACCATATAGACTTTTCCAGAGCCTCCTTCTTCAGCAGGAGTCCCATAAAATCTGATCGTTCCTGAAATATTATTTTCAACTAACCATTCTTTTACAACTACAGCTGCCCAGGCTGAACCAGCCCCAAATAAATGGTGACCACAGGCTTGACCAGCACCAGTGGCATTAAGTTCTATTTCTTTGAATGGTGATGATGTTTGGGCAAGTCCTGGTAAAGCGTCATACTCACCTAGTATTCCTATCACAGGACCACCGTTAGAATATTCAGCTATAAAGGCAGTAGGAATTCCAGCAAGATTGCTTTTAATAGTAAATCCCTCTTTTTCAAGCTCAGCAATAAGTCGAGCGGCACTATTGTTTTCCTGATAACCTAATTCTGCAAAGTTCCATAAATCCATAGCAACTTGTTCAAATTGCTCTTTATGATTATTGATACTTTTATCTAATATTTCTGCATAAACCTGACTATTAAGATTTAGTAAAAATATTAAACTAAATAATCCCCTTTGAAATTTATTGATTTTCCTACCCATTCTTCCTCCCTCATTTTATTCAATATATCTTTATCATATGATATTAATACTTTTCTATTCTCATTAATATCCTCAATATACATTACAGCTTTTTCTTCAGCTTTATGATTTTTCGGAAGAACTGTATAACCAATTATTATCCCAGAACCCTTACTCAGTTTAGAAATGGCTACAGGTTTTTCTATTGCTTCAGCATCCTTAGTAACGTCCTTGCTAGAAAAATTAATTAAAGGATCATTAGCCCACAAAGCAAAAGATTGTTTTGTCATCATTCCTGAAACTCCAGTAACTAAACCAACTGTACTTGGGTTATTTCGAATGATAGTTAACATCTTTATAGTAGAATGAATCACATAGCTATTTAAAGGACCACCTGCAAAAGGCATTCCACCTGTAACTGTAAGGTTTTCATTATCTTTCAAGAAAAGAGCCTCAGCAAACATCTGCACAGCAACAGGAAAGCAACTATATAATTCAAAAGCATTTGGTTTTATATTATTTTGATTACATATTTTTAGGATATATTCTGCTGCCAACTCAAGCCCAATAGGCTTTGTCAGATTTGGTCTATGAATTGCTGCAATCATATGATTAGTCTCAGAGGAGGCAAGTGGATAAACTCTTTTGGATAACGGGATATTTAATTCATCTGCTACTTCTTCACTACATAAAATCATTGCAGATGCTTGATTAACATTCCAACTAGTGCAATGAAATTTATTGTAAGGCAGAGCCTGTAAGGCATTTTTTTGAGTCACATTAGCAATTTCTTCCCAATGAAAATCTTTTTGCGACCATCCATCGGGATTCTGTGCTGCTATTTTTGAAAATCTAGAGTACATTTTTCCAAGATATTCTTTATGCTCATCAATACTTAGAGTTTTTTTTGCTCTTAACGCACTTTCTAGTATTGCGTAATAGCCAACAGCCATTAATCCCAAATGTTCTTCTTCTTGCTTTACATGTAGATCATCTTTAGCTTTAACATAATGATCCGGATTTCTAGTTAATTCAGTTTCAATATATTCTTTAGCTTCAATTAAAGCTCTTATCTTTTTGTATCGAGCTTCGCCACCAACTATTAATGATGCCCTTATTTTTCCTGAAATTATTTTTTTGCATGCGGTATTAATAAGATTTTGTTGCAAAACTCCAATCTTAGTTACACTTGTCTCTGCATTAGGAAAACCGTTTCTTATCGCTATCCATTTTCCAGGATCACGATATTTCCAATAACCCTTAGGGACCTGAACTTCATCTATATATTTGGAGATATTATTATTGGTAGTATCTTCAATTGCTGCTTGAGTGACTTGCTCCATTAAGATAAGAGCTTCATCTAGATCTAAAAAATTACCAGTTTGCTGCATGGAACCTAATCCAATAACAACAGGTCTATTTTTCATTAATTAACTATGTTTTATTCTAAATCTACTAGAGGCATTGCAGCTGTATTGAAGCCAGCATCAACATAAGTAATTTCACCTGTGATCCCACTTGCGTAATCTGAGCATAAGAAAGCCGCTGCATTGCCTACTTCTTCAGTTGTAACCGTTCTGCCAAGTGGTGCTCTTGCAGAATGTTGCGTAAGCATTTTTCTAAAGTTTTTAACTCCAGATGCAGCAAGAGTTTTGATTGGCCCAGCTGAAATGGCGTTGACTCTTATATTATCTTTACCCATAGAAGCAGCTAAAAATCTTGTATTAGCTTCTAAACTTGCTTTCGCTAAACCCATAACATTGTAGTTAGGTAAGGTTTGAACAGCTCCTAAATAAGATAAGGTTAGAAGGGCAGAACCATCATTTAACATTGGCTTTGCTGCCTTAGCCAAGGCAGTAAAGCTGTAAGAACTTATATCATGCGCTATTTGAAAACCCTCTCTTGTAGTTACATCAACAAAATTTCCTTCAAGTTGATCTGCTGGAGCATACCCAATTGAGTGCACAAACCCATCAAAAGTACCCCATACTCTTTTAAGTTCAGCAAATGATTTTTCTATGGATTCATCACTGCTGACATCATTTTCAATTAATATTGATGAATTCAACTCTTCAGCAATTGGCTTCAGGTTTTTTAACAGCCTTTCATTTTGATAAGTAAAAGCTAATTCAGCTCCTTCTCTGTGCATAGCTTTGGCTATACCTGCGGCTATTGAGTATTTATTTGCC
>CABWZP010000024.1 GCA_902509965.1 uncultured SAR86 cluster bacterium
TAAGTTATTGCGTGAAATTGAGGTACTTTGTTTAGCAGGTAATATTCCTGAAGCTATAGAAGTAGACGTTACAGAAATTGCTCTTGGCGAAGGTATCAGATTGACTGAAATAGACCTTCCTGAAGGTGCAGAGATTTCTGGACTAGATGACGGACAAGATCAAATGGTTGTATCAGTTAATGCTCCTAAAGCCGTTGAAGAAGATCCTGTTGAAGTTGAGGGTGAAGAAGGCGAAGAAGGTTCAGATGAATCTGAAGGTGAAGAAAGTGCTGATAATGCATCTGATGGTGCAGAAAGTCCTGCTGAAGGATCTGAAGAAGACTAGAAAGTGTCTAAATTATGTTTTGTTGGCATTGGTAACCCTGGTGCTAAATACGAGGAAACAAAACACAATATCGGTAAGGATTGGTTGAACAGAATTTGTAATGAGCTTAATCTTGAGTTTATTTTAAAAGAAAAACTTGAAGCTCTGATAGCGAACTCTTCTCAAAGTGATTTTATCATGGCTATTCCAACCAACTTTGTGAATAATACAGGCAAAACAATTCAAAAAATAATGCGTTATTCGAATATTTCATGTGAAGATTTAGTTGTATTTCATGATGATCTAGACCTAAATCCAGGAGAAGTAAAAATTAAATTTGGTGGTGGTCATGGAGGTCATAACGGACTTAAAGATATATTTGAAATAACTGGTTCAAAAAATTTTTATAGAATAAGAATTGGTATAGGCCATCCAGGAGATAAAAGTGATGTTACTAATTGGGTTCTAAGTAAATCTAAACCAAAAGATAAAATTCTTATTGAAGAAAGTTTTTACGATCTTAGTAAAGTTTTTAAACTTATATGTGAAAGAAAATTCTCAGAAGCTCAACTTCAACTTCATACATAAAAAATTATGGGTTTTAAATGCGGAATTATTGGTCTTCCAAATGTAGGTAAGTCTACTCTTTTTAATGCTCTAACTAAATCTGCCATACCTGCTGAAAATTTTCCATTTTGTACTATAGAACCGAACGTAGGAATAGTCCCATTACCAGATAAACGCTTGGATATGCTCCAGAACATTGTAGTCTCTAAAAAAATAATACCTACTACACTAGATTTAGTTGATATAGCCGGATTAGTTAAAGGAGCATCTCAAGGAGAAGGTCTTGGAAATGCCTTTCTATCAAATATAAGAGAAATGCAAGCACTTGCTCATGTAGTTAGATGCTTTGATGATCAAAATATCACTCATGTTGACGGATCTGTTGATCCTGTTCGAGATGCAGAAATAATTAATCTAGAGTTAATTTTTGCTGATCTTGAATCTGTTTCAAAACGTTTAATAAAAACAGAAAAACTTCTAAAAACATCTGATCAGCAAAATAAAAAAGATTATGAGATATTAAATAGAATTAAATTAGAATTGGAATCAGGAAAATTTATATCCCTTGAAAGTTTTGATGACGAAGAAAAAGTCTTTGTTAAGAGTCTTCATCTATTAACAATCAAACCAATGTTTTATATTGCAAACATATCGGATGATTCAAGTTCAAAAGATTTACTTAAAAGACTTGAAGACTTTGCAAAAAATTTAAATCATGAAGTTGTTCCAACCTTTATAAAGATTGAACAAGAAATAGCATTATTGGAAGATGAAGAAAAGATTGAATATCTTGAATTAATGGGCATGGATGAGCCTGTATTAAACAAAGTTATTTTTAAAGGCTACGAAATACTTGGACTGCAAACATACTTCACAGCTGGTCCTCAAGAAATTAGGGCTTGGACTATCCCATTAAATGCTTCAGCTCCAAACGCTGCTGGAGTAATTCATACAGATTTTGAAAGAGGTTTTATCAAAGCAGAAGTAATTGCCTTTGACGATTATATTTCAAATAAGGGTGAAGCCGGTGCTAAAGAGAACGGCAAGTGGCGCTTAGAAGGAAAAGAATATATCGTTAAAGATGGAGATGTTATTCATTTTAAATTCAACGTCTAAGGTTAATTCAACAAAGATATTGACTCTGAAATTATAGCAACTATCATTCTACGCATGGTTATGTAGCTCAGCTGGTTAGAGCACGGCATTCATAATGCCGGGGTCGGTGGTTCAAGTCCACCCATAACCACCAAATTAAAATCAATATAATATATAGCTATCTAGCTTAATTTAAATGTAGTTATTTGGTAAAAAAGATAGTATCTTTTTTATGGAATCAGCAAATGCCTATTTTAGTCTTTTTTTAAGTAAGCAAGAATTATTACAAGAGAAACTAAAGCAAGAAGAGCATCCTCTCCCAACATATTTAGAATATCTGTTACATTCTTGTATACATCACCAACAAATGGAGTAGTCGGTCCAAAGATGATACCAAGTAATAATGAGACTATGACAAGTGGTATTAATAATTTGGTTACCTTATTTAAAAAAGTAGTAAGGCTTGCTAACGTGATTTTGAAGTTCATTTATTTAAAAAATGTTAAGAAGAGCCTAAGCTCTTCTTAACAAAAGGTTAAGTATTACTTAACAAGGCTCATAAGAACTGCTAGAACAAGAAGTCCAACAACGCCATTAGTAGCTAAACTTTCAACTAGTGAAGTTATGTTACCAATAACATCTAGTCCTAGCATGTCGCCAAAAGCTAAGCTTCCAACAATCCCTAGTCCTAAAATTCCTACTATGACACTAGTTAAATTACTAACTAAGTCGCCTATCATTCTCCATGCATTATCCATATTAACTCCCCCTATTTAGGTTTTATATATGATTTGCAGATTATATAAGACCATAAATAAGAAAAAGGATCAAATTTTATATATAAATTTTAGTTGCTTAATTTGACTTTTATACAATTAGTCTTTACTGAGCAATGCTTTCATGGATAATTTCATTTTTCCACGATCAAAGCCAATAAGTTTAACTTCAACTTCTTGACCTTCTTTTAAAACAGCATTTACATCTTCAGTTCTTTCTTCAGCTATTTCAGAAATATGAAGTAACCCATCCTTTCCAGGAAGAATATTCACAAAAGCACCAAATTCAACAATTTTTACTACAGTGCCTGTATATACTTTATTTAATTCTGGATCTTCTATAATGCTTTCTATAATTTCTACGGCTGCTAACATTGCACTTTGAGTTTGACCAAAAACAGCTACTGTCCCGTCATCACTAATATCAACAGTTGCACCTGTTTTTTCCTGCATTCCTTTTATAACAGCTCCACCCTTACCAATAATTTCTTTAATCTTGTCAGTATGTACGACAAACTTCTTCATTGCTGGTGTATGTTCTGATAATTCTTTAGGCTGGTTAATAACCGCATTCATCTCATTTAAAATATGGTTTCTTGCTGCTTTTGCTTTAGTAAGAGCAACTTCCATAATAGCTTCATTGATACCTTGTATCTTGATATCCATTTGAAGTGCTGTTATTCCAGTTTCAGTTCCGGCAACTTTAAAGTCCATATCACCAAGATGATCTTCATCACCAAGAATGTCTGTAAGTACGGCAAAATCATCGCCTTCTTTTATTAGCCCCATTGCTATTCCAGCAACTGGACTAGTCAAAGGAACACCTGCATCCATTAATGATAATGATGTTCCACAAACTGTTGCCATTGAGCTGGAACCATTTGATTCAGTGATTTCTGATACAACTCTTAGTGTATATCCAAAATCATCTGTGTCAGGCAATACAGCTTTAATTGCTCTTTTTGCTAGGTTACCGTGACCAATTTCTCTTCTTTTTGGGCCCATAGGCATGCCAATTTCTCCAACACTGTATGCTGGGAAATTATAATGCAACATGAAATGATCAGTATCTTGGCCTTCAATAGACTCGATTCTTTGAGCATCTCTTGTAGAACCTAAAGTTGCAACGACAAGAGCTTGCGTTTCTCCTCTAGTAAATAAAGATGAGCCATGAGTTTTTGGCAAAATACCTGTTTCAACAAAAATAGGTCTTACAGTATCTTCATCTCTACCATCAATTCTTGTTTTATTCTCAATAATACTTTTTCTAACAACATCTGATTCTAATTTTTTAAACGCACCCATAACTTTTGACATCTTCATGTCATCAAGGTCTTCATATTCATCAACAATGGTATTTTTGATAACACTCAATGCTTCTGTTCTTTCAGATTTGTTAACTATTTTAAAAGCTGCTTCAATTGCAGTTGTATGCTTATCTTTTAATTCAGAATAGAAACCAGGAGTTTCTTCATCTACAGCAACTACCCAGTCCTCTTTTCCAGCTTTATCTTTAAGCTCTTGGCAACCTTTAATTACTGCTTGCATTTCTTGATGAGCAAATAAAACTGCACCGAGCATTAAGTCTTCACTTAATTCTTTTGCTTCAGATTCAACCATTAAGACAGCTTCTTTTGTTCCCGCTACAACCATATCAAGAAATGAGTTTTCTAACTCTTCATATGAAGGATTTAAGACATAATTACCATCTACAAAACCAACTCTCGCTGCTCCCATAGGTCCATCAAATGGAACACCAGCAACACAAAGAGCAGCAGATGTGCCTATCATGGCAGCTATGTCAGGATTATAGTCTTTGCCTGATGATAAAACTGTGCAAAATACTTGCACCTCATTTTTAAATCCTTCTGGGAATAAAGGTCTTACTGGACGATCTATGAGTCTTGAAGTTAATGTTTCTCTTTCTGTCGGTCGAGCCTCTCTTTTGAAGAACCCGCCTGGAATAGCTCCAGTGGCATAAAATTTCTCCTGATAAAAGACTGCTAAAGGAAAAAAATCTTTCTTTGGATCTGCTTCCTTCTTTGCAACTACCGTTGCAAGAACTACTAAGTCATCTATTGTTACTAATACTGCACCTGTAGTTTGTCTTGCTACTTTATGCGTTTCTAATTTTACAGTTTTATTACCATAGGTAAATTCTACTGTTGAAGCTTCTAATTTGTTTTTTTCCACAATATTCCTTTTTTAATTTTTATTATTTTTTATCCGCGTAATTTTAGGGCTTTTATAGTGTTTAGATAACTTTCTTGATCCTTACGTTTTAAGTAAGCAAGAAGCTTTCTTCTTAGATTAACCATTCTTATCAAACCAGTTCTGGAGTGATGATCTTTTTTATGTTCTTTAAAGTGATCTTGAAGTTTATTAATATTTTCAGTTAAAAGAGCAATTTGAACTTCTGGGGAACCAGTGTCTGTGTCACTTTTTTGAAACTTACTAACAATACCTGCTTTTTCTTCTGCTAATAGAGCCATTTTTTATCCCTGATATACATGTATTAATTGAATTCAAACCTCGTATATCTAAAGTCTGAGCGCGTAGCTTATTACTAAATAAGATATTAAACAAGCTGTTTGAGCTTTAATCCAGAATCGTTAATTTCTCCTAATCCCATGAATTTGTCTGAAAAAGAATATATTTTTGATATTTCTTCATTTCCTTTTATAGAATTAACGATTCCACCATTTTTATATATTCTTTCTTCTGATTCATTTAATTTAATTGAGTTAAATTGAGGGAAAGCGCTTTCAATAGAAATTATGTGATCAACTGATAAATCCTTTATTAAATTAGAGTTTTTAATTTTAAAACATCCTTGTTGAGTTCTTTTAAGTTTAGAAAGATATCCTCCACAATCAAGAAGATTTCCGATATCTCTTGCTATAGATCTTATATAAGTACCTTTAGAGCAAGTAATATCAAATTCAAGTAAAGGTTCTTGGTAATAGATATTACTTATATCAGTAATTTTTATTTTTCTTGGTGGTTTTTCTATTAGCTTACCTTCGCGAGCATACTTATAGAGAGGCTTACCTTTATGTTTTAAAGCTGAGTAGAAGGGAGCTTTTTGAAATGATTCTCCCAAAAAACTATTTAAAGATAAGGTAACTTTTTTTGAGTCTGGTAAATCTTTAGTAATATTCACAATATTACCTTCAGCATCATCTGTATCTGAAGTCCCACCAAGAGTAACTTCAGCAGAATAGGCTTTGATTTCATTAAGAAAGTATGATGAAAATTTTGTTGCTTTATTGACTGCAACGATTAGTAAACCAGTTGCCATAGGATCAAGTGTGCCTAAATGGCCTACTTTTTTAAAATTAAATCTTTTTTTAACTTCTTGAACCACTCCATTTGATGAAATGCCTTTGGCTTTTCTTATTAAAAGAAAACCATCCATTATCTTATTTTATTAAGCAGCTCTTCTATATTGCTTGAATATTCGATACTCTCATCAAATCTAAAACTCAATTTTGGAACTCTTCTTATTTTCATAATCTTTGAAAGTCTTGATCTGAGCATACCACTTAATTTTTCAAGAATTTTTGGGGTGATGTCTTCATTAGAATCATTTTGGCCAATAATTGTGTAAAAAACTATAGCCTGACTAATATCAGAAGAAACTTTAACTGCAGTAATATTTAAATTTTTTAAGCGAGGATCATTTATTTCTGATGAGATCAATAAAGATATTTCTTTTCTAAGAAAGTCGCTTACTTTTTGAGCCCTAATAGATGACATGGACTATCTAAAGCGTCTGAGCCTCTACTTTTCTATCAAAGACTTCAATTTTATCTCCAGCCTTTATATCTTTATAATTCTTAATACCTATTCCACACTCAGTGCCATTTTTAACTTCGCCTATATCGTCTTTAAATCTTCTTAAAGAATCTAGCTCGCCTTCAAAAATGACAATTTCATCTCTCAATACTCTAACAGGCTTACTTCTTAATACTGAGCCCTCAAGAACCATGCAACCGGCTATCTGTCCAAATTTAGGTGAATTGAAGACTTCTAAAACCTCAGCAGTTCCAACAATTTCTTCTCTAATTATTGGATCTAACAAGCCACTTAATTTTGCTTTAATATCGTCAAGCAGTTCATAGATAATACTATGATAAGTTAAGTCAACTGATTCGTCTTCGATGATTTTTTTAGCAGCATTATCAGCTCTAACGTTAAATCCTAGAATAATAGAGTTTACTGCAACAGCAAGATTGGCATCTGACTCTGAGATACCACCAACCCCGCTAGAGACAATCTTGACTTTAGCTAGATCTGTTCCAAGCTCATTAAGAGCTGCAACAATTGCTTCTGAAGTCCCAACAACATCTGTTTTAACTATAACATTTAGAATTTTTTTAGACTCTTGGCCCATAGTTTCAAATATATTTAAACTACCATCTCTTTGCTTAAGTTGTTTTCTTTCTTTATCTTTGTTAATTCTAAATTCAGCTATTTCTCTAGCTTGCTTTTCATTATCGACTACTTGGAATTGATCTCCAGCATTTGGAACTGAATTTAAGCCTAAAACTTCAACCGCAAAAGAAGGTCCGGCATTTTTGAGCTTAGCTCCATCACTATTAATGATACTTTTAATTTTTCCTACAGAATTTCCCGATGCTACTACATCGCCAATTTTTAATGTTCCATGTTGGACTAAAAATGTTGAAACTGCTCCCCTAAATTTATCCAATTCAGACTCAATAACAACTCCTTGGGCAGGTCCATCAAAGTGAGATTTTAACTCTAATAATTCTGATTCTAAGTATACTGATTCAAGAAGTTTATCAACCCCTTCTCCAGTTAAAGCAGATACTGGAACCATCTGAATAGTTCCACCCCAGTCCTCTGGAGTTAGTTCTTTACCAGCCAAATCGCCTTTTATTTTTTCAATGTCAGTATCTGGGAGATCTATCTTATTTATTGCTACAACAATTGATACACCAGCGGCTTTAGCATGATTAATTGCCTCTTCAGTCTGAGGCATAATTCCATCGTTAGCAGCTACAACTAAAATTACTACATCTGTAGTATTTGCGCCGCGCGCTCTCATTGAAGAAAAAGCAGCATGACCAGGAGTGTCTATAAAAGTTATCAAACCTTTAGAAGTTTCAACTTGGTAAGCACCTATATGTTGAGTAATTCCACCAGCCTCTCCATCTACGACTTTAGACTTTCTTATAAAGTCTAATAAAGTTGTTTTACCATGATCTACATGACCCATAACAGTAACAACAGGTGCTCTTGTTTGCAGTTCATCAGAGTAAGTAATTAAACTTGCCAGCTCTTCTTCAACATTTTCTGATTTTAATGGTATACCCTCATGACCCATTTCTTCTAAAACCAGTATTGCTGTTTCTTGATCAATAGCATCATTAATAGTTGCAACAACTCCCAAACTCATTAATTCTTTAACAACTAATCCACCTTTTACAGCGATAAGCTTTGCTAGCTCACCAACTTGAATTGTTTCTGGAACATCTACTTTTTTTGATTTTACTTTAGTTGGTGCCTCAAACTGATGTTCTGCATCAGCATCTGGAGTAACTTTTAATTCTTTTCTACTGTATTCTTTTGCAGCTCGCGATAATTGATCTTTAACATTTATCTTAGGTTGAACTGGAGCTGCTTTTTTTGCAGCAATCTGTTTCTCTCTTTCTTCTTTCTTTAATCTAGCAGCCTCTTTAATCTGATCTTCACGTTTTTTCTGTTGCTCTTTTAGCTGCTCAGATGCCGCAGCCCTTTTAGCCTCTATATTATCTGAATAACTTTTAGGTGCTTCTCCATCAGTAATATTCTTACCTTTAGACACAACTTTTATTCCTGAATCAGATGAAACTGAAGATGTTTGTGATTTTCTATTTTTTAGCGATTTTAATAATGCTGATTTATCTGCTGGGGTTATCTCATCTGAACCAGATTTATGAGAAAGACCAGCATTTTGCATTCTCTCGAGCAAAGCAGCTTCTGAAATTTTTAAGGTTTTTGAAAAATCTTTAACGGTTAAAGCCAAAATAATACCCTCTATTAATTAAACCAATGTTCTCTTGCTTTCATTATAAGCGCGGAAGCATCTTCATTACTTATTTCAATAATATCCTGAAGCTCATCAACAGCTAGCTCAGCAAGGTCATCTTTATTTTTAATAGCTTTTGCTGATAATTTTAGAAGATTCTCATCACTAATATCTAAATCAGCAAGTGACTCAGCGTCTTCTTCTTCTGCTGAAATTTCACCCATTGCTTCCATTAATGCAGCATCTTCTGCTGTTGATTTTACTCTTTCCATTTCATTTGCATCTGAAATAATTCCCGAAAGAACAGATTCATCTGCATAAGCTATATCATCAAAAGTATTTAAACCCGCATTAATCAGCCCTTCCGCCACTTCCTCTTTAACACCTAAGCTCTCCATCATGTTCCCAAGGAATTCAGTTTGATCAACTTTTTCTTTAGCCTCTGCTTCTTCACTGCTAATAATATTTAAGTCCCATCCAACCAATTTAGAAGCTAAACGGATGTTTTGACCTCTTGATCCTATGGCAAGCGCAAGATTATCTTGATTTACAGCAATATCCATTGATCTTGAAGCCTCATCCATGACTATAGATTCAACTTTTGCTGGAACAAGTGCATTAATGACCAATTGAGCAGGATTGTCATCATAAATTATAATATCTATGCGCTCATTTCCCAGCTCAGCTGAAACTGCTTGAACCCGTGAACCTCTCATTCCAACACAAGCTCCAACAGGATCTATGCGGCCATCATTTGTTTTTACAGCTATTTTTGATCTAGACCCGGCATCTCTGGCTACACCTCTAATTTCTATAATATCTTCATTTATTTCAGGAACCTCAATACCAAATAACTCTGTAACCATCTCAGGACAAATTCTACTAAGCATTAATTGTGCGCCTCTTCCTTCAACTTCTTGAATTTGAAGAATAGCTCTTATTCTGTCATTAACTTTATATATTTCTCCTGGCATAAGTCTATCTCTAGGTAAAATAGCCTCAGCATCATAACTAATATCAACAATAATATTATCTCTAGTAACCCTTTTTACAGTTCCGTTAACTAGATTATTATTTTGATTTTTAAACATGGAGACAACTTTTTCTCTTTCAGCTTCACGAACTTTTTGAAGCATTACTTGTCTCGCTGCTTGAGTCTCAATTCTCCCAAACTTCACATTATCAATATCTTTTGTATATGTATCATTAATCTCTAATTCGGAATCAGAGGTCTTAATATGAGTTTCGATATGAAATTCTGGATCATCCTCATCAGCAACAATCCAATTTCTATATGTATTATATTTACCTGTAACTCTATCTATCTTTACATGAAGTTCAGCATCTTCATGAAAATGTCTTTGAGATGCAGATGCAATAGCTAACTCAATTGCTTCAAATATTGAATCTTTCTCTAAACCTTTTTCATTAGATACAGAATCTACTACCGCTAAAATTTCATTGCCTTCCATAATTTTCACCCATCCTTAAAATATCATCAAAACTTGGATTCAGACGACATAGCTCAGTGTCCGAAAACTTAATAATATGACTTCCATTTTTACAATCAATAGTAAATTTATCTTCACTATGATTTCTAATAAAGCCCTCAAAATTTTTAATATTATCTTGAGCTTGTCTTAATT
>CABWZP010000025.1 GCA_902509965.1 uncultured SAR86 cluster bacterium
GATGAGATGATGCAAATGTTCCATCATCATTTCTTTTTTGAGTTTGACCATTTTTGATAAGGGGTGCTGTATCAGGCTCAGCCATAATTAATTTTGTATTTGGCAATGTATGTCTCAATGCTCTTGAAACTCCAGTAAATGTTCCGCCTGTTCCATATCCTGAAACCCAATAATCTAGCCCAGTGTCTTTAAAGTCATCTATAATTTCTTGGCCAGTTGTTGATTCGTGTATATCAGCATTCGCAGTATTTTCAAACTGTTTTGCATAAAACCAATTATTAGCTTCTGCTAGCTCCCTAGCTTTAATGTAAGCTCCTGAACCTGCTTCAGCAGCAGGAGTTAAAATAACTTTTGCTCCAAGAAATCTCATCATTTTTCTTCTTTCAATGGAAGCACTTTCAGGCATGGTTATTACGAGAGGGTAGTTTTTAGAGGCGCAAACCATAGCTAAACCAATACCCGTATTCCCACTGGTAGCCTCCACAACAGTCTGGCCAGGCTTTAATAAACCAGATGCCTCTCCATCATTTATGATATTTAAGGCCAATCTGTCCTTAACGGAGCTACCTGGATTGAAATATTCAGGTTTTACGTAAATATCAACTCCCTCAGGCCCCAAATTATTAATTTTAACGCTTGGTGTATTACCAATTGTTTCTAATATAGATTTATATAGCATAAGTTTTAATTAGTATAATTTTTTGAGATTCTAACATAAGAAGTGAAAACTAATTAAGCTAAGGAGGATGCAATATTTTTAAAATTATCTTTGATCTCTTTGTTGCTTAAATGAAAAGATTTAATTTCATTTTTCCAATTGATGTCTCTAAATTTCTTCATTCCTAATTCATACCAGTTTTCTGATAAATGATCTCTATCTGTCTTTTTGTAAATATCTAGTAATGAAATCCATGTCCTAATATTAAACTCCTCTATTTCATTAAATATTTCTATACATTTATCAAAATCTTTATTTAAATAATAAGCGAAAAAGATTGATTGTAATGGTCTATCTGAATTTATATCACTCGCAACAACTGGCTCTAACTCATACATTTTTTCAAATATTTTTATAGCACTTTCTATCTCATTATTTCTTAATAAAGCATCGCCATATATAGATAAAACATGCGGGTTACTAGGATTAGCTTTGTAAGCTTTTGTGGCATATATTTTTAACTTTTCAAAATCATTTAGAGTTAAATGAGCTTCTGCGAGTATTCTATTGGTGTTCCAATTACTATCATCTAATTCATTAGCTTTACTAAGAGTTTCAAGGAATGTGCTCATTGTGTCTGACCCTTGATCATCCCAACCCATGAACATTCGTTGACCCAAAGTGCAAGCCTTCCATGAGTGAGGGAGAGGGTTTAGAGCATCTGCTTCAATTGCAGCATCAAGCATGATTAATGCCTCATCATTAGCTTCTTTCTCAAACTTCTGGTTCAAAGCACGTCCTTTAAGAGTATATTCATAGGAAGTCATATCTTCAGTAGGCTTTCTATGTGCTCTTTTAAGACTAGTTATTTCTATTTCACCAATTACAGATGTAATGACTTTTATTACAATTTCATCCTGCAAATCAAAGATGTCTGCCTTTACTTTGTCATATTTAGAACTCCATATAACCTCATCATTATTTAAATTTTCAAATGGCATTATTCCAATTTTTGGTTTTTGACTTGAAATGCCTTTAATTAATTCATTATATGATTCTTCTATTGGAGCATTTAAAGAATTTCTTTTGTAAATAAATGTTGAAATTAAAACTACAGGAAAGCCAATCAAAACAGCTATAAATAGTAATTGCATAAATGATTCAGGAGTTAATCCAAGAACCTCTTCTGTAGATACATTAGCAACAACAATACTAGATAGTTGGATAGCTGCAAAACAACCAACTGCGTATGTTGCAGCAGTTTTCAAAAGTAGGGAGCCTATATTATGCAATCTAATTTTTAAGAATGAACTTACTAGCTTTAAATTACTCATAACTTATACTAAATCATCTTTATAAAAAGATTAAGTATTATTTTTTGATAAAAAAGATAGTGTAAAAAAAACTTTAAATAAGATAATTATGTTAAAAGCTTTTAAAAGTTATATGTCTAAAAGAACGATTACTGCAAAGATCAGAAATCAATTTATGAATAACGCTTCCAGTTATAAGCTCTTTAAATCAGTCAGAGTAAATGCAGAAATAAAAAGAAAAGAAGAAAATAGGCCACATGAAGTTTTATATTTTCATAAAGTTGATGATCCATATTCTCACTTAACTATTCAATGTATCGAAAAACTCAAGTCATCGTATGCAATTAGTGTTAAATCGATTTTAGTTGGAGAAGAGAACCCTGAGGCTGTTCATGAAACCTCTTTATATAGGAATTACTGCCTCGAAGATGTTAAAAGGATAGCACCTTTCTATGACATTGTTTTTCCAGCAAAATCATATCCATCAAAAGATTTGATTTACAAGGCAAATTCAATTTTAAGTCAAGTTGATGCAAACAAATTTATCGAAATTGCTTCGAAAGTAAGCTTTGCATTATGGTCTAATGATTTAGAAACAATTGATAACTTGTGTAAAGCATTTCCATCATCAGACTCTACAGTTGCTAATAAAATACTCTCAGGTAATAAGTTAAGAAATGATAAGGGCTACTATTTTGGTTCAGCTTTTTACTATGAGAAAGAATTATATTGGGGCGTTGATAGGCTTTCTTATCTAGAAGAAAGGTTAACCGAATTAGGGCTACAGAAAAGTTTTGATGTTAAGCCTATTTGTTCTTTACGATTAAAGGCTCCTGAAACCATTAATTCTAGTAAAAAAGTAAATCTAACTTATTTTCCTTCATTAAACAGTCCTTATACTCATATAAGTACACAACGAGTCCAGGAGTTAGCAACAAATTCCTCAATAAACCTAATAACAAAACCAGTTTTGCCAATGTTAATGCGTGGTATGACAATACCTAGCTACAAAGGTAAATATATTATTTCAGATGCGGCACGAGAAGGAAGAAAATATAATCATGAAATTAAATCTATATATTCACCAATAGGCTTGCCAGCTCGAAAAGCATATTCATTATTTCCAGCTATAGATGAAGCTGGAATGGGTTTTGATTATATAACTGAATTACTTAATGCATCTTTTCAAGATGGAGTAAATATTGGTGATGATGCTTATCTGCAAAACCTGGTTTGTAAACTCGGTTTAAATTGGGATGAAATAAAAAAAACCTTTAAATCTAATTCATGGAAAAAAGACCTTGATAACAACTTGAAGGAAATGTATGAGGGTGATTGTTGGGGAGTCCCGAGTTTTAAAATTACAAATGAGGACGAGTCTGATCCTTTTTATGTATGGGGGCAAGATCGAATGTGGCTCATTAAAGAAGAAATCAATAATCGCTTAAATTAAGAATCTTTAAAGAATCTAGTTAATGCATAGATCTATTTTATGTATATTTTTTTAATATAATACTTATAACTATAAGCAAAAAATTTGTTACATTCTTATATCTAATTATTTAAATAGGACAATTATTATGAAAAATATTTTTACTTTACTTGCTTTTTGTTTAGTCATTTCTCCTTTTACAAATGCTGAAGAGGTTTCAATTGAAAGCGATGGCTCAGTTGCAGAATTTAATTATGTTACTGTTACAGACCCAGCTGAGTTCATGAAAACATTAAACAAATTTGATAAATCAGAATGTGCATCTAAATGGAGAGAAGAGTCTGGTGTGAATGTGAGTTTATGGTCTCTGCGAGGTTCCGGCTCATCACACTTTATATTAGTTAACTATGAAAATTGGGACATGATGGAGAAGGGAAGAGCTATATTCACCTCATGCCCAGCATCAGCAATGATGATGAAAAGCTTTAAAAGAACAACTGATACAAGCAGATCATGGAATTGGATTTCAGAAAATGCACTCTCAGGGAGAGACTGGCAAACGAATACGGTCTTCAGAAAAATTAATTTTAAAGTTGATGAAGGTCATGCAGGTCATTATGCTTCAGCATGGAAAAAATTAGTTGAAGCTCAACTTGATAATATTCCTGGCTCATTTGGCTTAAACGCTATTTCTTATGGGAATAGATATTCCTCTCATATGGTTTATCTAGGCGCTGATTCTATGAGTGAGTTATCAGAAGGTTTTTCTAAGATCACTTCCTCAAATGATTTTAGCGAATTTATTGATGATGTAGGAGAGGTAAGAACTGTTGTTAATAGTGAATTAGTCCAGTTAGTCAAAAACTTTGATGGTAAATAACTAAATATTTACAGGTTAAAAAGGCCCACTTAATTGTGGGCTTTTTTATATCTATACAATAATTATTGGGTAACAAGTGTATTAGTTCCCAACCCGCTTCCATAAATAACGGCATTTAACCAAAGTCTATTTGTACCTCTTGCTGATCCTCTAAAATTAGGTTCGCCAGAAAAAAGTATTATCTGCCCTTTGCCTATCTTTTCGCGTGTTAGATAAGCTGAATTCGCTATTCGTTGAGAAGCCTCTGGCCATACTAAACCACTCATTCTTACATTTAAATCATAACCCTTGGGTACTTGAGACCAATTTATCATTCTGCTTTCCGCAGCTTCATAATTTTTAATCAGCTCTCCTATTCTAATTGGAGCCTCAGAATTACCTCCAGTCATTAATATTGGATTATTAGCATATAAAATAGGTATTAAATCCTCTGTACCAAATGTAAGCCAATGCTCTTGATCAGATCGGGCAGAAACCATCGATCCAGATGGCATTAATAAAGATTGCCATTTATCTCTCATTTCTAATTGATCTTTTGAATAAGTTTTATCACTTGATTCCCAAGGATAATTAATTTCAAAATTCACCCTATTAGAATTTACATCATTCTTATTAAGATTATTATCTAATGAATATATTTCTCGCATTAAATCTATATTGTAAGATTTGGCATCCTCAAATGTTTGTTGTAGTAACTTAACATCGCCAAACTCATTATCTGAAGCTAAGAGTCTTGTACTTCTATTATTAGCAATTAAAGTTCCTCCTTGCTTAACCCAATTAATTAAGATTTCTTTAGAAGAGTTATTGATATCGGGAGTACCGCTAGGAAGTATTATCGTGTTATATCTTCTTAGATCTCCATAAGATATTAATGCTGAATTGAGTTGGCTGTGTCTTATTCCTAGATGATGATCAAGAGACCACCAGCTAGTACCAACATCATAAGAATTAAAGCCTTCGTGACTTAAAATTGCTATCTGAGGTTTATTTAATAATCTAAAATGTCTTCCACCCCAATCTGGCAGATCTTCAGCACCAAATCCCGATTCAATAGAAACAATTGATATACCAAGATCTTCAGCTGCTTTTCTAACTACTGTTGGTAAATCTTTGTATTGCGGATTATCCATTTTGATAACAGTAATACTTCCTCTTGAAAGATTGTGATTAGAAAGAATTGATTGCTTATCAATAACTCTAACTTGCACATCTTGCTCCATAAGTCGAGCAGCGAAAGCTACAGATCTATCATCATCTCCATCAACTGCCCACATAACCGCATCTTCGGTAACATCATAAGTAACAGAAGAGGGTGCCCATGGTTTCAAGTTGCTTGAAATATTGACTGGAACTGTTATCGCAGGGAGGCCATACATCATAGTAAAGTTAAATGCGGTAGTGTCATACATTATTGATGATCCGTTTCTAAGTCTTTTTTGTCTTTCCTTGATAAGAACTGACTCATTAATATCTGCATCAAACTCAAGAATCGCTGAAATTAGAGGTGCTTCAGGTTGTCTATTGGGAATAATCATACTTCCAGCAGGTATAACAAAGTCTTTTTCTATATCACCATTTTGCCTTAAGACATTACTTGAATTGATTGGTTTATCATTTTGATATATCTCAATATCTTGAGCCTTTAATTTTGTTGCTAAGGTATTTAAACGTCCCTTATTATTGGTTGGTAAAACAACGAACGATGTATCTGCATAGATGCTATCTTTGGAGATATTGTATTTACGCCCATCCCAGTAATCTTGATAGATAGATTTTGAATTATCTAAAAGGGTCTCAAGATTAGCTAATGTACTAACAAATTGATGATGCACAGATTCTTTATATGACTGAATTGTTCCTTCAGGTCTTTTTACGCCATCTTCAGCCATTCTAGATTGCTCATAAAGTATCCCTAAAGTTCCTCTAAATTGAACATAGAAAGAATATCCAGGGTAGAGGTCTTCATGCCATTCTCCTGTATAGAAGCGCCAATTATTTTCATCAAAGGCACTTGCTTGATCTTGGGCAAAAACATTACCCCATTTAATAAGATCTTTATCAATATTCTTATTTATCGGCTCTCTTGGAGGTCCTGTCATGAAGGTGTCCTGAGGACCCATTTCATGACCATCAACTAGAATCTGAGGTCTCCATTGGTTTATTAATGCAACACGTCCCTGAGTCTCTGGTTGAGTAAGATAGAGCCAATCTCTATTTAAATCAAAATAATAATGATTGGTTCTTCCGTATGGCCAATCACCTGTATGAAGAAGAGATTGATCATCGTAATTAGGAGCTGTTCCTCTATATTGTTCAAGATTTTTAGCAAATCTAGCTCTTCCATCTGGATTCATTAAAGGGTCAATTATGATAATCATTTCATCAAGCATATTTAATATATGTTTATCCTGATTAGCAATTAAGTGGTAAATAAGGCCTAAGGCTGCATCTCCACCAGATGTCTCATTTCCATGTATAGAGTATGCCATCCATGCAACTGCTGGGAGTGTCTCTATAATCTGTATAGCTTCTCTGTCCGATGTATTTCTAGCATCAGATAATTCTGATATTTTATTTTTAATCTCATCAAGATTATTCAAGTTTTCTGGTGAAGATATAAAAACAGCGTGGAGAGGGCGCCCTTCATGTGTTTTAGCATACTCAACTACCTTTAATTTATTTGACTGCTTCGACCACTTATTCAATGCGTCTGTTATCTGTTCTGGTGTAGCCACGCGATCGCCATAATTAAAGTCCAAGAATTGACTTGGATTATCTATATTATCTTCATAATTGCCATTGAGAATAGTTTGAGGATATAGATCTTTTGATAACGAAGTTGCATCTAATAATGTATTGGAATGAATATTCATCGACATTACTAAAAAAAAGATAATTGTCTTGTGCATATATGAGCCTATAAGTAATTATTGTTAAAGAAATAATAATATAAATCTTATGAATTAAGTTAAATATATATACGATTTAGTATTTTTATATAAGAAGTTTATTTAAATTAATAATATATAAGCAAAGAAAAGGGGGCCTAAAACCCCCTTAAATTAGAATTTATAAAACTATTCTTTGCCCCAAACAAGTGCTAATTGAAAAACTAGAACAAACAAAACAAATACTGTCTGCAATGAACCACCAACAATTAATGGTGCATCCATATAAGCTGACATTCTTTCACCAGATTCTGCTCCCATTTCAACTAATAGATCTACATTAGAGCTTAAAATAGCTCCTCCAATCTGATTTACCTGAAACATAAATGCTGCAACAAATAAGCAAAATACAGATGTAAATACTTTTCCAACCATATTCGCATCTGGTGCATTTCTTACATTATTAGCCATTCTAAAGCCTAACCATGTCATAAGAACCATTCCTACAAAATACATTGCATTTTGAATGAAGCCAACTTGCATTAAATTTAATACTTGATATTCAGTCATTAATTACTCCTTTTATATAATATTGACTCAATATTTATATCATACAAGTTCTTAATAACAATGCAGTTTTGTATATCTTTTATATATATTTCGAGAGTGGGTGGCATTATATATTTTAAGGATTATATGCATTACTTCGCATAATATATATTATGTTAAATAATAGATACTTCAATATAACTATTATATGCATATAATGTATGTATGATTAATATTAGACTTCTTCTCCTGCTAACTTTTACAATTAATATAACAGCCTCAGATATTGGTGTTCCTGGTCCAAGAGATTGTTTTTGGTCACTAGGTCCACATAGTGGTGATCCATATATTAATTTAGCTTACCCAGATTCAAACGTTTATTATTGGGCATCGGTATTTACAATGCCAGAAGGATCAGAGCTTTATATTGATGGTGAGTATCCATATTCAAGATATATGTCAATTATAAGTTATAACGCACGAGGCAAACCATTAGAGTCTTTAGCTGATTATTTAATTGAACCGCAAAAAAAATCATTTAATCCTTTTGTGTCCGGTAATCAACGATTAAATAAAAGTAGAGATTACAACATACAAGTCTTTAATAAGGAGCCTGTAACTAATAGAGAAACAGGAATAATTTCAAATCTATCGTCAAATAATGTATTAAATGCTCCTTCATACGGACCTAATCAACAATTAATAATTTATAGGATATATCTTCCTGATAACAGCACAGAACCACTAGGTGGCGTAGATCTTCCTAAACCAACTGTAATGATAGATGGAACTTCTTATACAGGAAAAGCAGCCTGTGATCTTCTAAATACAGATCAAAACTTAGCTATCACTATAGATGCTGCTGGGTTACCAGCTATGAAATATAGAGAATTAGCATCACAGCCTGATAAGCCATCGACTTGGCCAGCTCAAAATCCACCAAAATGGTATATACAAATGGATAGACAAAGCCTAATAGGTATTTATACAGGAGAATTCAATATGAACGCTCCTAGAAGTACTGGTGGGTTTTTTCCAAATTTAGATAATCATTATCTAAGAACAATTATTAATAGAAAATATGGTCACGTTCTTATGATTAAAGGTAAGGCCCCTCTTACACCAAAAACATTTAATTCAAATAAAAAATTTTCAAACAATGAACTCAGATATTGGTCCCTGTGTTCAAATCAAAGCTTCGGAAATACGCGTGTAAATGATTGCTTATTTGATGAAGAAATTCCTGTTGATGACGATGGATATTTCACAATTTTTATAAGTAAATTGAAAGATAAACCAAGAAATGCAATAAAGGAATGTGGTTATGCATGGCTTCCTATTGCAGAGGATGGTGATGGTGTTTTCGATGAAGATGTCGCTGTTATTCAATTTAGACATATGCTAGCCAATAGTAACTTTAACAATTCTATACAAAGTGTTGAAAACCAGTCTGATATAAAAGAAGTTATGCAAGAATATTATCCAAGAAGTAGATATTTTATGAAAAATCAAGTTGAGAGCTTCTTTCCATGTTTATAGAAAACTTACAATTTTGGCTAACCATATGATTATTGCTATTAACAGGATGTTTGATTAACTTAATGGGGCTTCTAAGAATTAGTTTGCGTAGTTTAAATAAATGAAGAAAAAACCAAAAATTACTGAAGTTGTTTTAAGGGATGGTCAACAGTCGCTTATAGCAACAAGAATGACTGTTGAAGATATGCTTCCAATTATCTCCAAAATGGATAAAGTTGGCTTTTCTTCAGTAGAGGTTTGGGGTGGAGCAACTTATGATTGCTGTTTACGTTTTCTTAATGAAGATCCATGGAATCGTTTAAAGCTTTTTAAGAAAAACTTTAAAAAAACACAGCTGCAAATGCTACTTCGTGGGCAAAATATTGTTGGCTACAAAAAATATCATGATTCTGTTTTATCATTATTTATAAAAAATGCATCTAAATCAGGTATAGATATTTTTAGAACATTTGATTCACTCAATGATGTTACAAATATTGAATCATCTATTAACTTTATTAACCTTAATAAAAAGCATCCTCAAGGCACTATAGCTTATACAACTAGTCCAAAGCATACTAATAAGTATTGGTTAAAACTTGCTGCAGATATAGAAGACATGGGTGCATCATCTTTAGCTATAAAAGATATGTCAGGTTTACTTAAACCTTATGCTGCATTTGAATTAATAACTTTACTAAAAAAGAATTTAAAGATTCCAATATATCTTCATACTCATGCTACGACAGGAATGGCAGATGCAACTAATTTAAAGGCTTATGAGGCTGGAGTAGATAATATAGATACTTCTATATCTTCTTTTAGTGGCACTTATGCACATACGGCAACTGAAAGCTTTATATCAATGATTTATAGAGAAAATAATAATGCATATGACATGAAACTCTTAAATGAAATAGCTGATTATTTTACCGATGTAAGAGTTAAATATAGCAAGTATGAAGGTAGCTTAAAAAGTATAGATACAAAGATGCTTCATAACCAAGTCCCTGGTGGGATGCTTAGTAATCTTGAAAATCAGTTAAAAGAACTTGGAAT
>CABWZP010000026.1 GCA_902509965.1 uncultured SAR86 cluster bacterium
GATCAGATGAATTATAAGAAATAAGTGCAATAAATATATATAAACATAAGCCCAATAAAGCGAATCCAAGAAAACTCTTAAAGATGCTTTTAGTATATGGAGAATTCATTGTTTAAATATTATTAATATATGATTAATTATATTGGAATTAATCACAATTTGTGGATATTTGAATTATAATTTTGCTACATGAATAATCATAAAAAATTAATAATTCTTGGCTCGGGTCCAGCAGGATATTCGGCCTCAATCTACGCTGCAAGAGCAGGATTAAATCCAGCACTTATTGCAGGCTCACAGGAAGGAGGTCAATTAACTACAACTACAGATGTTGAAAATTGGCCTGGAGATAGTGATGGGCTTCAAGGTCCAGATCTTATGAAAAGAATGAAAGAGCATGCACTTCAGTTTGATGTAGAAATGATTGCTGATCATATTGACTCTGTAGATCTATCAAAGAAACCTTTTATGCTCACTGGTAGTGATTCATATACTGCTGATGCTCTAATTATATCTACAGGTGCAAGTGCAATGTATCTAGGCCTCCCATCTGAAAAAGAATTTCTTGGAAAAGGAGTATCTGCTTGTGCTACATGCGATGGTTTTTTCTATAGAGATCAAGAAGTCTTAGTAATTGGTGGTGGAAATACTGCTCTTGAAGAAGCTCTGTATCTTTCTAGAATCTGCTCTAAAGTGACGCTTGTTCACAGAAGAGATGAGTTAAGAGGAGAAAAAATACTTCAAGATAGAGTTTTTGAACAAGAGTCTTTGGGGAAAATAGAAATCTTATGGAATACTCAATTAAAAGAAGTCCTAGGTGATACTGCCGGTGTAACAGGTGCCCTTCTCGATCAAAATGGAGAAGAAATTAGAAGAGATGTTATGGGAATTTTTATTGCTATAGGTCACAAGCCTAATACAGATATTTTTGATGGGCAGCTAGATATGGATAATGGGTATATTCTTATTCAATCTGGTACAAATGGGTCTGTTACCAAAACAAGTGTTGAGGGTGTATTTGCTGCAGGAGATGTCTCTGATCAGATCTATAGACAAGCAGTAACATCAGCTGGATTTGGCTGCATGGCAGCACTTGATGCAGAAAAATATTTATCTGAATAGATTTATTGCCCTGCAACCCAGTAAAGCGCAGCTATTACAGCAACAACAATAATAATAAATGAAACTTTAGCATCAGATTTGCTATCTTCATTTGACTCTACATCATCGTAAAAAGTATCAATATCGTCTTTCATATTTTTATTCTCCATGTTTTATAACTATTCTACCAACTTGCTTACCATTTAATATCTTTTCAATCTCATCTCCTAAGGAATCTAAATTAATAGTTTTAGTTGAATCCTCTAAATTTACTTTCCATTCTCCTGCAAGCAAATCCCAGATAGACTCTTTAAATTCAATTGATGATTCTGCAGAATCAATTCCAATCAAAGAAACTCCCCTTAAAATAAATGGAAAAACTGTAGTGTTCAATTCCATGCCTGCAACATTTCCGCAAGCAGAAACTGAGCATTTGGGTGCCGTCATAGATAAAATTTTGGCCAAAATATCTCCTCCTACAGTATCTACAGCACCTCCATAAATAGACTTATCTAATGGCCTAGTTGGATTCTCCATAAATTCTTCTCTAAGAACAACTGTTGAAGCCCCAATTGATTTAAGAAATTCATCTTCAGAACTTTTACCTGTTAAAGCATGAACTTCATAACCAAGCTTATTAAGAATATTTACAGCAACAGAGCCAACTCCTCCTGTTGCACCAGAGACTAATATTGGCTTATTTTTATCTATTCCACTATCAATAATTTTTTTAACCGAAGCTGCGGCAGTTAAACCTGCGGTTCCATAGCTCATCGCTTCTTTCGCTGTTAAATTACTAGGTAGTTTTGCTACCCAATTTGCTGGTACATGTATGATCTCTCCAAATCCACCGTATACGCTCATGCCCATGCTATATCCTGTAACAATAACTTCATCACCAACATGGAACCTGTCAGACATAGATTGAGTAACTTTTCCAACTGCATCAATACCAGGAACAAATGGATAATTTCTTGTTACACCACTTTTGGGGCCAGAGGCTGATAAAGCATCCTTGTAATTTAGTGACGAGTATTCAACATTGATTATTAAGTGATTATCTTCAATTTCAGGTGTACTTATTGTTTGTATAGACCCTTTATAGGCACCTTCTTTTTCTTCAATTAAGTAACCTTGATATATACTCATCGTGGTGTCATTCTCATACCTGAATCAATTCTTATAGTTTCACCATTCAAATATGCATTTGAAACAATATGAGCAGCAAGGTCTCCATACTCTGCTGGAATACCAAACCTATGCGGAAATTGTGTTGAATCTAATAAAGGTTGTCTAACTTTATCTGGAGCTAGTTGCATTAAAGGAGTATCAAAAATACCTGGGGCAATAGTACAAACTCTAATATTATGTCTTGCAAGATCTCTTGCAGCAGTCAAGGTTAAACCTATCACACCTGCTTTAGAAGCGCTGTATGCAGATTGACCAATTTGTCCTTCATAGCCAGCAACAGATGCTGTATTAATTAATACACCTTTCTCACCTTTTTCATCAGGTTCATTTTTGTCCATCAACTCAGCAGCCAGTCTCATTACATTAAAGGTACCAACTAAATTTAAATCAATGATAAATTTAAAATGATCTAATGGATGAGGGGCCTCTTTTCCAATTATCCTTGCACCATAACCTGTACCAGCACAATTAACAGCTACATGAAGAGCTCCAAATTTCTCTTTAATGCCTGCAATTGCATCCATAACTGGTTGTTCTTCCATAACATTGGTTAAAAAATATTGAACATTCTCTTCACCTAATGCAGCTTGAACTTCTTTAGCATTGTCTTCATTTAAATCAAGAATGGCTACTTTTGCTCCTTCGGCAACAAACTTTTCAACAGTAGCTCTTCCAAGACCAGAAGCACCACCTGTAACAAGTGCGACTTTATTATTTAAATCCATATTATCTCCATAAAAACTTAGATGAGAATTATAACCATTAACTTATATATGAAAAGAGTTTGAGCAAAACCTTTTGGCACGAAAATTGCTTTAATCAAGGTAGAACTTAATTTTAATTAAAAGGAGATAACAAATGAATAAATTTTTAACTATTCTGCTTACAGGCTTTATTGCCGTTCCTGGCTTTGCTGGTGTAAGTGCAAATGTTGCTTTTGCATCTGACTATATATGGAGAGGAATGACTCAAACCGGAAGTGATCCAGCTCTATCTGGTGGATTTGATTTTGAATCTGAGTCTGGTTTTTATGCCGGTATTTGGGGTTCAAATGTAAGTTTTTCTGAAGGCGCTGGGAGTGAGTTAGACACATATTTTGGATATGGTTTTTCTCTAGGTGAAGTCGGTGTTGATCTTAGTTATGTTGATTTTGGTTATCCTGGAGATTCAGGACTAGACTTTCAAGAAATTGGTGTTGCATTAAGTTATGGTGATTTTGGTGTTGGCTATTATTCAGGACAAGATGGTGCACCAGACTATATGGATCTTTCTTATAGCATGGGAGATTTTTCAGTCTCATATGGTGATTACGATACTTATGGAACTAACTTTGCATTAGGTTATGGATTTGCATGTGGTGAATATGATTGTGGATTAACATATTCAGACTTTACTTCTGACTCTGTTGATTTAATGGATGAAGATGCACTTGTATTTTCTGTTTCTGCAAGCTTTTAATTGCTGAGTTAATTTTTACACTATTATGAAATTAATAACCGCAATTATTAAACCTTTTAAGCTTCAAGAAGTTAAAGAAGCATTGATTGAAGCTGGAATTGAAGGCTTAACTATCTCTGAAGTTAAAGGTTATGGTAGACAGAAAGGCCATACAGAAATGTATAGAGGTGCTGAGTATTCAGTAGATACATTACCAAAAATAAAACTTGAAATCCTAACAGACGATTTTGAAACTGTAATTAAAGTAATTTCAGAATCAGCAAATACTGGAAAAATTGGTGATGGAAAAATATTTGTAACTAACGTTGAAGACGTAATAAGAATCAGAACCGGACAAACTGGTTCTGAGGCTATTTAAAGGAGATATGATGATTATTAAAAAAATATTAATGGTGTTTTTATTTGCTGCTTTTACCCCAGTAATTGTTGCACAAGAATTAAATTCTGGAGATACTTCATGGATTTTGACATCTACTGCTTTAGTCCTTTTTATGACACTACCTGGTCTAGCATTATTTTATGGCGGACTAGTAAGATCTAAAAACGTTTTATCTGTGCTGATGCAGTGTTTTGCAATAGCATGCTTAATATCTGTATGTTGGGTTGTTTATGGATATAGTTTAGCCTTTAAGGGTGAAGGTCTTTATATTGGAGATCTAAGTGCATTATTTTTAAATGGTGTAGAGAGAGATTCCATGTCAGGCTCTATTCCGGAATCATTATTTATAATGTTCCAAATGACCTTTGCAATAATTACACCAGCTTTGGTTGTTGGTGCATTTGCTGAAAGAGTTAAATTTGGCGCAATTTGTATATTTTCAGTTCTTTGGTTCACCTTTGTGTATTTGCCAGCTTGTCATATGGTTTGGGGAGGTGGATTCCTTGGAAATGCTGGAGTAATAGATTTTGCTGGTGGATTAGTAGTTCATACTACTTGCGGGGTTGGTGCTCTTGTTGCAGCCATCATGCTAGGAAATCGCAAAGGTTTTCCAGGAAACCCTATGCCGCCTCATAATAGAACTATGGTTATGATAGGTGCTAGCATGCTATGGGTTGGATGGTTTGGTTTTAATGCAGGAAGTGCTGTTGCAGCTGATTCAAGTGCCAGCATGGCTATGTTAGTTACACATATAAGCGCTGCAGTAGGTGCTTTAACTTGGATGACCATTGAATGGGTTAAGCAAGGTAAAGCTACTATGATTGGTATAGCTACAGGTATGGTTGCAGGTTTAGCAACAATAACACCAGCTGCAGGAAGTGTTGGTCCAGCTGGTGCATTATTAATTGGTGTTATGGCTGGATATATTTGTTTTTATGCAACTCAAGTGATTAAAGGATATTTTTACATTGATGATTCATTAGATGTTTTTCCAGTTCATGGAGTTGGAGGCATGCTCGGCATCATTATGATAAGTTTTCTTGGATCTCCTGATGGATTTTTGGGTACTGGAGCAGCGGGAATAGCTGAAGGTGGTACTTTAGTTCAATTGAAAGCTCAATTAATTGGAATTACTGTAATTGCTGCTTGGACTGGTTTAGCAACTTATTTAATAATTAAAGCAATAAGTGTCTTTACTGATATTCGTGTGAGTGAAGATGTTGAAGCTGAAGGTGTTGATATTAATGAGCACAACGAGCAAGGGTATAGTTTTTAAATTATAGCGCTTCTTTTTGCATTACTGGATTAGAGTATTGCTCCAATAGCAATGCTTTAATTCCAGGCTCCAATCCTTTAGTTCTTGTTTCAAGATACTCTTTAGCAAAATCAATTTGCTCTTCAGAGAAATTGCATTCAAGAGTGTGTTTAATATTTTGTATTTCACATGCAGCAAAATTTGAAGGCTGTAATTGGTATAAGTCCAGTATTGATCTGCTTATCAATTGAGCGCAGGCCTCATAGCTATTATCTATAAAATTAATAGGAGAGCCTATATTTAAATTAACTAAGCCCTTTTGACCAGAAATACCATTAGCAATTGAATTTAGATCTTCTTTATCAGTTTTAATATATTTTTGTTGTATTTTAATTGCATAAAGTTCATTCGCTTTGAATAAATCATTGGGGTCAAATTCATACGAAACTGCAACAGGTATGAAGCATAAAGAGTTGAAATAGTCGCTAATTGGTATCGATTTCCTATTAATTAAATGAATCATTTTTAGCAAAGCAGGGTCTGTTTTGTCTATACCGTCTTTAGCCCTTCCTTGTTTTTGAGCAATCCAGATTGGTTCATTCTTCTCTAAAATACTATCTCCGATATACTCAGATGCTAAATTAAGTCCCTGATAAATTTCACGTTTAGATTTTCCTGTGCGATCTATAATAAAGCTCTTGTTAAGTCGCATTAAATCAGAAGCCCAAGCTTCGCTCATTAAATTATTTCCTACAGCAATATTGGTTGTTTTAAAGTTATTTTGATGAAGCATAAAATTTAATAGCGCAGGATCAACAGTGATATCTCTATGATTAGATATATATAAGTACGACTTATTTGGTTTAATATTCTCAAAGCCATTACAAGCAAAGCCTGAAGTTTTTGTATCAATCATATTGCTAACTAAATTCTCAAAAATAGATTGATAGTCTTTAATTGTATGAATATTGTTTATTTTGGCTTGAAGTATTTTAGAAACAAGCCAATTACCAAATGGGATCTTTGTAAAAAAACTAAATTTAGTTGCAGAAATAAAAGCTCTTACAACGTCGCTATTTGTTGATAATTGCTGAAGTACAGTTTGTACTTCTGAGTCTGTGTAAGGTCTAATAGAATCAAATCTTTTCACGTGCGGTCATTAGGATATAATTTAATACTTATTTTACAGTAATATTAGCTAATGAAACATTATTTAGATTTTCAGGGTATGGCAGTTTTAGCTCATAGAGGTGGTGCGCTGGAAGCAAATGAGAATACGCTAGAATCATTTAAGTATGCTCATGAAATTGGATGTGATTATATTGAAACTGATGTCCAAATAACTTCTGATGGAATTCCTTATATATTTCATGATGAAGATTTATCAAGAATCGTGGGAGAAAAGAAAAAATTTAATGAGCTTTCAAGCCAAGAAGTTGATGAACTGATAATATTTTCTGATCAAAAAATTCCTACTCTAAGATCTGTATTACAAAGCCTTCCAACTACCCTCTTTCAGATAGATGTCAAAACGGATGATGTTGCATTGCCTGCCCTTAGAGTTATTGAAGAATGTAATGCACTCAATCGCGTCTGCATTGCTAGCTTTTCAAGTCAAAGGCTTGAAGTGGTCAGAAATTTATACCCAAACATTTGTATATCCATGGGTCCTAAAGAAATAATTAAAACACTCCTTGCAAGTTTCGGCCTCTATAATAAATCAATTCATGGACAATGCCTTCAAGTGCCAATATATCAATACGGAATAAAAATAGTGACTCAAAGATTTATAAATTATGTTCAAAAAAAAGGTTTAAAAATTATCGTCTGGACTATTAATGATCTAAAAACAATGGATAAACTTATATCTATGGGAGTTGACGGAATTATTACTGATAAGCCTTTAGAACTTAAGCAACTTCTAGCTAAGAAAAATATTTCGTCTTAAGATTTACAAAAAACTTTTTTGCAAAGTAATACATAGGAAGAATAATTGCCGTAGTAATAACAATCTCAATAGCAAAGCTAAAATCCAATAAGCTACGAATAAATGGAGCTACAACAAAGCCTGCAAAAGCTCCTAATATACTATAAAAAATTATTGATTCTTTACTTAGTAATTTCATTAGGCTCCTTAACTTTTAACATTATTAAACCGCCTGCAACAAATAATAAAATAATTGGGGTCAAGGCAATTGTCATACTATCAAAAATAAAAATGAACAATCCTACAAGACCAGGACCTATAAAAGCACCAGCCTTTCCAAAAGTATTAAAAAATCCAAAAAATTCACCTGCTTTTTCTTCTGGCACTAGTTTGCCAAACAGACTTCTTGAACAAGCCTGAATTCCCCCCTGAACTGATCCAACACCTGCAGCTAATATATAAAATTCTGCTGCTGAAGAGAGCGTAGTTGAATAAACTACAATTCCTATATAAACAATGATGCAAAAATTAATAACTGACCTATCTCCATGTTTTGCAGAAATTTTAGACCAAATTAAGGTAGCTGGAAATGCTACGAATTGAACAAGAATCAACCCGATAATTACAGCACTACTTTCCAATCCAATATTAATAGCAAAGGTAGATGCTAAGTACATAACGGTATGAACTCCATCTATATATAAAAAGAAAGCTAATAAGAAAAGAAAGGCATTCTTGTATTCTGATATATTTCTTAAAGTAAGAAAAACTTTGAATGTTGATTCTTTGATTAAAGATTTTTTATGGAGGGCAATACCTCTGTCTTTAAAATGAATAACAATAGGAATTAAAAATAAGCTCCACCAAATAGATACCATGATAAAAGACCATCTGATTGCTTCAGAGGCATCGGCAAGTCCAAAAGATTCTGGGTATAAAGTCATGATTGCATTAACTAAAAAAAGCATGCCTCCGCCCAAATAACCAAAGGCAAATCCTAGACTTGATATCCTTGTTAACTGTGACTGGGGAGCAATTTGGACCAGCATTTTGTCATATAAAATATTACCTGCAGAAAAACAGTAATTAGCAATACCAAAAAAAATCAGAGCTAGGAACCAATCACCTAATTCTAATGTGAATAATAAAGCTACAAAGAAGATAGAAATCATAGTGAAAGAGGTAAAGAGTCTCTTTGTAGTTCTAGATAAGTCTGTAATAGAACCAATAATAGGGGCTGAGAATAATAATACTAAATTACTAATTGTAATTGTAAAAGTGTAATAGGATGTGGCGACAGTACCATCTACACCAGAAGACCAAAATTCTGTATAAAAAATAGGAAAGAATGCTGCAACTATAGTTGTTGCAAAAGCTGAATTACCGGCATCGTAGGCTATCCACGCCTTTGATTCAGTATTTAATTTAAGTTTTGTCATTTAAGAATTGTCCTAATGCCAATTACATTGAAGCAATGATAACCCGAAATTAATAATGAAATAAGTTTATTATCAAGGAAAATCTATATACAAAATATATAGATAAAACTTGAATATATGCATATTTTTTTTTATATTCTTAACAAGGGAGAGATTATTATGAATACTGATTCAGAAACTATAAGACACGGAGCATTCTTTGTACTAGGTATTGGCGCTCTGGTGCTTGCACTTGGGGTTTTATCTATTTTTTACGTAGGTTAGAAGATTAACCTGGTGGCCAGGTAAATGGTCGCCCTGATAAAAGGTGGATATGGACATGAAAGACGCTTTGTCCTGCTTTTGCACCATTGTTTACAACTAATCTAAAAGAATCCTCAACACCTAATTGTCTTGCAACTTCTCCTGCAACCCACATCAAGTGACCTAATAAATCTTTGTCTTCTTTAGATGCATCTGAAACTTTCACTATTGGTTTTTTTGGAATAATTAAAAGATGGATTGGAGCTTGCGGATTAATATCTTTAAAAACAAGAGATATATCATCTTCATAAATAATATCTGCTGGTATCTCTTTATCAATAATTTTTTGAAATAAAGTCATTTAAAAATCTTAGATAACAAATCTTATTACTAATCTAAATACTATGTAAAAAATAGCTGAGGTCATTGCTAAGGCAAGCAAAACAACAAAAAGATCTCTAACAATTTGGATAAATCTCCCAGATCTTTTTGCTTTGATTAATTGTTGAAATAAAAATACAACAGCAATAATGCTCAAAAATAAAATTAGTATGTTTATCATAATGTTTTATCCAAAAATAGAGCCAATGCCTATTACAAGAAAACCTAGAGCAGTACCCCATAATAAGCAGGCAATTACATCTGCTATATAAAATCTTACAGCTTTTACATCAGAAATTCCAAGCAAAAAAGGAGTTAGCGCTCTAATAGCTGGAACAAATCTTCCAAAAAGTACTGTATAAGGACCAAATCTATCAAGAAATTTTTGCGCTCTTCTGATTGTTTTTTTTCTTTTAGTAAGTACCCTCGAGGCTAGAATTTGAGGACCTAAGGTTTTTCCTAAAAAAAAGCTTGAGACATCTCCCAAATGTGCCCCTAACATTGCAACTGGAACAATACTAAAAATACTCAAGGCAC
>CABWZP010000027.1 GCA_902509965.1 uncultured SAR86 cluster bacterium
ATAATTTTTTTTAAAGTCATAAAATATATCTCTACCATCTTTTTCATTTAAAAAATTCCATCCCGTTTTCTTGCCAGCTAAATAAATAATAGGATGACTCCAGTTATACTTTTTTCGTGGTGAGAATGATTTTCGTGCTTCTATAAAAGCCTCATCTGCTGAAGGCAACGATGTATTCTTTTTAAGTTGTTCACACAGCTTTACTATATCGGTAAGAGTTGGAAAATAAGGTTGAGTATGAATAATTTCTTCAGATGCTTCATTAATAATAGCAACATCATATTTTTTTAGACTATTAGCCCAAAGTTTTTTGCCCTCGTTAAGTTTATCGTCAGTCCCAAACACCTTATAAAATTGATAATGATAAGCAAGCTCAAGTTTTAAAAACAATGCATCTATAGACTCTATATACTCTTGCAAGATATCAGAGTTTAAATTCTTTTGCCCAGGACTGGTCACGTTTCCTCTCTGCAAAACCTTTCGAGAATTTTCCAGGTTCATTATTTCGAATATTTTCTTTGCCATTCTTGTTTGTATAAGCTAGTTCTTTTCTTTTTACGTGCTCAATAAATTTTGAATTCCATGATTTGAGAGCGGTTCCATTTTCTTCCCAGTAAATTATAAACTCTTTAAGATAACTTAAAGCTGATTCTTTTGTAATTTGAGAGAGATTTAAAACAGCAAATACATCCTCATTAGGAATCCAGTTCTTATTCATACAATAGGGCATTCCTTTATTAGATGAGTTCTCTGTAGCCCATTCTCTTCTTATATAATCTAGAAATAGAATATTCCAATTATCTCTTGCCTGATTTCTTTCCGTCCAATATATTTTAAATTCTTTAAGTTTCGATTTTGCAAAATTAATTGAGATACCGCCTAATTCGAGAACCTCGATGGTTTCTTTTGATGGAATCCATGTCGGAGATATTTTAATTTTTGAGTCGTTATAATTTTTATTAGGAGTTTTTAAGTCAAAGTTACTTTCAGTTGATTGTTTATACTGATTAGATTTAAGTTTAATTAACTTTACTTTTTTAAGTTTTTCAAAATTAGATGTTAGGGTCTTTGTATTTATAAAAGGACACTCAGCAGCAATTTGCTTAAAAATATCTTTTTCACTCAGTGAATCATCAAACTCTTTTGTTTTATAAAGTTCTAATATAATTGCAGCCTCTATCCCGAGTGTTTCTGCAACTTCTTTCTCAAAGATTATCTTATTATCGCCCAACCTCTTCTAACCTCTGCTCTTTGATACCGCAGCATCAAGTTCCTTAAAGCATCCTTCTATATCTTCTATATTCATACAACCATCTGTAATACTTTGCCCATAAACAAGGTTATCGGATATCTTTTGATTACCCTCTACTAGATGGCTTTCTATCAT
Source organism: uncultured SAR86 cluster bacterium (assembly GCA_902509965.1). GTDB lineage: Bacteria > Pseudomonadota > Gammaproteobacteria > Magnimaribacterales > D2472 > MED-G78. Next base: position 1,388 of record CABWZP010000027.1, read on the forward strand.
GACCCCATTTAGATTTTTATTTCCACCAATTATTTGCTCGCAAATTGAAGAAATAACGGGTATTTGATTTTTAAATATTTTTTGACTATTTCCATGGCTAGCGTCAACCATAATTGATTCATTTACCTCAGCTTCAGTTAGGGCAGCTAAAGTTTCAGCAATAGATTCGGGATAATAATTAGGATTTTTACCACCTCGTAAAATAATATGACTATCTATATTTCCTGAGGTTTTAAATACTGCAACTTCACCCTCTTTTGTTGCTGATAAAAAAACATGAGGATGGTTTGCAGCTTGAATGCCATCAATTGCTACTTTTAAATCTCCATTTGTTCCATTTTTAATGCCAACAGGGCAAGATAGTCCGGATGCTAGCTCTCTATGAATTTGACTTTCAGCAGTCCTAGCTCCAATTGCACCCCATGAAATTAGATCAGATACATACTGAGGGCTTATTGGATCTAAATATTCAGTTCCAGCTGGAAGCCCAAGCTCAGCAAGATTGATAAGTAACTTTCTTGCAGTCCTAATGCCTTTTGAAATATCGTAACTTCCATCTATATCAGGGTCATTAATTAAACCCTTCCAACCAACGGTAGTCCTAGGTTTTTCAAAATATACACGCATGACAATCAAAAGATTTTGATTATATCTATCTCTTGCATTTTTTAACCAAGCTGCATATTCAAGGGCAGATTTTGTATCATGAATGGAGCAGGGTCCAGCAACAACTAAAACTCTATGATCTTTTCCATGGAGAATTTGGCTTATTTCATTTCTAGTTCCATAGACCAATCTAGAAATATCATCCGTAATAGGATTTTCGTTTATCATCTCAGCAGGAGTAGGGACATCTACTCTGTCGATAATTCTAGTATTGTCAGTTAGGTAATTCATTTTTTTAAAAAAGAATAATTATGTTAAAACAAAGTATAGGAGTTTAAATAGACTAGTCTATTTATTTTTCATTATTTTCATTATTTTTTAAAATTCTTAGTAATACCTTTATAAACTTCACAAAAATAACATAAAATTTAAAATACTATATGTTGTATTACTAGGCTTCTAACTTTACACTATGTAGTGTTTATCATGGATAACATACAACAAACGCAATTAGAAATTCCGCTTGTGATGGGTCAACCGTTAGAAAACCTGCCCGATGACCTTTTTATACCTCCAAATGCATTTGAATTATGTCTAGAGACTTTTTCAGGGCCTATGGATTTACTTTTATACCTGATTAAAAAAGAGAACATAGATATTCTTGAACTAAATGTTGCAGATATTACCAATCAATATGTTGAATATATTGAGTTAATGGATAGTCTTAAATTTGAGTTGGCAGCTGAATATTTAGTTATGGCTGCTACGCTTGCTGAAATTAAGTCAAGAATGTTACTTCCAAAACCAGAATCAGAGGATGAGGAGCTTGACCCAAGGACTGAGTTGATTAGAAGGCTCCAAGAATATCAGAGATTTAAAGTTGCTTCTGAAAATATGGCTATATTGCCTAGGGTAGATAGAGATTATTTTATAGCCTCTACTGCACTTCCTAAATTTGAAGATAAACATGAACCACTAAATTTAAATCCCAATGATCTTAGGGACATATTTAAAGAAATTCTTGAAAGACCTGATCTAACATCTAATCATCAAATTGCGTTTGAAGAATTGTCTACTCAAGACAGGATTAACCTAATTCTACAGATTCTTGGAAAAAGAAATATTGTAGGTTTTTATAAGACTCTTCAGAAAAATGAAGGAAAACAAGGTGTTGCAGTTTCTTTGCTAGCCTCATTAGAGCTAGCAAAAGATGGCCATGTTGAATTAATACAAAATGAGAATAATGAGATTTATATTAAATCTAAATCAAGGAGCTCAAATTGATAAATAATAAGATAGTTAATACTGTAGAAGCTTTACTCTTTGGGGCAGGCAGACCTCTTAGATTATCAGAAATCAAAAGTTTATTAGAAATAGATCTAGGTCAGCTAGAACTTTCCTCTATAAAAATGGCTCTTAATTCACTTGAAGAAAGATATGAAAAATCTTCAATTGAATTAAATGAAGTGGCTTCAGGCTACAGACTTCAAGTTAAAGAGGAATTTAGCCCATGCCTCTCATCATTATGGAATGATAAATCACAAAAAATATCTAAGTCACTCATGGAAACTATCTCAATCATTGCATACAAGCAGCCCGTAACTAGAGGAGATATTGAAGATATTAGAGGAGTTAATGTAAGCACTCAAACAGTTAGAACTCTTTTAGAAAGAGATTGGATTAAAGTTTCTGGATATAGAGATGTTCCAGGCAGGCCCGCACTATATGCAACAACTCCTAACTTTTTAAATGATTTCAATTTAAAGAAAGTTACAGAACTTCCAAGCTTGCCAGAGATAGAAACAGTAGATGAAAACTTTACTCTTCAAGCAATATAGATAATAAAAAGTGTCAATAAGATTGCAAAAATTTCTTGCAGCAGCAGGCGTTGGCTCTAGAAGAGGATGCGAACAATTAATTCAAAAAGGCCTAATTAAAGTTAATGGCAAAGTTGCACTAGTTGGAACCTCAGTAACATCTGAAGATAAAGTTGAATATCAAAATAAAATAATTAAATCAAAAGAAGTAGCTTTAAAGGTAGTGATGTTAAACAAACCTCCAGGGGTTTTATCTTCAAATGCTAGAGAGAAAAATCTTCCAATAGTCTTTGATTATCTACCTAAATCATCTAATCAAAGAGAATGGATTTCCATTGGCAGATTAGATATAAATACTGCAGGTTTAATGTTATTTACTAATGATGGTGTATTTGCAAACTATCTCATGCATCCTTCAAGCTCGATAGATCGGGAATATTTAGTCAGAGCTATGGGGTCTTACGATAAAGAAAAAGAAGCTAAAATGAAGGAAGGTATTGAGATAGAGGGATCGTTACATAAATTTAGTGACATAGTAGAGGGTGAAAAAACTGGAGCAAATCAATGGTTTTCAGTTTGCTTAACTTCCGGTAAAAATAAAGAAGTTAGAAAATTATTTGAAGCTGTTGGCTTGACAGTTAGCCGGCTTAAAAGAGTCAGATATGGCCCAATATTTCTTCCTTCTACATTAGCTGAGGGTAAGTCTAGGGAATTATCAGTAAGTGAGATTAATAGCTTAAAGAACTATGGACAAAAGGGCTGAAATTGCGTATCGCTTTATAAAAAAGCAATCAAAAAAACATGGTCACTCCAAATTCTATAATTTCTTAAATAAAGCAAATAAAATCTCGCTTGATAACAACAAAGAAGATCAATTATTTTTTTTCTTAATTAAAACTATTGTTAGTCAGCAGGTATCAACAATTGCAGCAAAGACTATATGGGGCAGATTAAGACCAATTATCGAGCTTTATAATAAAGATGATATAAATGAAGATGTGTTGAGGTCTGCCGGGATCTCTAGACAAAAAGCAGCTTATATTTTAGGAATTCTTAATAACAAAGCAATAAAATCTCATTCAAAAATAACTTTAAAAGATTACTCGCAGGATGAATTATCAAAGATGCTAATTGAAATTAAAGGCGTCGGTCCTTGGACTATAGGTATTACTAGGATGTTTTATATTTGTGATGAGGATGTCTGGTTAGATGGAGATTTGGGAATAAATAAAGCTCTGAAAACTTTTCTTCCTAATGCTGATTGCAAAAATCTAAGAGAAATATATTCTCCTTACAGGACCTACCTTAGTTTGTATTTATGGAAAGGCCTAGACTCCCTTTAATCATCAAACTTAAAATAATGTTGTTTTGATAACTGGCTTTCTTCAGAAAAAAACCAGAGGTAATCGTTAAATAAAGCACTAGGTTTTTTTACATCTTCAGGATTTTCTGCTGGATATGCTGAAGCCCTCATCGATGTTCTAGTTTTACCAGGATCATAGTTAAAAACTTTGATATTTGATGTTGTTTCTAGCTCATCTCTTAAAATTTCTGCTAACCCTTTCACTGCAAATTTAGAAGCTGAATAAGCTCCCCAAAAAGCTCTTCCAGCCTCTGCAACTCCGGAGGATGTAAAGATAATCCGTCCATTGGATGCAGTTTTTAATGCAGGTAAAATTTCTTTAGAAATCACAAAAGCACTATGAAGATTAACGTTGAAAACTTCCCTCCAAGATTCTTCTCCATAATCTTCAATTGTAGACATTTTGCCAAGTTTTGCTGCATTAAAAATGACACCATCAAGCCTTCCGTAAGCACTCATGATCTCATCATTTATTTGTTTAGCACCATTAGCATCTATATTGCGTAGGTCACATTTAATTATTAGGGGTTTAGTTGATGTGGTTGCAACAATTTCATCATATACACCATCTAAAGATTCTTCGTTCCTTCCAAGAAGGACAACATTAACTCCGATTTTACTGAATTCTAAAGACAGTGTTTCCCCAATACCTTTATTAGCACCTGTAATTAAAATAACTTTATTTTTCATAATCAGTTTTAGATATTTTTACTAATAATTTTTATTAAATCCTCTACATTATTTGCTGCATCACATGTATATGGATTATTTCTAGAATTTAGCGAATAACCGTAATAACATGCGATAATTTTTGCTCCAGATCTCGCTCCAGCATTAAGATCATTTATATGATCTCCAATATACAAGGTTTCTGAACTGGATACATTTAGATACTTAAGTGCAACATTTATACCTTCTGGACTTGGTTTTGGCTCTGCAATATCATCAGAGCAGATTAATATTTCTGATTTTTCTAGTTCTTTAAAATTACCTACCAAAGGTTCAGCATATGCCCTTGGTTTATTTGTAACAATTCCAAATTTAATTTTATTATCAAGAAGGAATTGAATAAGTTTATCTATTCCTAAAAATAAAAAGGAATTCTTTAAGAGATTGATTTTATATTCATCTAAAAATTCTTTTCTCAGCTTATGAAAATCTGGATCATTTTTTTTAATCCCAAAACCTAAAGACGTAAGTTTTGCAGATCCATCAGATACATGAGACCTTATCAAAGACGAATCAAGACATGGTAATCCATGCCTTTTTAAAATATTATTTAATGAAAGTACAAAATCAGGGGCAGTATCAATAAGTGTCCCATCTAGATCAAAAAGAGCTGCTTTAATTTTTTGGTTTTTTTCCATACATCAAGTAATTAACACCAAGATCATTATTGAGATTAGCTTTATGGGTTAGCGGGTTATAAAACATCCCTTTAGTTTCAGATAAATTTATACCAGCTGTCCTCATGCAGGACGCAAGTTCAGATGGTTTTATAAATTTTGAAAATTCATGAGTTCCTTTAGGTAATATATTAAATATATATTCTGCACCTACAATTGCAGTAATCCATGAACGTGGATTTCTATTAATAGTCGACAAGAAGAGGCTGCCGCCTGGCTTCAATAAATTCGAACAGGCAGTGACCAATGACTGAGGATCAGGAACATGTTCAATTACTTCAAGACATGTCACCACATCATATTTTTCTGATTCACTATCTACTAATTCTTCAGCAGTAATATCTCGATAAAGAATTTCTTTACAATTATCCTTTGCATGTCTTTTTGCAATTTCAATTCCAGGACCAGCAGCATCTATGCCAGATATTTTTCCATTGAAGTCAAATAAAGCTTCGCAGAGTAGTCCTCCACCGCAGCCTACATCTAGTACATCCATATTTTTAAGGTCAACTCGCGAAGCTATAAATTCAGCCCTTAGAGGATTAATTATGTGAAGAGGTTTGAATTCACCTTTTGGATCCCACCATCTTTCAGCTAAGTCAGCGAATTTTTCTACTTCAGAGGTATCTATATTTTGTGTCATATTCTTTTTAAGTAAGCATTAATTTGCAGATTTTTGTAGTAGAACTACATTTTTTTTTGTTATAAAACCCATGTTTTATGTATTAAAAAAAACTATTTGACTTTAAATCCTATTACGATTAACTTCACTACAAACTAAATATAAAAAACTATTAAGTGATTATATCTGCTTTAAAGTCAAATGACTCAAGAGATTCAAGATCTCCTATACATATTGATACAATTTCTACTCTTACCAATTTGGGAGTTGAAATTCTATTTGAAGATAATATTGGTTCAGGCATCTATACTTCAGATACAAATTTTATTGATAAAGGTATTACAAAAGCTTCAAGAGATGAGTGTATTCAAAAATCTGACTTAGTTATTTCCCTTCAACCTCTTACAGAAACAGAGCTTAGCTCAATGAAAAAAGGATCAACTCTTCTAGGACTCATGAACCCTTTTTCAAATTCATCGATGATAAATCTTTGTGCTGACAAAAATATTAATCTAGTAAGCATGGAATTCATACCAAGAATCACAAGAGCACAAAAAATGGATGTTCTTAGCTCCCAAGCAAACCTTGCTGGATATGCAGCCGTTTTGGAGTCAGCCAATTATTTATCGAATGCTTTACCTATGATGATGACAGCTGCAGGAACATTAAAACCTGCCAAAGTTTTCATAATTGGTGTAGGTGTTGCAGGCCTTCAAGCAATAGCAACAGCAAAAAGACTTGGTGCAAGAGTTGAAGCATTTGATACAAGAGATGTTGTTGAGGAGCAAGTTAAATCACTAGGCGCCAAATTTGTAAAAATAGATCTTGGACAAACAGGAGAGACCGATCAGGGCTATGCAAAAGAATTAACCCCTGAACAGATAGAGAAACAAAAAGAACTTCAGTCAACGGTTTGTGAAAGATCTGACATTGTAATTACTACTGCGCAACTTTTTGGACGCCCAGCTCCTAGAATAATAGATAATAAAACCATTGAAAATATGAAGCCTGGAAGTGTAATTTTTGATATGGCTGTAGAAACTGGTGGAAATGTAGAAGGCTCAATTCAAGATGAAGTAGTCATTAACAATGGTGTTAAGATATTGGGAATTTCAAATTTAGCCTCAAAGGTATCGGGGCATGCATCATTAGCATTATCAAACAATTTCAATCATTGGATATGTGATTTTTATGATGCAGAAAAAAATGCAATTAACTTTGATTTTGATGACGAAATTATCAAAAGCAGCGTTCTTGTTTATGAAGGCTCAATAATGAATGAGAGGTTTAAATAATCATGGAAACTTATATGCTTTTAGGTTTTGTTTTAATACTTTCTATTTATCTAGGTTTGGAGCTTATATCTAAGGTTCCCAGTACACTTCATACCCCCTTAATGTCAGGCGCTAATGCTATTTCAGGTATTGCATTAGTTGGTGCATTAGTTCTTTCTCAAGATGGACAGCTACAAACTACTTTAGCATTTTTAGCTGTATTTTTTGCCTCTATAAATGTCTTCGGTGGTTATCTTGTTACCAATAGAATGCTAAAAATGTTTAAAAAGAAATAATATGGATTTTGCAATAGAAATACCTACTCTCCAAAATATAACCTATATCATTTCTTCAGTGCTGTTTATCACTGGTATAAAAATGCTAGGGAAAGAATCTACAGCTGTTAAGGGTAACTTCCTTTCAGCAGTTGCTATGTTTATAGCTGTGGGTATTACTTGCATAGGATTAGTTAATCCCATTGTTTTATTTAGTGGAATATTACTAGGCGCCATCATCGGGTCCTTTATAGCCCTAAAAGTTAAAATGACATCAATACCTGAAATGGTTGCTTTGTTTAACGGCTTTGGCGGCTTAGCTACCT
>CABWZP010000028.1 GCA_902509965.1 uncultured SAR86 cluster bacterium
GAGGAGGCAATCAAAAATCAAATGGTTCCTCATCTGGTGGAGATTTTAAGATGCCTACAAAAAAAATCTATGGTTACGGTTTTTTTGCAGCTGCAGTAATATATGGATCTCTCTGTGTTTATCAGCTAGATTCTTCAGAGCAATCAGTGGTTCTAAGATTTGGTGAATATCATAAAACTTCAGAAGAAGGCCTTAACTTTATGCTTGCTGGGGTTGATGAAAGATATATTGAAAATGTAACTCTTACTAGAAGATATTCTCAGTCCGCAAATATGCTTACTAAAGATGAAAATATCGTAGATGTAACAGTTTCAGCGCAATACAGAATAGCAAACCTTAAAGATTTTATTTTGAATGTTAAGGATCCAGAGGCTAGCTTAAGACAAGCCACAGAAAGTGCCTTAAGACACGTAGTTGGTGATAATACGCTTGATCAAACGCTTACAGTTGGAAGAGAAAACATAGCAATACGTGTTGGCGAAAGATTGCAAAGCTATCTTGATATCTATCAAACTGGATTAATTGTTCAGCAAATCAATATAGAAAAAACAGACCCGCCGGCAGCTGTAAAAGATGCATTTGATGATGTTGTTGCAGCTAGGGAGGATAAGGAAAGACTTCAAAACGAAGCTGAAAGATATGCTTTAACAATTGTTCCTGAGGCAAGAGGTCAGGCTGAGGCTAGAATTCAAGAAGCAGAGGGTTATAAAAAAGAAGTTGTGTCAAAAGCTGAGGGCGAAGTTTCAAGATTTAATAAATTGCTTGAAGAGTATAAAAAAGCTCCAGAAGTTACGAGGGCTCGTTTACGCATAGATATGAACCAGTCAGTTTATTCAAATTCGACAAAAATTATGGTTGATACAGAGGGTGGAAATAATCTTTTATATTTACCTTTAGATAAAATCATGGAACAAAACAAAAAGAGTGAGGAAGATTAATGAATAGATCCACAACCATAACAGTATTAGCGGCTTTAATCCTAGGAATTATTATTAATAGTGTCTTTGTTGTTAATGATAAAGAACATGCCATTGTTTTCCAATTTGGTGAAGCTATTAGGCCAGATGTTCAAAAGGGTTTAAATTTTAAAATTCCAATTATTCAAAACGTTAAAAAGTTTGACTCTAGACTTCAAACTTTAGATGAAGAGCCTGATAGAATTCTTACTGTTGAGAGTAAATATCTATTAGTAGACTCTTTTGTAAAATATAAAATTACAGATGTTCTAAAATTTTACCAGGCAAATAATGGAAGTTTTAATAGCTTAAATAGTTTATTAGCTCAACGAACAGAGTTTGAATTAAAGAATCAATTTGGTAAAAGAACGGTCACAGAGCTTGTTTCTGGTGAAAGAGATGAATTAATGAATACTATGAGATCAGGCCTTAATGATGTAGTTGCTGACTTAGGCATTGAGATTATTGATTTTAGAGTCAAGCGAATTGATCTTCCGTCCAATCTAAGTAATTCTGTTTATGAAAGAATGAGGACTCAAAGAAATCGTTTAGCCGAAGAGTTAAGATCTCAAGGTAAAGAAATTTCCAGAGAAATAAGAGCTATAGCAGATAAGGATAAGGTTGTTATCTTAGCTGAGGCATATAAAACTGCTCAAGAGATTGAAGGTGATGGTGATGCAGAAGCTACAGGAATTTATGCTAGATCATTTTCACAAGATCCAGAGTTCTATGAATTTACTAGAAGTATGAAAGCTTATACAGAAACATTTAATAGTAAATCAGATGTAATGCTAATTGATTCAGACTCTGAATATTTTAAATATTTAAATCAACCTAAGGACTAATAAGGCTTAAATATGTCATTGAATACCCTTGTGCTTGGATTGCAGTGGGGCGATGAAGGTAAAGGTAAGATAGTTGATGCTCTCAGTGAAGAAATTCATGCTGTTTGCAGATTTCAGGGCGGTCATAATGCTGGCCACACCATTAAGGTAAATGGTCAACAAACAGTTCTTCATTTATGTCCATCAGGCGCACTCCATCCAAAGGTTCAGTGTGTAATTGGAAATGGGGTGGTTCTTTCTTTGGAAGCATTAGAGAAAGAGCTTAAAGGCCTCGAAGAGCTTGGAGTTACTTTTGAAAATAGAATGCATATTAGTAATGCTTGCTCATTGATTCTGCCAAGTCATATAGGCATAGATAAAGTTAGAGATAAAAAAGAATCTATTGGAACTACTGGAAGAGGAATAGGCCCCGCCTATGAAGACAAAGTCGCTAGAAGAGCAATTAGATTCGGAGACATGGGTAACCAAGAACTTCTTAAAGAAAAAGTCACTACTTTAGTTAGTTATCATAATAAAATTCTTCAAAATTTATATGAGGCAGATACTTTTAATATTGATGATATTTTAGCCGAGCTTGATAGCTATAAATACTTATATGATAATTATTCTAGTGATGTTCAAGAAACTGTATACCAGTGGAATCAACAGGGTAAATCGATATTATTTGAGGGTGCTCAAGGATCACTTTTAGATATTGATCATGGAACCTACCCATATGTCACTTCTTCAAATACAACTGCAGGAGGAGTCTCAACAGGTATCGGAGTTGGACCAAAATTTATTGATAAAATAGTTGGAATTTCAAAAGCATATGCCACAAGAGTGGGTGAGGGACCTTTTTTAACAGAGTTATTTGATGATAATGCAAAAATGCTTGCTGAAAGAGGACATGAATTTGGTGCAACAACAGGCAGGCCAAGAAGATGTGGATGGCTGGACCTAGTTGCTCTTAAAAAAGCAGTTTTCTTAAACTCAGTAACTGATCTTTGCTTAACAAAATTGGATGTATTAGATTCGTTTGAGAGTATAGAAGTTTGTATATCTTACGATTCAAATGGAAATCCAATTTTTAAATCCTTCCCTGGATGGATGTCAAAAACTGAGGGTATTAATACTTTTGAGGCCCTTCCAGATAGGGCAAAGAGTTATATACAATTTATTGAGTCATTTATAGAATGCCCTGCATCAATAATCTCAACAGGACCTTCTAGAGAGCAGACCATTTACCTTTCATAGCCTTATTTAATTTTAGATATTTATCTAAATAAACATTTATAAATTTATAAGAATCTGGGCTTGAGAATTTTTTAGATAGTCGAATACACTCATCAATAACAATTTCTTTTGGAAGTTCTTTGCTATTAATTTCATAAATACCATAATAAAGAATTGCCCTATCAATTAATTCCAGTTCAGATTTTTTTAATTCAAGCTCCTCATGCAAAACTAAAGAAAGCGAGTCCTTTGTTTCATCTATTGTTGTTAAAGCCTTGTTAAAATTTTCAAAGTCTACTTTTTTAGTCGAGTGCTCATCTTCAAACTGCTGAAGAATATTATCTTTATTCTCATTATTAAAAAGTAGTTGAAAAATAGCTTGGATTAGATACTCTCTAGTCCTTACCGCAACTTTAAATTTAGCTAGATTTTTCATATATTAAATCTATTAAAGCTTTTGTATTATTTTCAGTATTTTTTTGGATTCTTTCTTTTAACTGACTCTCATTTTCAACACATAAAACATTATTGATGAATGAAATATCATTAAAATCCATAGATAAATTTCCAATAGATCTAAAAGCTTCATTTGTAACAAGTTCGTAATGTGAGGTTTCACCTCTTATAACAATTCCTAAAAATAAAACACCAATATATTTATCTTTTAAAATCTTGTTTTTAGCAAGAGCTGGCAATTCTATAGCTCCTGGAGCACAGGTTAAATTAGTAGAAAAATTTGCTTTTGTAAGAATATCCGAAGATTCTTTAACCATTTGATCAATATACTCTTTGTACCAAGAGGTATGAGCTATAAGAATTTTATTCATTTATAAATCCCGTAATATCTATATTAAAACCAGAAACAGCATTATATTTTGTTGGTGTTCCGAGCACAGTAATCTCTTTTAAGCCTAATGATCTTAATATTTGAGAACCAACACCTATTACTCTTCTATTTCTCTTTGGCTCCACTTCTTTATCTTCAAGAATATTAAGCCAATAACTCTTTGAATCTCTATGGTTAATAAGAACAAAAAGACCAGCATCTTCTTTAGCAAGTCTTTCAAGCGATTTACGAATAGACCAATTTTTTCCAAGCTCTTCAATTCCAAGAGTGTCTTGAAGAATGCTCTGAGTTTGAACTCTTACAAGAGGAGATTTTGCTTTTATTAAATTACCCTTGCTTAATGAAAAATGATATTCGTCATTTATCATATCTCTCCAAACTATTAGATTAAACTCACCAAATTCATTTTCTATATTTCTATCATGGACAGCTTCAACTGTAGAGTCAGAGGATAGCCTATAATCAATGAGATCAGCTATAGTGCCAACTTTTATTTCGTGATCTTCACCAAACTTAATAAGATCGTCTCTTCTAGCCATAGTTCCATCTTCATTCATGATTTCACATATAACGCCTGCAGACTGAAGGCCTGCTAGCTTAGCAAGATCACAAGCTGCTTCTGTATGACCAGCTCTACTTAGAACGCCACCATCCATAGCTTTGAGAGGAAATATATGACCTGGCTGGACTATATCAGACGCTATTGAATTTTTATTTACTGCAGTTTTTATAGTATGAGCCCTATCAGCTGCTGATATTCCAGTTGTAATGCCCTCCGCCGCCTCAATGGAAACAGTAAATGCAGTTCTATTTGCAGCTCTATTTTTATGAGTCATCATCTGTAGATCATATTTATTACATAAAGTTTGACTCATAGGCATACAAATAAGACCTTTGCCCTTAGATGCCATAAAATTAATTATTTCTGGAGTTACAAGATCTGCAGCACAGACTAAGTCTCCTTCATTTTCCCTTTCTTCATCATCAAGAATTATTACCATTTTACCTAGTTTTATATCTTCAATGATTTCAGAAATATTATTTTTTAACATTTTTATATATATATTTTGTATCAGTCATAATTTTATACGAGGATTCTAATTTAAATCCAAAGTTTTCTATAGCATTATCTTCTGAAAACCAAGCTACTCCATCAGGACCCAACTCATTGCAGGATTGATAAATAATTAATTCATCAACTAAATCGGTTAATAGAAATGCATTTACCAATCTGGGTCCAGCCTCGACCAGAATAGAACAAATATCTGATACTTTAAAACCCTCTATTATTTTCTCAATATTCCTTTCCTTTAAGATTTGAACTTTAGCATCCTTAAAAAAGTTACTTTCGAGTTCATTAAAATTATCCCTATTCGAAAGTAGTATTTTTTTAGGTTGATTTACCTCAAAATTAACTCTAGCATTCATTCTTGGATTATCATTTTTGACTGTATTACCACCTGTAAGAATTGCGTCATATTGGGCTCTAACCATTTGAACATCCTGTCTAGATTCTTTTGAAGTTATCCAAATATTTTCATCATCATTCTTATGAGATTTCCAATCAGAAGAAGCAGCTATTTTTATAGTTAAATATGGCCTGGTGTTCTCATGTTTAAAGAAAAAAAATTTATTTTGTTTTTTAACTAATTCTTTACAGAGACCAATTTCAACATCAATGCCATTTTGAATTAGCCTTTCTATACCTTTACCAGAAACTTTTGGATTTGGATCCATACTACCAATAATTACTTTTTTAATTCCTGAATCAATAATAGCTTGTGAGCATGGACCTGTTTTACCAGAATGATTACAAGGTTCAAGAGTACAAATTAAGGTTAATTCAGTAAAAGAATTAAAAGTATTTCCCAATTGTTTTTTTGCTAAAGAAATAGCATTTATTTCTGCATGGTTTTCACCAAATCTCTTATGTGCCCCTTCAGAAATTATCTTTTCACCCTTTAGAAGCAATGCTCCAACTACTGGATTTGGTTTTGCTGTATATTTATAAGTATCTGCAAGAGATATAGCTCTTAGCATATACTTTTCAAAATTCATTTCTTTTTAGTTTTTTTTGGCTTTTTCTTAGTAGGTGCTGACCCACTTAAAGAATTAATTTCTTCAGAAAAGTCTTTTATGTCCTGAAAATCTCTATAAACAGATGCGAATCTAACATATGCTACTTGATCAATATCTTTTAAGACTTTCATCATTATCTCTCCTACAGCATAAGATTTTATTTCTCTTACGCCGCTGGTTCTAATTTCACGCAGGATTTTACCAAAAGCAGTATCAATCTCCTCAGTGGAAAGAGGTCTTTTCTCAAGCGCTCTAAGCATCCCCCTTTTTAGCTTTGAACCATTAAAAGGCTGTCTTTCTCCATTATTCTTAATAACTCTTGGTAAGGCTAAATCAGCTGTTTCAAAGGTTGTAAATCTTGATTGACATACCTCACATGATCTTCGTCTTCTTGTTTGAGAACCATCAGCCACAAGTCTTGAATCTACAACTTTAGTGTCTTCAGCTTGGCAAAATGGACAATACATATCTAAATATTATATACGGGAAAATCTTTGCACATCGTTATGACTTTATTTTTAATATCAGCAATAATATTTTCATCATTATTATTTAAAACAACATCGCAGATCCAATTACTTATTATCGAGACTTCTTTTTCCTTAAATCCTCTTGTAGTAATTGCTGGAGTTCCAAGTCTAATCCCAGATGTTACAAAAGGTGATTGAGGGTCATTAGGAACAGCATTTTTATTTACAGTTATATTGGCAAGACCTAAAGCTTTCTCAGAATCCTTGCCAGTAATGCCTTTACTTCTTAAGTCCATTAAAATTATATGATTATCTGTTTTACCAGACACGATATCTATGCCTCTTGATAAAATTACATCGCACATTATTTTTGCATTATCTAAAACTTGCTGACTATAAACTTTAAATTCTGGCTCTAGCGCCTCTTTAAAGCATAAGGCTTTTGCAGCTATTACATGCATTAGTGGACCTCCTTGAGAGCCTGGAAATACAGCTGAATTAAGTTTTTTTTCTAATTCAGGGTTACTTTTAGCTAAAATTATCCCTGATCTTGGGCCTCTAAGTGTTTTATGAGTTGTTGATGTAACAACATCAGCAAAAGGAACTGGAGAGGGGTATACACCTGCTGCAACTAAACCTGAAATATGAGCCATATCAACTAAAAAATAAGCACCAATTTCATCGGCAATCTCTCTAAAAATTGACCAATCAATAACTCCAGAGAATGCTGAAAAACCAGCAATAATGAGTTTAGGTTTATGCTCATGAGCCAAAGATCTAACTTGATCATAATCAATATCATGAGTTTCAGGATGAAGCCCATACTGAATACCTTCATAATTCTTTCCAGAGAAATTGACTTTCGCACCATGAGTTAAATGCCCACCATGATCTAAACTCATTCCTAATATTTTATCATTTGGTTGCAGCATTGCTAAAAAAGCAGCTGCATTTGCTGATGATCCTGAATGAGGTTGAACATTTGCATAATCAGCTTTAAAAAGCTCTTTTGCTCTAGATATTGCTAATTTTTCTGCAATGTCTACATACTCACAACCACCATAATATCTCTTAGATGGATATCCTTCAGCATACTTATTAGTCAGAACAGACCCCTGAGCCTCAAGAATTCTTTTACTTGCATAATTTTCTGATGCAATTAGCTCAAGATGCTCTTCTTGTCTTGAAGCTTCATTATGTAACGCATTCCATAAATCAGCATCATACATCTCAATAGAATCATTGTTCTGAAATATAGAGTCTCCTCTTGATGACATTTTTTTCTCCAAATTGAAATTTTGAATGGATATTTTAAATGAACTAAGGTCTCTTGTGGGCAAAAGGTTTGGTTCTTTTTGGAAAACATGAGGAACATATTTCACATTTAATACCGAAACACTCTCTAGCCTGACAAAATTCACGTCCCCAAAAAATAATTTGCAAATGTAACTTATTCCAATCACTTTTCGGAAATAATTTTTTGAGATCTTTTTCTGTTTGTACTACGTTTTTACCTTTTGTAAGACCCCATCTTTGAGCTAATCTATGAATATGAGTATCAACAGGGAAAGCGGGAATACCAAAACCCTGTGAGATAACAACAGAGGCCGTTTTATGTCCAACTCCAGGTAATTTTTCTAATTCATTTATATCTTGAGGGACCTTGCCAGAAAATTTTTCAACTAAAATATTTGAAAGTTCAAGTATTGCACTAGATTTCTTTGGGCCAAGACCACAAGGCTTGATAATTTCATAAATTCTTTGTTGTGAAATTTTGGACATAGCTTCTGGAGTAGAAGCTAATTTAAATAAATAAGGAGTTACTTTATTAACTCTTTCATCAGTACATTGTGCAGATAACAGAACGGCAATTAGTAATGTATATACAGATGAATGATCTAAAGGCACTGGAGTCCTAGGATAATATCCATTTAATATTCTTGAAACTAGTTTTGCTCTTTCAGCTTTTA
>CABWZP010000029.1 GCA_902509965.1 uncultured SAR86 cluster bacterium
TATTGAAATTGATGCTAGCGGTTTTGGAACATATAAAATTACCCTTATCAGAGGTGATGTTCCAGATGGAACCTATAACGGAAGTGTAGTTGCAGAGTTAAGTGATGATAGTAAATCAAATGTTACTTTCACTTATTCTCTTGGTGCTGAAAGAGTAGGTCCTGAAATTGGATATGTTCTTGCTTATTTGTATGATGATAATGGAGATTACTATAAGGGCTGGAGAATACAATTAGGAGAAGGTGGGCTTACTTTCCAGGTAACCGACATTGATATTGGAACATATAAGTGGCTCTTTTCTACTAATATTGATAGTGATGGTTATATAAGAGGCTATGGAGAAATCTGGGAAAATTATCCTGAGCTAACATCTCAGTATGAGTTCTTTACATTAACAGACAGTGATATTGAGGCATCTAGTGTTTATTTAAAAACTCGTTCAAGTGGTGGAGCTTTAAGTGCCTCTTCTATGCTTTCAGATCTTAATAACAAGAATGAGACAAAACACACCAATATTAAATCTAAATTAATTATTTTAGAAAATTAGTATTTGTGTTGGTAAAAGATCAGATTAATTTACAATTAATTGAGAATTATCTATATAATGCTTTGAAATTTGGGGATGTGGTGGAACTGGTAGACACGCTTGGCTTAGAACCAAGTGCCGAAAGGTGTGGGGGTTCGACTCCCTCCATCCCTACCATCTGACTATTAATATACATATTAATTATTGCTTTCAGGTAAGATATCTGGGGATTTAATAATTAAATTTGAATGAATTTCCCATATCGCTTTAGGTTAATCTCGCTCTCAACTCTTGCAGTTTTTATTTGCTACATAGATAGAATTAATATCTCAGTTGCTGCAGTAGAAATACAAGATCAATTTGGTTGGGATAATACCCAGCTTGGATTAGTTTTTTCTTCATTTTTTGCTGGTTATATATTTACACAGTACTTAGGCGGCTTTTTAGCTGATCGTTATGGTGGAAAGAGAGTTCTTGGTTACGGCGTTTTGCTCTGGTCATTTTTTACGATCTTGACACCAGCTGCTGCTCACCACAGTTTTTTCTTTTTAATAATTGTAAGAGTTTTAATGGGTCTAGGAGAGGGTATTACTTTTCCTGCTTGGCATAGTCTTTATGCTAGATGGATTCCGTATCAAGAAAGAACAAGAGCCATAGCTTTTACCAATAGCGGCATTCCTCTTGGAAGTATTTTTGCATATATCATGACACCGATCATCATGATTATGCTTGGATGGGAGTGGGCTTTTTACTCATTTGGAGCCCTTGGAGTAGTTTGGTTCTTTTTTTGGCATAGAAATATTACATCTCTTCCAACTGATCATCCTGACATCGCTCAAAAGGAGCTTGATTTTATTCTTGCAGAAGCTCCAGCTAAAGAGAAAGCTCCAAAACTTCCTGCTTTTAAAAAGCTAATTAAAAATAAACCTTTGTGGGCAATTATTGTTGCCCATTTTTGTGTAAATTGGCCCTTATTTGTTCTTATATCCTGGTTACCTATATTTATAAAAGATGGTCTGGGGGTTAGCTATCAGGATGATACGGCTACATTTATCTTATTAATTTTAGTGCCTTCACTAGTATCTGTTGTATTTGTTAATTTGGGTGGTTATTTATCTGATTTTTTTATCCAAAAAGGCCATCGTATACTTACAGTACGAAAAATCTCAACTGTTATTGGTTTTGGAGGTTCTTCTTTAGCTCTAGCAATACTCCCTTCTGTTGGATCTATTATTGGCGTTATGACAATGCTCTCTATAACTAATATGTGCGCAGGTCTTGGCACCGGCGGTTATTCTGTAAATCATGCAGATATAGGTCCTAAACATACAGGTTCAATTATGGGAATAAGCTCAACTATTGCAACAATTCCAGGAATAGTTGGTGTGGCAATATCTGGAGTACTGGTTGATGTAACAGGCTCTTTTGATAGCGTATTCTATCTTTCATCAGCTATTTTACTATTTGGCGGTATCTTTTATCTAACTTTTGCTAGCACTACAAAGCAATTTGATTAATTATTATTTGATTTTTTCAATATTTTTTAAAATATTCGAATAAGTTATAATGGTTGATGGAAACAAAATTAGATATAGCAAAAAACTGGCTCCCAAGATATACAGGAATGCCTTTAGAAAAATTTGGGGATTACATCCTCGTAACTAACTTTAAAAATTATGTTGAGAAATTTTCTGAACGATTTTCTGTAGAAATTCATGGAGAAGGGCGCGCAATGCAAGCGGCAACTAATTCAAATGGACTTACTATTATTAATTTCGGCATGGGTTCTCCTAATGCAGCAACTATTATGGATTTATTGGTAGCGGTAAAACCAAAAGGGGTACTATTCTTAGGTAAATGTGGTGGTCTTAAAGATTCATCAGAGATAGGTAATTTTATATTACCAATAGGAGCTATAAGGGGAGATGGAACATCAAATGATTATTTTCCACTTGAAGTCCCGGCTCTTCCATCTTTTAAACTCCACAAGTTTGTATCAGATATTATTGTAGAAAAACAAAGTGATTACAGGACAGGTGTTATTTTTACAACGAATAGAAGAGTTTGGGAGCATGATAAAAAGTTTCTAGAACGTCTAAAGCAAACTACATCAATTGGTGTTGATATGGAGACTGCTACAATCTTTTCTGTAGGTCATTTTAATGAAATAGCAAGAGGGGCTTTGTTGCTAGTATCAGATGTACCTTTAACTCTTGACGGAGTTAAAACCGAAGAATCAGATAAAGCAGTTACCCAAGAATGGGTAGATCTTCATCTTGAAATAGGTATTAAAGCAATGACTGAAATTGGAAAAAGTGGCGAAGAAATAAAACACTTCAAATATTAATTGTCAGATACAAATTTCTGAAAGTAGTCATATATCTCTTGTTCTTTTCTATCTCTTGCAGTTGTCCATTCACTGCTAGTAGATGAGTTAACAATATTTTTTTTGAAATCTAAGATAACAACTCTAGGAACTCCTTTTTTAGGTTCTATATTTAGATGATTCATTAATTCCATATTTCTATCATATCTTCCAATATCAATATGTATTATTCGATAATATTGCTGTAAAAATTTTTTAATAGTAGGCATTGCTAAAGTACCAGCAAGAATTCTGCAGTCTGGGCACCAGTTGCCTCCAAATATAACAACAGGTTGCTTATCATTATTTATAGATTGATTAATAAATTTATCTAGCTCCGATGAATCAATAATTTTTTCATCATAAGGTAATGGGAGCGGTGTTGATAAAACGTCCTCTGAACTTAACATGTCGAAGTCAGTAAAACTATTCATGCTTACAATTAGCGTTAACAAATAGAAAAAATATTTATGCATTTATATTAGAATAATTCATAAGCATGTAATATAGCTTAATAGACATCAAATAGGGAGCTTACGATGATTTGGATTATTAGATTATTTCTTTTATCAATGACACTTATGTATTTTGGTATTGGTGTATGGGCAATTCTTTCTCCATTATTTCCTGCTGTAGAGGCAGACTATCCTTCGATAACTGAATATATTGGTTTAACTATCTCAAGCACGATTGGCTACTCTGAGCTTGCTGGTATATATGGTGGTTTAAATCTTGGTGTAGGAATCTTATGTTTTATTGGTATTTTTTCACTAAATTATATGAAAAAATCTTTACAACTTTTAATGTTTTTAACTGGAAGTATTGCTGCTGGAAGAATAATATTTTCAGCAATTCCATCCACTCCACCTCTAGTAAACACTTTTTTTATTTTTGAAATATTAACTTTTACTTTTTGCATATTTGCTTTGATTTTTTTTAAGCCTTTAAAAGATTCCGCTTAAAAGACCTATATAAACAATATATCCAGATACTAAGGACAATCCTACCAACCTATAAATATATGCAGATGTATTTTTATAGTTAAAGCTTAAAGCTATAAGAATAAAAACAACAGTCAGAACAGACATCACCATCATATCTCTTGTAATTATAGATGCATCATAGGTTTGATTAGAGAATATTCCTAAAATAGGCATTACAACAGTTATATTTAAAACATTTGATCCAATAATGTTTCCAAGAACCATTTGATTTTTTTTCTTTATGAGAGCACTAATAGTCACTGCTAATTCTGGAAGACTTGTTCCAATAGCTAGGACAGTTAGTCCAACAATGAGCTGAGGCACTCCTATTAAAAGCGCAATTTTTTCTCCATGAATAACTGCATAATTTGAACCAATTACAAGAGCAGTAAGACCAATTACAAGAAATATAAAAAGATTTAAAACAGTTGAATTATTGCTTTCTGAGTGACTATCAGAATCGATTGGTTGAGTAGCCATAATATATATAAAATATGCTAAAACCAAAAGAAGTAGCAGCGAATCCAACTTGCTAATATTTAAATCACTTAAAGCAAATATTCCAATAAGAACACTCACTCCTAGGGCAATAAAGTTTCTTTTAGATGTTAGATTTATTCCTGAGCTATAACCAATACATGAAACGCCAAAAATTAAAGCAATATTCGAGATATTTGATCCAACAATAGTTCCAAGAGCTAATTCTTCATTGTTATTAATGATGGATGATATGCCTACAAATATTTCAGGAAAAGAGGTACCTAAAGCAATAACACTAAGGCCGATAATAAAATCACTTATCCCAATCTTTCCTGCAATAGATGATGCATTGTCTATAAATTTATTAGCTCCCCATATGAGCAAAGTCAAAGACAATATTAGCCATAAAATACTTGTGAATAGTTCCATCTAATCATTTTACATTGGAATGGATTATCAAACACTTATCTATAATTTTTTTATACATATCAAATTAAATTATATTTTTAAAAAGGCTATATAATTATCAGAATTCACTATTTCTAAGGAGTACGAATGAAGATAAATGATCTATTTGGAATTGAAGGCAAAGTTGCTGTTATATCTGGAGGCTCAAGAGGAATTGGTGAGATGATCGCTGCTGGTTTTCTTGCTAATGGAGTTAAGGTTTATATAACTGCCAGAAAGGAGAAAGAGCTCCATTTAAAAGCTGAAGAGCTTGTTCATACATATGGTGGAGAATGTATTTCAATAGGAAGCGATCTTAGTACTCTAGACGGCATAAAAGCTTTTGCAGATGAAATTAAGAGCAAAGAAGAGCACATTGATTTTTTAATCAATAATGCTGGAGCTGCATGGGCAGAACCTTTTGGTGCTTTCTCTGAGGGCGGTTGGGACAAGGTTATGGATTTGAATGTAAAAAGCATATTCTTTTTAACCCAGGAGCTTGCTCCATTATTACGAATAAATGGAACAATAGATGACCCATCCAGAATTATTAATATTGGTTCTATAGATGGGATGAATGTTGCTGCATTTGAGACTTATTCATATGGTGCATCAAAAGCCGCAGTTCATCACTTAACAAGACAACTTGCTAAAAGACTTATTGACGAGAATATTCTTGTTAACGGAATTGCCCCAGGACCATTCCCAAGCAATATGCTTGGAGCTGCAGTTGCTCATGATTATAGTGAGATTGCCAAAAGAAACCCTAGAAAAAGAATTGGTTCACCAGAAGATATGGCTGGCCTAGCAATATTTCTGTGTTCAAGGGCAGGAGCTTTTACTGTAGGAGAAACAATTACCTGTGATGGAGGTATTGTGAAGTTGGGCGGACATAACTTAGGTTAAAAATATTTTAAACACCTATAGCATTTTTATAAGCTTCAATTAAAAGATTGCGCATCCAGATATGAGCTCCATCCATATCGTCACTAGCATGCCAAATCAAGAAATATTCCATCGACGGAAGTTCCAGAGGTATATCAACATAATCAAGTTTATGCCTCAAAGCAAAACTTTGGGTGCAAAATAAAACAATATCTGTATTCCTTACAACATCTGGAGCAATTAAAAAATGCTGAGCTCGTAGGGCAATATCTCTTTTGAGACCTAGTTTTGCTAACTCTACATCAATAATATGAGGGCCTTTTCTTCTTTGTGAAATATTGAGATGTCTCTCTGAGAGAATGTTCTCTAAGGTAATCTCTTTATGTTTTGTTAATGCATGATTAGCCCTATGAGCAACAACAAAATGATCCTCAAAAACTTTTTGTGATTTGACTTCATTTGATCTTGGTATTACTGGATCAACAACAAAATCTAGCTGATTAGTTGCAAGAGCATGAACTTGATCTCTTCTTGAGTAATGATAGCTACCTACAGATACATTTGGAGCTATCTTATCAATTTCTTCCATAAGGTAGGGCAGAACTCTTCCTTCAGAGACATCAGCTAAAGATATTTTAAAATTTCTAATACTTGATGCAGGATTAAATTCATCTGGTTCATCAACACTTTGCTGCATTAGCATTAGAGCATTTTGAATATCAGCAATCATATTCTCAGTTTTTTGTGTAGGAATCATTCCAGAACCAGTTCTTTTAAACAAATCGTCATTAAATTTTATTCTTAATCTGGATAAAGCATTACTAACAGCAGGTTGAGTTATTCCTACAACATCAGCAGCCTTGGTAAGACTTCCTTGAGTGTAAATAGCATTCAATATTACAAATAAGTTAAGATCGAAAGTGCTTATTTTCATAGTTTATTTTAATTCCTAACTAGTATTGAAAGTGATGTGAAGTTATCATTATATTAGCTATATAAAAGACATTCACGAAACTTATAATACCATATTGGTAGCAGTTTAGAAGGGAGACTAAAGATGGAATACGAAATCAGTCAAAAAGCACAAGATCTTATAAATAGAGTTCAAGAATTCATTGATACAGAAGTCGCACACAATGAAGTTTTATATCATGAACAATCTAAAGATGCAGATGGAACATGGGTAGTTCCTCCAATCATGGAAGAAATGAAGGCAAAAGCTAAAGCTGCAGGATTATGGAATATGTTTCTTCCCGAAAGTAATAATGGGGCAGGGCTAACAAATCTAGAATATGCACACCTAGCAGAAGTTATGGGTGCTCATGGCATTTCATCAGAAGTATTTAATTGCTCTGCACCTGATACTGGAAACATGGAAGTACTTGAAAGATATGGCTCTGAAGAGCATAAAGAGATGTATTTAAAACCATTACTCAATGGTGAAATTCGCTCGGCTTTTGGAATGACAGAACCTGGTGTTGCATCCTCAGATGCAACTAATATAGCTTCATCAGCAGTGCTTGATGGCGACGAGTATGTAATTAACGGAGAAAAATGGTGGACATCAGGCGCTGGAGATCCTAGATGTAAATTTATCATCTTTATGTGTGTAACTAATCCTGATAATCAAAGACATCAAAGGCAATCTCAAATACTTGTTCCCATGGATGCTGAAGGTGTTGAAATAATTAAAATGATGCATGTGTTTGGATATGATGATGCACCGCATGGACATGCTCATATGAAATTTACTAATGTAAGAGTTCCAAAAGAAAATTTATTACTTGGTGAGGGCAGAGGCTTTGAAATCGCTCAAGGCAGATTAGGGCCTGG
This sequence comes from uncultured SAR86 cluster bacterium, assembly GCA_902509965.1. Taxonomy (GTDB): domain Bacteria; phylum Pseudomonadota; class Gammaproteobacteria; order Magnimaribacterales; family D2472; genus MED-G78. Next base: position 7,520 of record CABWZP010000029.1, read on the forward strand.
AAGAATTCATCATTGTATGAGAGCTATAGGTCTAGGTGAGAGGGCGCTAGCTATGATGTGTAAACAAAGTTTGTCTAGAGTTGCATTTGGTAAACCATTGGCAAGATTAGGTGGAAATATGGATATTATTGCTAATTCCAGGATTGAGCTTGATCAAGCAAGGCTTTTAACTTTAAAGGCTGCTCATATGATGGATACAGTTGGTAATAAAGTTGCAGCAAGTGAAATAGCTCAAATAAAAGTTGTTGCTCCAAATGTTGTATGCGACATTTTAGATAGAGCTATTCAAATGCATGGTGGTGCAGGTGTTTCACAAGTTTATCCATTAGCATCAATGTATGCGCATATGAGAACATTAAGACTTGCAGATGGTCCTGACGAGGTTCACCGAAGAGCAGTTGCAAGACATGAATTAGGTAAATACACAGTCAATGAAGCTGGCGAGGTAGAATCTTCGCATATTTCTAGAAGCTAAAAAATAGGTGACCGATAATAGTAATCTAATTTTTTATGATACTGAGACGACTGGGATTCAAAGGGATTTCAGTCAGATACTTCAGTGTGGATCTGTTTTAACAGATAAAGCATTCAACTCTTTAGAAGAGCAAGATATAGGTTGCGCTCCTTTGCCTTGGATCATTCCAAATCCAAGAGCTATGCTTACAAACAAAAAAACAAACTTATTTAATTCAAATGT
>CABWZP010000030.1 GCA_902509965.1 uncultured SAR86 cluster bacterium
ATAGCCAACTAAAACAAAATCTTAAAAGCTTAGGACTTGGAGTCTTGGTAATTCTGCCTTTTAGCCCCATTACGATTCCCTATATTCTTAAAAAAACTAAAGAATTTAATATAGATATTATTCCTAATTGGTATAAAGCTTTAAGTAGTGATGAGGATAGTCTAAAATAGTTTGAAAATTTTTTATTCTTGGAGATAACATGAAAAACGCGGTGATAGTCGATAGCGTAAGAACAGGTTTAGCAAAGTCTCATAGGGGTGGTTTTAATATGACCAGGCCTGATGACATGCTTTCACATATTATTAACTCTCTTTTAGAGAGAAATCCTAATCTTCCTCCAGAAATGGTTGAAGATGTAATTATGGGTTGCGGAAGTCCAGAGGGAGCGCAAGGTCACAATTTAGGCAGAAATGCAGCTGTATTATCAAATCTTCCAATTACGGTTGGTGGAACTACAGTCAATAGGTATTGCTCCTCTGGAATGCAGACTATTTCTATGGCAGCTTCCCAAGTTATGGCTGGTTGTTATGATGCAGTTATTGCTGGTGGTGCAGAAACAATTTCTATGATGGGAGCACAGAATATGGATAACTTCGTAAATCCAAGGCTAGCTGAGGAATATCCTGGAATCTACCATCCTATGGGTATTACTGCAGAATGTGTAGCAAATAGATATAACGTTTCGAGGGAAGCTCAAGACGAGTATGCGTTAGAGAGTCAAATGAGAACGGCTGCAGCACAAGAAGCTGGACTTTACTTAGATGAGATAGTTCCTATGGATACTAAAATGATGCTGATGAATAAAGAAACTGGCGAAGCGAAAGAAGTAGATGTAACTGTTGATAGAGATGAATGTAATAGACCGACAACTACTATAGAAGGCTTAGCTTCACTAAAGCCTGTATTTGCAGAAAATGGTTCAGTAACAGCTGGAAACTCTTCTCAATTGTCAGATGGAGCCGGAGTTTCTTTAATAATGTCTGAAGAAAAAGCGCTTGAACTCGGCCTAAAGCCACTTGCTTACTTTAGAGGATTTACTACGATGGGATGTGAGCCAGATGAGATGGGAATAGGACCAGTTTTTTCTGTACCAAAGCTCCTTAAACAAAATGGATTATCTGTCAGCGATATTGATTTGTGGGAGCTAAATGAGGCTTTTGCAGTGCAAGTTGTTTATTGTAGAGATACTCTAGGTATTCCAATGGATAAATTAAATATTAACGGTGGATCAATCTCAATCGGGCATCCTTTTGGTATGACAGGAGCTAGATGTGTAGGACATATCACAAGAGAGTTACAAAGAAATGACAAACAATTTGGTGTCGTTACAATGTGTGTTGGTGGCGGTATGGGAGCTTCAGGGTTATTCGAAAGATACCCAAGTTAATTTTTGTCCACAGAATTTGAACTGATTGAAATTTTTCAGCACATTGGTGCTGAGTATTATAAAGATAATGGCATAATCACTGGCCCAGGCGATGATTGTGCCATTTTTGATTTATCAACTCCTATAGTTACATCTGTCGATTCTTCAGTTTCAGATACTCACTTTCCTTCTAATGCTTCACCTGCGGATATTGGTTATAGAGCTGTAGCTGTTGCATTAAGTGATATAGCCGCCATGGGATGTAAACCTATTGCTTTTAGTCTTTCGGTCTCCTCATCAATAACTAATGAGAGTTGGTATATAAAACTAGCTGATGGCATTAAGGATATAGCAAAAGAATTTCAAATATCTTTAATAGGCGGAGACTTAACAAAAGGGCCTCTTAATCTGAATGTAACAGTTTTTGGAACTCCATATTCTGGAAAGATATTAATGAGAAATAATGCACAAACAGGTGACTATATTTGTATAAGCAGTGCGGTTGGAAGAGCAAAAAAGGGTCTTGATGATTGGGTTAATAATAAGAAAGATTCAGAGTATTTGACAGATTATCTAAGACCGCTTCCTAAAATAGAACTAGGTAAAGATATTGTTAATTTTGCTTCAGCTAGCATAGATACCTCTGATGGCTTAATGGCTGATCTAGAAAAGATGCTTAAAGCCTCAAATCGTGGAGGATTAATAAATTTAGATGATATCCCAATAACTTCAGATATAAATGATATAAATTCTGGAGATGATTATGATTTATGTTTTACGATGCCCAAAGAAAAATTTAATAATAAATTTTTTAAGATTGGTGAAGTGACTGAAGACTTGGGAATTAAGTTAATCTCTAATAAAGGTTATGATGTAGTCATTAAAGGATATGAACACTTTTAAACATGAATGATTTTCCTAATCTGAAAAATCCTATACATTTTATAGCGACATTAGGAGCTATTGGAAAATTGCCTTTTGCTCCAGGAACATGGGGTTCATTATTTGCATGCATCTTATTTATCTTTCTCTCTCACTTTGTAAGTCAAATAGAGATACTTATTATCATAACTATATTTTTTTCAATTTGGATATGCGAAAAAGCCTCTTCTGAACTTATTGAGAAAGATCATAAATCTATAGTAATAGATGAGCTAGCTGGAATGTGGTTAGCGGTATATCCTGCAATTTTTTATAATACACAAGATGAAAGAGTAACATTTGCAATACTAGCTTTTTGTTTTTTTAGAGTTTTTGACATTTTTAAACCCTTCCCAATTTCGTATGTTGATAAAAATGTAAAAGGTGGGTTGGGTATTGTATTGGATGATCTTATAGCTGGAGTTTTTGCAGGACTTATATCAATTGCTGCAATGTCTCTTCTATTTGCTTAGCAGTTAATCCAACTTCTTCAATCATTTCTTCACGAGAGGCATGATCAATAAACTTATCTGGAATACCCAATAATTTTGATTTAATAATAATATTTTCTTCAGCACAAAATTCTTGGATGCTGCTTCCAGCTCCTCCAGCAATAGAGCCGTCCTCAAGAGAGACAAATAAATTAGCTTTAGATAAAAACCTTCTTAAAATATCTTTATCAATTGGTTTTACAAATCGCATATCAATTAAAGTAAGATTTAAATTTTCGCAAGCCGCAATGGCCTCATGGAGCAATGATCCAAAATTTAAAAATATTACATCATCGGAACCTTTTCTAACTAAATTTGCTTTACCAATTTCAAGACTTGCTAACCCTCTATCAATTTCTGATTTAGGGCCAGTGCCTCGAGGATATCTCACAGTAGCAGGGCCATTATAATTATATGCAGTAGACAGCATCATTCTTGTTTCACTCTCATTAGCTGGAGTCATAATGACTAAATTTGGAATACATCTTAAATAAGCTATATCATAATTTCCTGAGTGAGTAGGCCCATCTTCACCCACAAGTCCGGCTCTATCTAAAGCAAAAGTTACATCTAATTCTTGTAAAGCCACATCGTGTATTAATTGGTCGTAAGCCCTTTGTAAAAAGGTTGAATATATTGCCACTATTGGTTTTTTTCCTTCACAAGCAAATCCTGCAGCAAGAGTTACAGCATGTTGTTCAGCAATGGCTACATCATAATATCTATCAGGAAAATCTTTGCTGAATTTCACAAGACCAGAGCCTTCGCGCATTGCTGGAGTTATAGCTATTAATTTCTGATCTTGCTTTGCTGTATCAACAATCCAATCGCTAAAAATATCTTGATATTTAGGAGATTTATTTTTAGAAGAGTCTTTAGGCTTAATTTTACTTATTGCATGAAATCCAATTCTGTCAACCTCTGCTGCATCAAGCCCAGCTCCTTTCTTGGTAATAATATGTAGAAACTGAGGCCCCTCAAACTCTTTAAGATTACCTATAACTTCTAGAAGCTCATCAATATTATGCCCATCAATAGGTCCAATATAATTTAATCCAAGCTCCTCAAATATCATCCCAGGGGCTACCATTGCCTTCATTTGAGTTTCAACTTTTCTAGCAAGATGATGTGCTTGGGGTAAATTCTTCAGAAAACTTGAACCACTTTTTCTAATACCTTTGTATAATTTTGACGCCCAAATTCTTGAAAAATAATTAGATAGACCGCCAACATTTTCTGATATTGACATGTCATTATCATTAAGTATAAAAAGTATATTTGGCTTTTCGTGCCCCGCATGACTTAGTGCTTCAAAAGCCATGCCAGCAGTCATAGCTCCATCTCCAATAACAGCAATAGTATGTTTTTTATTAACTGCATCTTTATTAGCCAAAGCCATACCAAGTGCAGCTCCTAAAGATGTGCTTGAATGTCCAACTCCAAATACATCATATTGACTTTCAGCTCTTGAAGGGAATGGAGCCAAGCCTTCTTTGTGTCTTATTTTATCTATGGTCTTTTTTCTTCCGGTAAGAATTTTATGCGGATATGCTTGATGACCTACATCCCAAACAAGGTTATCCTCGGGTGTGTTAAAGAGATAGTGCAATACCACTGTAAGCTCGACCACACCAAGACCGCTTCCTAAGTGGCCACCCGAAATACCTACTGAATATAATAAAAATTCTCTTAATTCATCTGCCAATTGTTTTAATTCATGAGAAGAAAAAGATCTTAGATCAGTTGGAAAGTTTACTTTGTCCAGAAGCGGAGTAATGGGCTTTATTTCTGGTATTTCCGTATAAATTTTCAATTTATCTGTTCCTATTTACCATATATTCGGCAAGTGATTTAAGAGTGCTAATAGATTCGCCTAAACCCATGCTATCTAAAATGCCAATTGATTCAGCAGCCAACTGATCAGCTATAAAGTTTGATTGCTCTAATCCTATGACTTTAACATAAGTTTGCTTATGATTTTTTATATCAGATTTAATAGATTTACCTAAAATAGATGAATCTCCTGTCTCATCTAAAATATCATCAAATACTTGAAATGCTAATCCTATCTTGCTTCCAAAATCTGAAAGCATTATTTGCTTTTTATTATCTAAAGAAGATTCTAACTGACCCATAAGAATAGATGCTTGAATTAGTTTCCCAGTTTTTAAAGAATGAATTTTTTCCATATCATCTAGATCAAGATCAGAATTAAGTTTTTCGGATTCAATATCTAAATATTGGCCAAGAACCATGCCTGAAGAGCCTGAAGCTCTAGCAAGAATATTCACAGCATCAACTTTAGCTGCATCACTCATATCATCATCATTTGCAATTAATTCAAAAGCTAAATCATGAAGAGCATCTCCTGCCAAAATAGCATTTGCCTCTCCAAACCTAATATGACTTGAATCTTTACCTCTTCGCATATCATCATCATCCATGCTTGGCAAATCATCATGAATTAATGAATATGTATGAATTAATTCTACTGAACACGCCAAAGTAATTAAGCTATCTTTAGTTAAATTATCATTCAGGATTCCTGAGGCCATAACCAATCCTGGTCTAATAGCTTTACTATTACTTAGAACTGAATATCTCATAGCTTCATCAATCAAAGATGAAGATGAAATTACAGATGAGAGTTTATTATGAACAAGTTCTCGAGTTCGAGTTAAGAACTTAACAGACACTTTATTTATCTTCTAAATCAGTAACATTTCCGTTTTCAAGTAACTTTTTTACCTTCAATTCGGCATCACTTAGCTGTTTTTGACAATCTTTAACTAATTTAATCCCTTCTTCGAAAGATTGAACTGAATCCTCTAAATTTATATCAGTATTTTCGAGCTTTGAGACAATATCCTCTAACTTTTTTATAGACGACTCAAAATCTATTTGATCTTTTACATTTGCCATAATTAATTGTAACTTAGTATTGTTATAAAACTTATTTAGACTTCAACTTTTTCAACAAATCTTGCATTATATTTTTCCCTTACTTTGTATGGAAATGCTAAAGCAGCAGGAGTAAATATCAGAGTTAGAAGGGTGCTAAAACCTAATCCAAAGACAATAGATAGAGCAAGATTTTGCCACCAGTCCACGACTCTAGTTCCAATGGATAACTCTCGACCAATAAGATCAAGACTTAAACCCATTGCAAGTGGTAAAAGTCCAAAGATTGTAGTTGCAGAAGTTAACAAGATCGGCCTTAGCCTTTGTTGACATGTTGCTCTGATTAACTCAAGTCTATTGGTTTCTGGTGACTCAAACTTTAACCTATTAAATGTATCTATTAGTACAATATTATTATTAACAACAATGCCCGCAAGTGTAACTATCGATATACCAGTCATGGTTGAACTAAACGGTCTATTAGATATCAAAAGCCCCAGCAAAACACCTACAAATGACATAAATACAGCAGAAAGAATCAGTAACGATTGGTAAAAACTATTGAACTGAGTTAAAAGAAGTATAAGCATTGTAAAAAGAGCGGTAATACCAGCAAGAATCATAAATTCATTAACTTCCTCTGTCTCTTCTTGCATGCCTGTAAATGACATTGTAATACCCTGCTTACTAAAATTTTGGGCTTCAATCCATGTCTGCATCTCAGCAACTTTTTCTGCAACTGCTGACTCATCTATGGTTGCTGCAGCAAGTTCTTGAACATATTGCCCATTTCTTCTATTCACAGTTGACCTATTTTCTTGAGGAGTAAGAGTGATGAATGAGCTCACTGGGACTAGACCATTTGAGGTTGTAACATTCAGTGTATTAATGCCAGTAATTGTTCTATCTTCAGATGGAAATCTAACTCTTATTTCAACTTCATCCTTCGAATCATCCGGTCTAAATTCACCAACTTTAAATCCTGAAGTTAGCATTTGGACCAATGCTCCGACATCACCAACCTTTACACCTAATTGAGCAGCTTTTTGCTTATCTACTTGAACATTCCATTCAACAGAGGGATAAGGCTGACTTGAAAATATATTTTTTAATCCCTTTACTTCATTTCTCATATATTCTTCAGCGAGCAAAGCAGCTGCAACAACTTCACTTTCAATATCACCAGTAATATTTAATTCAATAGGGGAATCAAAACTTGGTCCTCCAAGATCAGCCTCAGCTTCAACAATAATTCCAGGTATACCTTGGGTTACCTCTGTCACAAGCTGCATTATTTCTAAACCGCTTATATCTCTTTCAGAAGGCTCGACTACTTCAACATAACCACTTCCAATCTTATCTCCACCTCGCTCCCACCAGGGAGAGCCAGATCTTAAGAAAACACTTTCAAGCTCATCAATTTGAATTAGTCTTTCTTCAACTTCTTCAATTATTTTCTTAGACTCTAATGCAGAAAAGTTCCCTCTACCTCTAACAGTTATTTCTGCTTTAACTGGATCTACTATTGCAAAATAGACAGTTCCTTTACCATAAAAAGTATAGGTAGTAACAATAGTGAACAAAATGGCAAGAATAAGGATAATGGTTTCACCTGGATTTCTAACAAAAATTTTTGTTAATTTTCCATAATATTCAGCTAATTTATCAAATAAAGGTTCTCCAGTTTTGTCACTGTCTTTTCCTAATTTTAATGTAGATGAACTTTGACCAAAATATGATCCAAGAACAGGAATTAGAACAAGTGAATAAAATAAAGATGAAGCAAGAACAATGCTAACAGTGATAGGAAGATACCTCATAAATTGCCCAGTAAATCCTGGCCAAAAAATTAAGGGAATAAAGGCTGCTATTGTTGTGCCAGTCGACGCTAGAACAGGAGTAAACATTCTCTTAGAGGCAAGCCTGTATGCTTCAAGTCTTGAGAGGCCCTCACTTATTTTTCTATCTGCATACTCTGTAACTACAATTGATCCATCAATCAACATCCCCATTCCAAGCAATAATCCCATCATTACAAGAAAATTGACTTCATACCCAAGCATGAATAGCGTCAAATAAGTTAATAGAAAACAAAATGGTATTGAAAGACCCACCAACATGGAAACTCTAAATCCCATGCTTGCAACTACCAGGATCATGATTAAGACAACAGCAGAAATAATATTTCCA
>CABWZP010000031.1 GCA_902509965.1 uncultured SAR86 cluster bacterium
ATTTAATTCAAATGCTGAATATACTTGAAAACCATGACTTGAAAGCTTTTGGACATAATAATCCAAGGTATGTTTCGCTTTTGACTGAAGTTATGAAATATGCATATGCAGATAGATCGGAATACCTAGGTGATCCAGATTTTTATAAAGTCCCAGTTACCGAGCTGACTAGTAAAGAGTACTCAAAGGCAATAAATCAAAAATTAAAGCTATTTGAATTTATGACACCTCCCCCAACGCCCTCAACATCAATTAAACCTGGTGAGTATATGAGAGATGAGAGCATTGAAACAACGCATTATTCAATTGCTGATCAATACGGAAATATTATATCTAACACCTATACACTTAATTCCTCTTATGGTTCTGGAGTAATAATAGAGGGAACTGGTATTTTGATGAATAATGAAATGGATGACTTTTCTGCTTCACCGGGAACTCCAAATCAATTTGGTCTATTGGGTGGAGAAGCAAATGAAATTGTTCCTGAAAAGAGGCCATTAAGCTCAATGACTCCAACTATAATTCTACAAGAAGGAGTCCCCTACTTTGCAACTGGAACTCCAGGTGGATCAAGAATAATAACCAGTGTTCTTCAGTCTGTGCTTAATATTATAGACTTTGAGTTTGAAGTGTCAGATGCAATCTTAAAACCAAGAATCCATCATCAATGGTACCCAGACATCTTACAGTTAGAAAAGTCTTTTAATTCTTTGCATGCAGAGACTTTAGCTAAAAAGGGTTATGAGGTTTTAATGATAAATCCAGCGACCTCTTTGCAAATTGTTATGATGAAGAATGATTTTTACTATGGATTTGGAGATACTAGAAGACCAGATTCCTTAGCAATTGGAGTGAATTAAATGTTAGATAAATTACTAGTGATAAGCGCATATGCGATTCCAGCCATTTTGCTTTTGCTGTTTTGCCTAAAAATATCAAAAAAATAGAATTCTTTATTCATAATTAATGATTGAATTATTATTAGTTGGGTTTTTTGGAGCTTGTATCGGTAGCTTTTCCTCGATGCTGTTGTACCGACTTCCAGAAATGAGAACTAATAAATCATTAACTTTGTCTTCACCAAGATCATACTGTCCACATTGTCAATCTAGTCTCAACTTATGGATGCTGCTACCTATTTTTAGTTTTTTAATTCAAAAAGGTAAATGTTTATATTGTAGTCAAAGAATAAATTCTAGCTATCTTATAAATGAATTAGTGCACATCAGCATTATTTTACTAATAGCTTTGAATGTAGGAATAAATTGTATTGGATTCATTTATTATTTAATTTTTACTATTTTTTATATCTTATTTTTTTTAGATCTTAAGCATTTATTTCTTCCGATCTATTTAAATGTAAGTTTAATTTTAATAGGGCTTTTAATTAATGTGGTCTTTAATATTTTTACCTCATACCAAGAAGCATTACTAGGACTTGTCGCTGGATTTGGATCTCTATGGTTTATAAATGCTCTTTTTAAAATAATTAAATCTAAAGATGGGATTGGCGGTGGTGATTTTATTTTACTAGGTGGTCTTGGAAGCATTTTTGGAATATCGAGCCTTGGTCCAATTATTCTTCTTGGATCTAGTTTTTCAATATTAATTTATACCCTTAGTGATAGGACAAAAAGAGAAGAGATACCACTTGGTTCCGGCCTCATTCTTGGTGCAATATTTTTTTATTTAATTCAAAATATTTTTATTTAAATAATTTGAAACTTTTTTAATATCCTTATGTCTATATATATGTTGGTTCAGTTATCTCCTCTTATATGTTGATAAGTTTCCCCTTTAACCAGCAAAAAAGCGGGCTATAAGCCCGCTTTTTATTTGTAACAATTAAAATCTGCAAAATAAGTCTATAAATTAGATACGAAGAAAGCTAAATAAATTAAAAAAAATGTTAAGTTATTAATAAGTTAATTAATTAATGGAGATTGATATGAAAAAAATTACATTATCTATGGTTGTTATTTTTGGTCTAGTAGCTTGCAGCTCATCAAATGATGAAACTATTTCAGTAGCAAGAGATGGTCAACCTGCTAATGAAGTTGTTGAATATGTATGGCATAGCAAGGGTGAAAATTATAACGAAGATAATTTTGCATTAGTTGTAGATAAATGGAACGATCTTATTGATGCTCAAGACTACAACATGAATGGAGCTAATATTCTTACTCCTCATGTAGAAGTTGAAGGTTATGATTTTATCTGGGTTATGCTTTGGCCATCGATGGATGCAAGAAATGCAGCATGGGATGACTGGATGACAAATGTTGACAGCGAATGGCAAGATGCTATTAAAGGTATTATGAGTTTTAATCTTAATAATGTTTTTGCATTCAAGCCAACAGTAATGAGAAATGCTTCAGTGCCTAATCAAACTAATAGTTTTGAAAATGAATTCAATTTTTGTAATTTTAATGAAGGTTTTGGGTCTAGTGATCTAGAATTATTTCAGGAAGAATTTTCAAATTTCTTGGATAAGACTGAAGAAAGAGATGGCCCTGATGGGTTTTGGTATGTGATGATGGATCCGCTTTTTGAAGGAACAGCTGAAGCTCCTCTAAATGATTATTTATGGTTAAGTCTTTGGACTGATATGGAAGAAAAGATAACTGGATATGAGAATTACGCTTCAAGTGAGTTACCCGCTAAGGCAGATAAATTTTCTACTTGCAGAAGAGTTTCCTTCTCTGGTAAGGCTATAAGATAAAGATCAATACTGGGATTTTAAAAAACGGGCTTAAGGCCCGTTTTTTTATAAAATTTGGAGCGGGTAGAGAGGATCGAACTCTCATCAAAAGGTTGGAAACCTCTTATAATAGCCATTATACGATACCCGCAGTGCCGACAAGTATAATAAAAAAGGGAGCTAAATGCTCCCCTTTTTATATAATTAAATAAATTCTATTTAGCAGCTCTCATCGATAATCCTACATAAGAATTAGCATTAGAACATGAGAATCCTTTTAGGTTTTGAGAAGGCTCAGAATCGGCAAGCTTATTGTAATAAATATCTGCATTCACTCCTCTTTCGGATATAGATGAAGTCCACATTAACCTTACAAAATCAACTCCGTCTGGTAGAGCATGACCAGCATCTGGTACTATCATTTTTCTGCCAACCGTATCACCTTGTGATGCCGCATACATTGCAAAATCTTTATAAAGATCATAAACCTTTCTCATTGTATAACCCTCTTCTAATGAACATTGTGCGTATGTTGCGTACATCATAGTCCCAGCATCCATGCTAGATGGTTCAGAAATGATCCATTGAAAAGTATCTACTACTTGTGAATTAGTTACAGGTAATGATTCTAAAAGCTTAGCTCCGCCTTTGGTCATCCAAGTTTCTAATCCTTCAAATTGTTCTAAAGGAGAAGGCCATGTGTTAACCCACATTACATCTGCAGCAGCCATATCATTATGAAAGTAAGGTGTTAGCAAACCAACTGTCATTGAGTCATATGTATTTCCTTGTTTATTCGTCCACTCAGCAAAGTCTCCATACCAATCAACTAGATCATCAAGGTCTTTGGACTTGTTATAGCTACCAATGTAATACTCAGCCTTGTTAACTTCAGGTTCATACTTATATTCAACTGCGTCTTGCGAAAATGCAAAAGATGAAGAAGCCGCTAAAAATATTAAAAATAATTGTTTCATAATTCCCTCCAGGAAATAAAAAATATAAAAGTTCTATTAATCAAAGTTAACAAAATAGAAAATAAAAACAATGATTTTTATACATAGATACTACATATATATTCTAAAGAACTTTGTATCCTTTATAGCTTGTTGCAGATTCACAAGTCGATTGAGTATTAAAAGACTCTTGAATTGTTATGGAGTCCTCTTCATTTATCCAACCTTTATAAAGAATGTCTTTATCAGAATTTGAGCCTAAATAATTAATCCAAGTAAATTCAGAACTCAATTCATTAACTTGTTGAAACTTTGCAAAGTATAAAATATTCTGCTTACGGATTAGATTTAAAAAGCTATCTACCTCAATAGAAAAAGTTCCGTAGTTAAACTCATTATTGAATTTGCAATCAAGAATCTCGACCTCAAATGAATCTAAATTGAGAACTTTATTATCAATATAAAGATTTGAAGACAGCATTTGATTGTTATGCATTATACAAGCAGCAAAATCACTAATACCCTCTTCATCTAAAAGATTTCTGACTGTGTCTGAATTAAAATTCATATCATTATCCAGATAGAATAAAGAAAATTTATCAATGGAAGCCTCTTGATTAAAGAGAATCTCTAAACTTGCAGAAGGAAGTGATTCCTTTGTTTTTATCACAAAATTTGGAATAAAGGCTTCCAAAGAATTTAAAGATTTATCTTTAGACAAAAGACAGTCAAATCTAGCTTGTTTCATTGAAAAATCTGGTTTAATTAGTGCGCTGGATCTTTGATCATCGAGACCGGTTTCAGAAGAACAGGCTGTTAGAATTGATACAATTAAAAATGAAGTTAGGTATTTAAACAAATGTTTTCAAAGTAATAGTTTGCTAGAATAATTTTAACATGAAAAAAAATCTCATTATCTCGATTTTCTCTCTTCTGTTTTTAATTGAATCTTCTGCTATTTTGTCTGATGAAATAAAATTTGGACTTGGTTCATGTATCCATCAGGACGAACCTCAGCCAATTTGGAATGCAATTAAAAAAGATAACTTAGATGGTTTTATTTTTCTTGGTGATAATGTTTATGGTGATTCTCCATCACTAAAGTTAAATAAAATGGCAAAAGCCTATAACAAGCAAAAAGATAATTTTCCTACCTGGCTTATGGAGAAGGAAATATTGGCAATTTGGGATGATCATGACTATGGAAAAAATGATGGAGGCAGTGAATATAAATTAAAAAAAGAAGCTCAAGAACTTTTTCTTGAATTTTGGGATATACCAACAAATGATATGAGGCAATCAAGAGAAGGTATCTACTTTGATCTAATAAAAAATCTAGATGGTTTAAAAATCCATATTATTGGTCTTGACACAAGATATTTTCGATCAGAACTCAAAGGATCTAAGTCTTCTTATAAAGATAATACGGATAAGGATGCTACTATTCTAGGCAAATCTCAGTGGAAATGGCTTACTAATTCATTAAAGAAAGATTCTGACATTGTTATTTTACTTACATCTATTCAGCTACTTGCAACTGAACATAGATTTGAAAAATGGAGTAACTTTTCTTTAGAAAGAAAAAAGTTGATAGATTTAATTGAGGGATTGAATAAACAAGTGGTGGTAATCTCTGGAGATAGACATAGAGGTGGAATATATCAATATAATAATATATTTGAAATAACATCATCATCTATGAATAAGCCCGTTAAGGGCTTTGAAACAGATGCTTTATTAATTGGTGAAACCCATTATGAAGAAAATTATGGAGTAATCTCAATAAATACTGACTCCTCACAAATTCAACTAGATTTAAAAGATAAAAAGGGGTCAATGCTTGAATCTTTAGCCATTCCTCTTCCGAGGATTCAATGAGCTCATTAGGTATTATTTTTCCTGATCAATTATCAGAAAATAATTTAGTATATGAGCATCTTAAGCCTGGAGATGATTTATTGCTTTATGAGCCAATAGAAACCTTTTACAAGCACAATCATCACAAGCAAAAGCTTGTGTTCTTGTTAGCATCAATGAGAAATTTTAAAGCATTTATAAGCCCAAGATTTAATATAATTCATGAAAAAATTAAACCAAAACAGACTTCTTATATCGCCTCTTATTTAAAGGAATTATTGCTTAAAAAAGATTACGAAGAAATCTTTGTTACTAAGCCTGGTGACTATGAAACTTTATCAGAATTAATGTTCTTTGCACAAAGTCATGGCAAATTACTTCATATCTTAGAAGATACAAAGTTTATTTCGAATGCTGATGATTTTAAATCTTGGTCGGATGGAAAAAAGAGCCTAGTGCAAGAATTTTATTATCGGTGGCTAAGGAAAAAGCATTCCATACTAATGGAGGGAGATAAACCTATTTCTGGAAAATGGAATTTAGATAAAGAAAATAGAGCAGGTATCTCAAAACTCAAAGAGATACCTCCTAAAAGAAAGAAAAATGAAACTGATTCAATAACATTTGATTTAATGGTTGAAGTTGAAGAAGTGTTTCCAAAATCTTACGGCGACTTAGAAAATTTTAATTGGGCTGTTACTCATAAAGATGCTAAAAAGAACCTTAAATATTTTTTAGATAAGTATCTTTTTAATTATGGCACTTTTCAGGATGCTATTAATAAAGATGATCCATTTTTATATCACTCTCTTCTTTCTCCATATTTAAATAATGGTTTGCTGGATCCTATGGATTGCATTAATGAGTGTGAAAAAAGATTCAACGATACTAAATTGAATATTCCTTTAAATTCTGTCGAAGGTTTTGTGCGTCAAATTCTTGGATGGAGAGAGTTTATAAGAGGAGTTTATTGGCAAAATATACCTGAGTATAAAGATTTAAATTTTTGGTCTCACAAAAAAAAGTTAAATTCTAATTGGTATGAAGGCAATACTGGTATTCCGCCACTTGATGAGGCTATAAAAGAAAGTCTTCAATATGGTTACACTCACCATATAAATAGGTTAATGATAATATCGAATCTTATGAATCTTTGTAGAGTAAGTCCTCATAATATTTATGAGTGGTTTACTGAAATGTATGTAGATGCTCATGACTGGGTAATGGTGCCTAATGTCTATGGCATGGGAACATATGCCGACGGTGGTATTTTTTCTACAAAACCTTATATTTGCGGATCAAGTTATATGTTGCGCATGTCAAATCACAAGAAAGGTGAATGGTGTGATGTTGTGGATGGCTTGTATTGGAAATTTATAGAGGACAATCTTCATTTCTTTCAAAAAAACCCAAGGCTATCACTAATGCCTAAGGCTTTAGAAAAATTAAATAAAGATAGAAAAAAAATAATCTTTAAAAAAGCTGAAGAATTTATTAAACACAATACGGCTTAGTCTGTGTAATCAAGATCCTCTAGAATAAATGGCATTGCTGCTCGCGACATAAGCTTAGTGTCATGATCTACATCCTCAATGAGCTTATACCTCCATCTAAATGGTGTTTGGAAGCTATCGCCAACTCTTATTAAGTTATTAAAATAGCTCCAACCTCTTGATAGTCTATTATTTCCTTGCTTTCTGGCTCCTTTGCTTGAATTCAAGCTTGAGTGGTTGGGATCATTATCTTTGCTGCCTAATAAAAAAAGAATTTCTCTGGACATCATCCATTCTATTCTTCCCGGTTCGAGTGGCATACCTT
>CABWZP010000032.1 GCA_902509965.1 uncultured SAR86 cluster bacterium
TTCTTCTGCTTTGGTAGATGATAATGCCGGAATAATGCTCATTAGCGATAAAGGCACAATGATTAGAACATCAGTATCCCAGATACCGACTTTGAGCAGAAACACTCAAGGAGTGAAAGTTATCACTCCTAAAGATGGTGAAAAATTAATTGAATGTGTAACTATTCCTGATGAGGATGAGGATGAGAATGAGGTTGAGGAAGAGGCATCTGAATAATGAGAGTCAGAAATTTCTGCGCTGGTCCTGCAGTAATACCTGATCCAGTATTAGAAGAAGTTAAATCTGAATTACTTGAATGGGGTGGTTCAGGTATGTCAATTATGGAAATGAGCCATAGATCATCAATTTTTGATGAAGTTGCAATGACTGCTAAAAAAGATTTTATTGATTTATTATCTGTTTCTGATGACTATGATGTACTGTTTCTTCAAGGTGGAGCAACTCACCAATTTTCTATGATTCCTATGAATTTCTCATCTAAAACTGAATCCGCAGATTATTTACTTTCTGGAACTTGGTCAAAAAAAGCTATCTCTGAGGGATGTAAATTTTCTAATATAAATGTAGTTGCTTCATCTGAAGCAAGTAATTTTACTTCTGCTCCTGACTTGGATTCATGGAATTTAGATAGTAAAGCTAGATATTTTCACTATTCTCCAAATGAAACCATTCAAGGGGTGGCTATTCATAGTCCACCTGATATAGATTCTCCTATAATTGCTGATATGTCGTCTGTTATTTTAAGTGAACCTCTTGATGTATCTAAATTTAGCTTAATTTATGCTGGTGCTCAAAAAAATATTGGTCCTGCAGGATTAACAATGGTCATAATCCATAAAGAAATGTTTGAAAAAGAAAATAAGGATAACTCAAATATTTTTAAATACAGCAAACACTCTGAAAATAATTCAATGCTAAACACACCTCCGACATTTGCGTGGTATATGGCTGGTAAAGTATTTAAATGGTTAAAAAAAGAGGGCGGTCTTGAAGCTATGAAAAAAAAGAATCATCTCAAAGCAGAGACGTTTTATAGTTATCTAGATAACTCAAGCTTTTTTTCTAATCCTGTAAAAATTGAAAATAGGTCTATTATGAATGTACCATTTATATTAGATGATAAAAGTCTTGATTCAATTTTTCTAGAACAGGCCGAAGAGAGAGGATTGATGAATCTTAAAGGACATAGATCTGTGGGTGGGATGCGTGCAAGTATATATAATGCGATGCCTATGGAAGGAGTTCATGATTTAATAGATTTCATGAAAGATTTTGAAAAAAAAGAATGGTTAATAAAAGTGAGTAAAGAAAATTTAAAAAAATATCGTAATAAAATAGATATTATTGATAATAAACTTCTCAAGTTGATGCAAGCTAGGGCCGAACTTGCATTAAAGATAGGTCAAATTAAATCAAAACTAGATCCTAATGCTTCATTATATAAGCCTGATAGAGAAGCTGATGTTATTAGAAATATTCTGAAACAAAATACGGGAAAGATTTCAGATAAGAAAATAAAAACTATTTTCAGAGAGTTAATAGCCGCTTGCCTCTCTTTAGAAGAAGAAATTAAGGTTGCTTATCTTGGTCCAGAGGGAACGCATTCAGAAGCTGCATTAATTAATAAATTTGGCTCATCAGCTTTAAGGATTCCATCATCCTCAATTGAAGATGTTTTCAGGAAAATACAAAGCAATGTAGTCTCATTAGGAATAGTTCCTGTTGAAAATTCTTCAGAAGGAGTTATCAACTCTACTCTTAATAGTTTGGCTGATCATAATATCAAAATATGCGGAGAGATTTATCTTGATGTTCATCATCAACTTGCCTCTGCTAGAAGATTTAATTTAAATAAAGCTACCCTTATAGCATCTCATCCCCAAGCAATTGGCCAATGTTCGAAATGGATCGAGGCCAACCTTGGAAATATTGAAAGGAAAATTATGAATAGCTCAGCCGAAGCAGCTCAATATGCAAAGAAAAATAAGAATACATTATGCATTGTTAATGATCTTGCAATCGAGAAATATAAACTCTTTCGCCAAGAAAAAAATATAGAGGACGCTTTAAATAATCAGACTCGTTTTCTAATTATTGGAAATGAATCTATTGGAAGAACTTCTAAAGATAAAACTTCTTTTTTAATTCAAACCAAAAATAAGCCAGGCTCATTATTAAAAATTTTAAAACCCTTTGAAAAGAAAAATATTAATTTAAACAAAATAGAAACTAGGCCCTCAAGAACTCTTACCAACTCTCATGACTTTTTCATAGATACTGAAGGTCACAAGGATGACTCTAAACTTAAGCTAGTTATTAAAGAAATAGAATCTGTAGGAGCAACTCTAAGAATTTTAGGGTCCTACCCTGAAGATTCATGAGTAATCAAGTTCTATCTTCTATAAATAAAGGCATTGCTGAACTTCATCCCTATCAACCAGGAAGACCTATTGATGAGGTTGTAGCTGAATATAACCCAGCCAAGGTGGTAAAGTTAGCAAGTAATGAAAATCCATTAGGGCCATCCCCTAAAGCTAAAGAAGCCTTAACCTCATTGGGAGAGTCTCTGCATTTGTATCCTGATGGAGATGCTAAAGAGCTTAAGCAAAGGATTGCAAAACTAGAAAATGTTTCTACTAATCAAGTTGTAATAGGTAATGGATCTAATGAGATTTTAGAACTTGCTGCCAGAGCTTTTTTAAATAAAGATACAAGCGCTCTAATGTCAAAACATGCCTTTGCAGTATATAAAATTATTTCTCAAGCGTGTGGATCAAGAATAATAGAAGTTCCAATGATTGATTGGAAGCATGATTTAAAGTCTTTTAAAGATCACATAAATGATGATACAAGAATAGTTTTTGTAGCTAATCCAAATAACCCAACTGGCACATTTAATTCACACAAAGATTTTACAAATATGATGCTAAATATTCCTTCTTCAACACTTGTTGTCCTAGATCTTGCTTACTTTGAATATGTTGAAGCTGAAGATTATATTAAGATTAATGAGCTCTTAGACGAGTTTGATAATATTCTCATTACTAAGACTTTTTCAAAAATTCAAGGACTAGCAAGTCTTAGAATTGGCTACGGTATTGCTAGTATGGAGCTTTGTAATATTCTTAATAAAATACGACAACCATTCAATGCTAATTTTTTAGCTCAAATAGCAGTAATAAAAGCTATAGATGATCATGAGCATATCAAAAAAAGTAGAGAATTAAATTCCTCTGAACGTTGCAGGCTTCAAGAATCGTTAGAGTCGCTTGGCATGGAATGCATTGAATCTCAAGGAAACTTCATTGCATTTAAAGGATCTTTTAATGCCGATGAGATGTTTTTATCACTAATGAAAGAAGGCGTTATTGTGAGGCCCATAGGGCTCTATGACATGCCTGATTTTTTACGTGTAACAATTGGGAAACCGGAGGAAAATGATTATTTTATAAATCATTTATCTAAATTATTATGAATTCTATTGTAATTATTGGGCTCGGATTAATGGGTGGTTCTGTTGCAAAAGCTCTTAAAAATAAAAATCATGAAATTGTAATCAGTGCATTTGATCACAATGATTCAGCGCTTGATCTGGCTTTAGATGTTGGAATAATTGATAAAAAGATTTCAACTCTTGAGGAAATTAATAAGCTTGAACCAAAAGATGTAGACATAATAATAATCGCAGTCCCCGTTATAGAAAGCCTTAAGGTCTTTGATGCTATCAATGGATTATTTAATTCAGATATAACAATCACAGATACAGCAAGTGCCAAGTCATTAATCAGTGATCACTTAGAAGAAAATTATTCTTCACCAACAAATATTATTTTGTCACATCCAATGGCAGGGTCGCATAATACCGGAGTAGGCTATGCAGATGAGGCTATGTTCAATAATAAAAAAGTTCTCATAACCGAGTTGCAGAATCCAAAAGACCACTGTTTGCAGTTAGTAACAAATCTTTGGGAAAGCTTGGGAGCTGCAGTTTTTAAAATAGATCCCATAAAGCATGATGAGATTATGTCTTATGCAAGTCATCTGCCTCATGTTATTTCCTATGCTGTTCTTAATAGCATAATGAAGAATCCAAATGAAAATATTACTACTTTTTCTGCTGGAGGCTTAAAAGATTTTGTGCGTATTGGTGGTTCAGATCCCAAAATGTGGACAGATATATTTTTAAGTAACAAAGACAGTATATTAAAGGCCATCAATGCTTATAAGGATAGCCTTGATGAGCTTAGTGAGCTTTTAGAGGCTGATAACGAAAAATCTCTACAAGATCTTCTTACTACAATTAAAGAATATAAAAATTCAAAATTTTGAGACTTTTTGCTAAAAATACATCTATTTTATCTGGTGAAGTTGATTGCCCAGGAGATAAATCAATTTCTCAAAGAGCAATTATTATTGGAGCTCTCGCAAACCAAAATATATCCATTACAGGATTTTTAAATGGAGAGGATCCTTTATCTACTTTAAGTGCCCTAAATCAAATAGGTGCTGATATATCTATCAATAATAATGAAGTCACAATTAATGAGCGCGAGCTCACTTTTAGCAATCCTTCTAATTCTATTGATCTTGGTAATTCAGGAACAGGAATGAGATTAATAATGGGTCTAATAGCTGGAACAGGTTTAAAAGCAACAATTATTGGCGATGAATCTTTAATGAAGAGACCTATGAGTAGAGTTTCTATTCCTTTAAATGAAATGGGTGCCAAAGTGGCAGATTCAAAAGGTCTGCCTCCAATTGAAATTAAGCCAGGAGTAATAAGAGATAACTTTGCTTATGATATGCCCATTGCGAGTGCTCAAGTTAAATCTTCAATTTTGCTTGCAGGAGTCGCTTCAAATAAGAAAGTCTCTATATTTGAGCCATCTATTACAAGAGACCATACTGAAATAATGCTAAAACATTTTGGATTAAATATTAAATCAGAAGAAGAAAATGACGGCAAAAGAATTACCTTCACTCCAGGTAATAAACTTCTAGCAAAAGATTATGATGTAGTGGGGGACTTCTCCTCAGCTGCATTTTTAATAATTGCAGGTTTGATTGCTAGTGATTCAAAAATTTCCATTAAAAATGTTGGATTAAACCCAACTAGAAGTGGCCTTATTGATATCCTTATAAAAATGGGCGGCAATATTGAAATTAAAAATAAAAACATCTTATCTGGCGAATTAGTTGGAGACATATTTGTTGAATCATCTGTATTAAAAGGAGTGAATATTAGTGGAGGAGTAATCGCAAATATAATTGATGAAATTCCTATTTTAAGCATAGCTGCAGCGTGTGCTGAAGGCACCACTAGAATATCTGATGCTCATGAACTGAGAGTTAAAGAGTCTGATAGGCTTGAAGCAATAAGTAGCGGCCTAACTAAATTGAAAGTCAAACATGAGTTGTTTGAAGACGGCATCTCTATAGATGGAGGTATCCCAAAAAGTAATAATGTTATTGAGATAGATTCATATGGAGATCATAGAATTGCTATGAGTTTTTTAATATCGAGTTTAAAAGTTAAACATAGTGTAAGTGTTGATAATTGTAAAAATATTTATACCTCTTATCCAAATTTTGTTGAAACAATGAATGGCTTAGGGTTGCCAATTAGTGAACAATAGATTGGTTATAACTATCGATGGACCTTCTGCAGCAGGCAAGGGCTCCCTAGCAAGGAATTTAGCGCTATTTTTAGATTTTTCAATTTTAGATAGCGGCGCTTTATATAGAGCCTTCGCATATTTTCATAATCAAGGTCTAAATAATCAAGAAATAGAAAGCAGTATTGAGAAGCTGATTTTTATTCCAGAAAAAGATGATACAAAGATCTTTTATGAAGATACTGACATTACTTCTTCGATTAGAAACGAAGAAATTGCAAAGGTGGCTTCTAATTTAAGTGCTTTAAGTGATACCAGAAAGTCCTTAATAGGTATTCAAAGAAACTTTATGCCAAGCAATAATTTAGTTGCTGATGGAAGAGATATGGGTACCGTAGTTTTTCCAGAAGCTGAATTAAAAATATTCTTAGTTGCCTCAGCTGAGGTAAGGGCGAAAAGAAGATATTTAGAGTTGCAGAATCGTGGTCAAGAAGTTAATATGCGCGATCTGATTGCAGATATTGAAGCTAGAGATATGATGGATAAATCGAGAACCTTATCCCCATTAATCCCTGCAGAAGAGTCAATAATTATTGATTCATCTACAATGTCTCTTGACGAAGTACTGAGTTTTACTAAAAAACTCGCAAAAAAGGAATTGAATAAATGACAGAATCATTCGCTGCTTTACTAGACGAAAGTTTAAGCACACTAGACATGCAACCAGGATCAATCGTATCCGGGGTTGTTTTAGATGTAGATAAGGACTGGGTAACAGTCCACGTAGGTTTAAAATCAGAAGGAGTAGTCTCTCTTGATGAATTCAGAAATAATGAAGGAGAGCTTGATATCTCAGTTGGAGATGAAGTTGAGGTAGCACTTGAAGCCGTTGAAGATGGTTATGGTGAGACAAGAATCTCTAGAGAAAAAGCTAGAAAAATAGCTACTTGGAAAATGCTTGAAGATGCATTAGAAAGTGGTGAATTTGTAACAGGTAAGATTATCAATCGAGTAAAAGGTGGTTTCTCTGTTGAAGTAGAAGTTGTAAAAGCATTTCTACCAGGATCT
>CABWZP010000033.1 GCA_902509965.1 uncultured SAR86 cluster bacterium
TTTTTTTACCTATACAGTTGTAGGTGAAATGGGTTATTCATGGGAAGTTGCGCTTGGAGCAGTATTTTTAGCAGGTATCTTATTTGTAATTATGAGTATTACTCCCTTAAGAAAATGGATGTTAGACAGTATTCCTCTTAATCTTAGAATTGCTATGGGATCAGGTGTTGGTCTTTTTATAGGTTTTATAGGATTAAAAAGCGGCGGTATTATAGTTTCTAACAATACTACTTTTCTAAGTCTTGGAAATTTTCTTGAAATTGAAACATTATTATCTGGTTTAGGATTTCTTCTAATCGCAATTTTAGCTGTTAGGAATGTCTCTGGAGCTATTATTATTGGGGTTCTATCGGTAACTCTTCTTGGTGTATTACTTAATCTTGTTCAGTTTCAGGGTTTTGTGGCCTACCCTCCTGATGTATCTCCAATATTCATGCAGTTAGATATTTTAGGTGCTTTAGATCTAGCAATGATTAGCGTCATTATGTCTTTCCTTTTTGTAAATTTATTTGATACCGCCGGCACTCTGATGGGTGTTGCAACAAGAGCTAAATTGATAGATGAAACTGGAGAAGTTATTAATCTTGAAAAAGCACTTAAAGCTGACAGCAGCTCAAGTGTGATTGGTTCTTTCTTAGGATGTGCACCAGTAACTAGCTATGTAGAAAGTTCTGCTGGAGTTGAGGCTGGTGGAAGAACTGGTTTGACAGCTGTCTTTGTAGGTGTGTTCTTTTTGATAGCAATTTTCTTTTCTCCCTTAGCAGCTATAGTTCCTGCATACGCAACAGCTGGGGCTCTTATTTATGTTGCTATATTAATGTTAAGTGGTATGGAGAAATTAGATTGGACAAACTTTACTGAACTTCTACCTGCATTGATAATCATCATTATGATTCCATTAACCTTCTCAATTGCTAATGGAATTGCTCTAGGTTTTATATCTTATGTAGTAATGAAAATCTCTACAGGTGATGTAAGAAATATTTCTTCAGGTGCTTGGTTTCTTACTATTGTCTTTCTAGCAAAATTCATATTTTTACCATAAGGCAAGAATACTTTGTTAAGAAGCGAGTTTTAGGGATTTCCAAAACCTTGGAATAATCCATGTAACTAGAACAGAGAAAAATATACCTAGTGAATAGCTATATATCATTCTCAGTAGTCCTTCTGCTTGAATACTTGACTCAAACTTAGTGATGAAAACCATCCCAAAAAAAACAATTACTAAACTTGCCAATGACAAGAATATCTTCTTTATAATCCCTCCAGCAAAGTTTATCTCTGAATGGCCTATAAACCATCCTGCCATAACACCAAGAAACCAAACGCTTGCTTCATGGCCTTCATGGACTGGATAAGAAATATAGAAAAATACTTGGAATACTAAAATAAGCAATAACCAGGATTTTTTATTTAAAGACTCATATATTTTATAGATAACTGCAAAGTGCCATATAGCAAGAATAAGTGCCCCAATAAGCAGTCCAGAAACAACATCTCCAAAATCATGTACTCCTAAATACATTCTGCTAAAAGCTATTAAAAAAATTATCGTAACCGCACCTATAGAGATCCATTTATCTTTTAATTCATATGCTAGTAATCCCCACAAAGTTACAGCTACTTGAGCATGACCACTTGGCCATCCATAGGATGTACCTACTTTTGGATCAAGCATCAATTCAATAGCAGGCCTTGGGTCTTGGAAAAAATCTTTTAAAAAAGCATTAATTAACCCTGAAATAAATAACATCATGGCAACTCGTGAAAATCGTGATGGAGACCAGTAAAAATAGCCAAAAGAAATAAATAAAATTAAAAAAGTTGGATAGCCTGCTAGAGAAATATTTTCAAAGAATATTGATAAGCCTGGGGTGCGAATACTTTCAACCCATGATAAGTCATTCCATATGGACAAAATATTGCTCCTAATTAAAATATCGCTTCTGTAATAGCCTATTAGACTTCATACTCAGATTTACCAATAACAGAGTCAATGACTGTTGTAATCCACATCATATGAATACATTCAACAATATTATATGCATTACTATCAACCCAGAAATTAACATCACCAAGAGCTTTTAAACTATTATTAGGACTTCTTCCAGAAAAAGTTACAACCTTAAGTCCAATTTCTTTAGCTCTTTTTGCCGCTTCAATTACACTTGGAGATTCCCCGCTAACACTAATTAGTACAAGCACATCGCCATCATTTGCATAAAAATCTAAAGCTGTTGCGATCCATTTATCATAACCGTAATCATTAGAGAAACATGTGATTATATTAGCTTCATTAAATGTTATAGATTTTACCTGCGCCTGTTTTGTAAAATCTACAGCAGCATGCGCTGATATGGATGCACTAGCGCCATTTCCAGCAAAGATTAATTTATGTTTATTACTCTTAACACTTTCAGCAAGTTTCTTAAAATCATCAAAAGTTTCGTCAAGAGCATCAGAATATATTAATCTAGAATATTCATCATAATAATTCTTATAGAAATCGCTATTCATGCGGTAAATTATGCCATGAACTTAAAAATTTCAATAGTTATGAGCGTTTGTAGTAGTTGAGCAACCAGTCTTGTTTCCATCTTGATCTAGGGTTCTCCTTAATATAATGGAATCCTTCTTCTGTAACATGAACATCTCTATAACAATCAAACACTTTTCCTCCCTCTTTAATCTCCCACAGCAGGAAGTAATGAGTCTCATAACCTTCAAAATCTTTGGTATTAAATACATACGGCTCTTTAGCACAGTTGCCTACCTCATCACCAAAAGCAACAAGGTAGGTGTATAAACTATTATCGCCCTCTTTTAATTCAAATGATTGTAGTTCATCACGTCTAATTAAAAATACTTCTCCATTAATACGAATTTTTGCAACAACAGGCTCATCTATATGTTGTGAAAAAACAAATATTTTTCCCTTTCTTAATTCAGGGTCATTAAGCTGATTTAAAATCTCTTGTGCATTGTCGTTTTCTTCTAACGTGCTATACCAGTCCATTGATTCACATGAAAATAAAAAAAATAGCGAAAAAGAATATAAGATATTTTTCATTAGTAATTAAAATACAAATTCATTCATAAAATCATTGAATAAAGCTTGGGTAGCTTCACCACCAAGAGATCTAGGGTTTTCTATTTGCCTTAGAAAAGCTTCCTCACTCACATCAAAATCTTTAAAACATAAAATTTTCAGCATCTTATTTCCATCATAACCCTTCTGTATTAAAAAATAATAAGTTTCCACTTCAGGGAAAGCCTTAGTATCAAAAGTATAAGGCTGATCGTTACAATTCTGACTCACTGCACTACCCTTAAATGAAAAGACACTATTTTGTCCTTCTTTTAAATCAAAAATTTGAGTTTGTGTGTGTTTTATTTTTCGCACTTCATCATTTACACGAATATTCATAGGGAAAGGATCAACTTGATTAGAAAAAACAAAAATTTTTCCTTTTTTTAACTCAGAATCAAAAAGTTCTGGAATGGCTTCTCTTAGCTGTTCAGGTGTAGCGACACTATAGCCATATTGATCAACATAGGTTACGCAGGAAGATAAAAATAGCGCTACTAAAAGAGAATAAAAAAATTTCATAATAATTTTGTTTTAATTAATTATTTTACTACTTAGAGTTACGTCTAAGTCAAGTTATGTGTTTTTAATAAACGTACTTATTGTCATAAGACTCTATAGATTTAATTGCTGATTAACCACTTTTGTCTAAAAAAGATTTAGTAAAGTTTCCATTTCATCAGAGCTAAGTTTGCCCTTACTCTCTGCATCAATACATTCTTGTAATTCTTGTCTATTTTTAACTCCAAGAATTACAGAACTAACCTTATCGACACTAAGAGCGAATCTGTGAGCTAAAGATGCCGGAGATTCGCCCCACTCATTGGCAAGCTTTCTAAAAGGTAAGGCTCTTTCAAAATCTATAAAATCTGCACTATCCATACCTGAGGCGTGTGGTTTTCTATCCATGCTAGAGGTAAGCGCTCCTGCTTGAACAGCTCTAATGGCTAAAATTGGTATATCCTTTTTTTGGCATTCTGATAAAACTCTATTTGGATCTGAATTTTCGCTAATATACCCAATAGCGCCGATTGAATTTAAAATATTTACAGCACACTGCATAGCTTCAGGAGGATATTCGTGATGTATAGCTTTTATAAGCGCATCTTCTTGCCCTAATCCAATGCCCCAATGATCAATCTTGCCTTCTTTTTTTAACATTTCAAAAGCTGGAATTACTGCATTGTAATAACACGAAAGAGTTGTTGCATTTGTAGCTCTGTGTTCATTTAAAAAAGGTAGTTGATAGTCATCCTCTATAAGTTGGGAGTGAAGAAGAAATAAATTAACCTTTTCTAAGCCCATTGTCTCTAGACTTCTGCAAAGAGAATTATTTAGTCTATTATAAACCTCAGAATCTGTAACTGTTCCGAGTCTACATTTGGTTGTCAGGTTTATTGCTGAATGGTCTAACTCTTTAAAAGTTTCCCCAACAACTCTTTCTGCTTCTCCTTTGCCATACATTGGAGCCATATCAAGGTGGTTGATTCCTGATTCAATTGCCAAGCTCACAGTAGAGACTCTTTCAGATCTACTAGATTGACCCCAAACATTTCCTATTCCGCCTCCCCCTAAACTAAGTGAACTTATATTTTCAAAAGGCTTAAATTTTCTTTGTTTCATATCAAAATAGTGTGTCAAAGACTATATAAATTAGAACTTTAATTATTTAAAGAGCAAATGGATTAACCAGTTAACTTTCGCATTAATGACTCAAATATACCTCTCCTGAACCATTTCGACCAAGCAAAAGCAAAAATAGTTCCTAAAATACAGAATATCGTTGCAGCAACGAATGCTTGTGATGAAGTCTGACTGCCAGTAAACCCAAGAGCATCAATAAATCCTAGAATGACAAATATATGAAGAATATATAGAGTAAGGGTTTGTGTCCCTGCAGGAGAGATTAAAGAATAAATGTTACTCTTTCTAAATCTTTCTGAATAAAGTAAGCAAAAACCTATGATAAGAAAAGCTGAGCCAGATGCTGCTAAAAAATAAAGTGGCATTGGTGGCATCGAATCAGTCATAACGAAAAACTGAAGCTCAGAATCAGCAGAGATTAAATAGCTTGAGAATATAAAACTAATTATTTCTGAAAATATTATCAGAACTAAACCCCATATAATCATTTTAATCTGAACTTGTCTTTCATTTAATAAAGCTCGGCTTAAAAGAATGCCAAGCAAGAAAAATCCTAACCACGGCAAAATAGGATGAAATCCATTAAAGAATAGATTTCGAAGGAATCCGTCAATTGTCCAAAACCCAGAATAGGTAAGTTCCTCAAAATTCCAACCTGATTCGTAATCAATGGATAACATCAGGCCAAAAAAAACTATATTGAGAAGACATATAATCGATATTAATACCCTATTACTGAATGGAAGCAAGAAAACACCAAATAAAAAATAAAAGGCATAGTAATGCAAGATATCTCCCGCAAAAATAGACATATTTAAAAGACCTAGAATCAGCAAAAATATGGCCCTCTTTACAATGATGTTTACTGTCTTATTCTTTATCTTAAAACTAGATAGTCCAAGCCCAATACCTGCGAGAACTACAAAGGTAGCAGAAGCACGACCCTGTAATTGCCCTATAAGTTCATTAAAGAATCCCCCATTGCTTTGAACTCCGTATGACATGGCAATATCAAAATTAACAAGAACCATTCCTACAAAAGCAAAATATCGAGCCACATCTAGCCCAATTAATCGTTCACTTATATGATTCATTTCTTCATTCCCACTCAATAGTGGCTGGTGGTTTGCTAGAAATATCGTAAACTACTCTGCTCACATCCTCAATTTCATTAACAATTCTGTTTGAAACATGTTCTAGAAAATCATATGGAAGATGAGCCCATCTGGCTGTCATAAAATCAATAGTCTCCACAGCTCTTAGGGCAATCACTTCAGCATATCGTCTTTCATCTCCGACTACGCCTACAGATTTAATGGGGAGGAAGACAGCAAAAGCTTGGCTAACTTTGTCATATAAATCAGCTTTAATAAGTTCTTGTATGAAAATATGATCTGCTTCTTTGAGAATAGTCGTTTTTTGTTTCGTTACCTCACCCAGGATTCTCACGCCAAGTCCAGGACCAGGAAAAGGATGTCGATAAAGCATCTCGGGAGATAATCCTAATTCAACTCCCATTCTTCTAACTTCATCTTTAAAAAGATCTCTAAGAGGTTCAACTAAATCCATTTTCATTTCTTCCGGAAGTCCGCCGACATTATGATGAGATTTTATAACTCTTGCTTCTTTTGATTCAGATCCAGATGATTCTATAACATCAGGATAGATAGTTCCTTGTGCTAAGAA
>CABWZP010000034.1:0-5000 GCA_902509965.1 uncultured SAR86 cluster bacterium
GGGAACTTAAAGAACTGGAAGAATTTCTTTCTAATAACTTTGGAATAAATTCCAATATTCAGGAGATAGTTAATAAAGATAAATCATTACTGCCTGAAAAAATTGCTGAGATTGTTTGTAATAATGCGCATAACTTTTTTAAAGATAAGTATTTAGAATTATCAGACACGAGATTAGTTTTAGAAAAACAGATAATGCTTCAGGTTCTTGATGTGCACTGGAAAGAGCATTTAGCTGGAATTGATCATTTAAGACAAAGTATTGGATTAAGAGCTTATGCTCAGAAAAATCCTAAAAATGAATATAAGCGTGAAGCTTACTCAATGTTTGAAGAAATGTTAGATCAAATAAACAAAGAGACGGTTAGAATACTTTTTACTCTTCAGCTAACCTCCCCTGAAGAAGTAAATAACATTAAAAATGATAAGCCTGTTGAGAATAATGACCTGGAACTAAAAAAAGAAGATTTTAATAATATAAATCAACAAAATTTGAATCAAGATAAAATTAAAGAAGCTCAACCTATTAAAAGAGATGAGCCTAAAATGGGTAGAAATGAGCTTGTAACAATTACTGATGGTCAAGAAACAAAAGAGGTTAAGTATAAAAAAGCTAAAGCTTTAATAGAAAGTGGTGAATGGAGAATTATATAAACCTAATAGTTGGTAATTATTCTTCATAAAAATCTTCTGACTCAATTGGTCTAGAAACAATATTCTCCTCACTAGCCCAAGAACCAAAATCAATCAACTTGCAGCGCTCTGAACAAAAAGGTCTAAAAATATTTTTGGATGAAAGGTCTATGATTTTGTTGCAATTTGGACACTTATCTTTCATTGAATAAATCCATATAAATTTTGTGTACTTTTAAGACTTCTTGTTTAAGAAATTCAATAGAAGAATTATTTAAAATAACCTCATCAGCGATACTAAGTCGCTCTTCTCTGCTTGCTTGAGAATTAAGAATTTTTTGAATGTCTTCTTTATTAGAGTTGTCGCGTTTTGTAGCTCTAGAGATTTGTAACTCTTCATCACAATCAACAACAAGTATTCTTTGATACTGATTCATAGAATTAGTTTCAAATATTAAGGGAACCATGATAATAGTGTAGTCAGATTTTGAAGATAAAATTTTGTTTGTTATATTTTCTTTAATAACTGGATGTAAAAAAGATTCTAAAATTTCTTTTTGAGAAGGTTTAGAAAAAATTATATCTCTTAATTTTTTTCTATCTATATTTTCAAAATCATCAAGTATATCGTTACCAAAATGATCAACTATATTCTTGTAGGCTGTAGAATTTTTTGATGCTGCTTCTTTAGCAACTAAGTCTGCATCAATAACTGTTATGCCAAGTTTAGAAAATTCATTACCAGCCGCAGATTTACCAGATCCGATTCCTCCAGTTAAGCCAATTATCATATTTTTTTTCCTAAAAAATAGAGCTTACACTATTGTAAGCATTCTGGATTTAATTCTAAACAAAAAAAAGCCCACATAAAGTGGGCTTTAAAATAAAAGCCTGACGATTTCCTACTCTCACACAGGGAGACCCTGCACTACCATTGGCGTTGGTTCGTTTCACTTCTGAGTTCGAGATGGGATCAGGTGGTGCCAAACCGCTATTGTCATCAGGCAAACTGGTATGTAATTATTTCACTACAAATATTAAAAATATTTTATTGTTACTCTCAAACATGTTCCCTTCTTAAGGTTACATGATCAAGCCTCACGAGTTATTAGTACTAGTTAGCTCAACGCCTCACAACGCTTACACATCTAGCCTATCAACGTCATAGTCTATGACGACTCTTTAGGAGACATAAAGTCTCTGGGAGATTTAATCTTGGGAGAGGCTTCCCGCTTATATGCTTTCAGCGGTTATCCTTTCCGAACATAGCTACCCGGCAATGCCACTGGCGTGACAACCGGAACACCAGAGGTTCGTCCAATCCGGTCCTCTCGTACTAGGATTAGCTTCCCTCAAATCTCCAAACGCCCACAGCAGATAGGGACCGAACTGTCTCACGACGTTCTAAACCCAGCTCGCGTACCACTTTAAATGGCGAACAGCCATACCCTTGGGACCTGCTCCAGCCCCAGGATGTGATGAGCCGACATCGAGGTGCCAAACACCGCCGTCGATATGAACTCTTGGGCGGTATCAGCCTGTTATCCCCGGCGTACCTTTTATCCGTTGAGCGATGGCCCTTCCATTCAGAACCACCGGATCACTAAGACCTAGTTTCCTACCTGCTCGATCCGTCGATCTCGCAGTCAAGCATCCTTTTGCCTTTATACTTACCTCACGATGTCCGACCGTGATAAGGATACCTTCGTACTCCTCCGTTACTCTTTAGGAGGAGACCGCCCCAGTCAAACTACCCAGCACACACTGTCCCCGATCCAGATAATGGACCTAGGTTAGAACCTCAATTTTACAAGGGTGGTATTTCAAGGACGACTCCACTAGAACTAGCGTTCCAGCTTCAAAGTCTCCCACCTATCCTACACAAATAAGATCAAAGTCCAGTGTGAACCTATAGTAAAGGTGCACGGGGTCTTTCCGTCTAGCTGCGGGTACACTGCATCTTAACAGCGATTTCAATTTCACTGAGTCTATGGTGGAGACAGCGTGGCCATCGTTACGCCATTCGTGCAGGTCGGAACTTACCCGACAAGGAATTTCGCTACCTTAGGACCGTTATAGTTACGGCCGCCGTTTACCGGGGCTTCGATCAAGAGCTTCGCCTAAGCTAACCCCATCAATTAACCTTCCGGCACCGGGCAGGCGTCACACCCTATACTTCCTCTTACGAGTTTGCAGAGTGCTATGTTTTTAGTAAACAGTCGCAGCCACCTGGTATCTTCGACCGCGAAAAGCTTCTAAGAGCAAGTCTTATAACCTATCGCGGCGCACCTTCTCCCGAAGTTACGGTGCTATTTTGCCTAGTTCCTTCACCATAGTTCTCTCAAACACCTTGGTCTACTCGACCTAACCACCTGTGTCGGTTTAGGGTACGGTTTCTTATAACCTGAAGCTTAGAGGTTTTTCCTGGAAGCATGGTATCAACTACTTCTCACTCAATGAGTGATCGTCATCAGTTCTCAGCCGTGTAGTACTCCGGATTTACCTAAAGTACAAGCCTACCACCTTAAACACGGACAACCGTCGCCGTGCTAGTTTAACCTTCTCCGTCACCCCATCGCAGTTATAAAAAGTACAGGAATATTAACCTGTTTCCCATCGACTACGGCTTTCGCCCTCGCCTTAGGGGCCGACTCACCCTGCCACGATTAGCGTTGGACAGGAACCCTTGGTTTTTCGGCGAAGAGGTTTTTCACCTCTTTGATCGTTACTCATGTCAACATTCGCACTTCTGATACCTCCAGCTCGCCTCTCAGCTTACCTTCAACGGCTTACAGAACGCTCTTCTACCATCTTAAATAAATTTAAGATCTGTAGCTTCGGTTTATGATTTAGCCCCGTTATATCTTCCACGCAGGCCGACTCGACTAGTGAGCTATTACGCTTTCTTTAAAGGATGGCTGCTTCTAAGCCAACCTCCTAGCTGTTTGTGCCTTCCCACATTGTTTCCCACTTAATCATAATTTGGGACCTTAGCTGACAGTCTGGGTTGTTTCCCTCTCGACTACGGACGTTAGCACCCGCAGTCTGTCTCCCGTGCTCATACTCATAGGTATTCGGAGTTTGCATCGGTTTGGTAAGTCGGGATGACCCCCTAGCCGAAACAGTGCTCTACCCCCTATGGTAATACACGAGGCACTACCTAAATAGTTTTCGAAGAGAACCAGCTATCTCCGGGTTTGATTAGCCTTTCACTCCTATCCACAGCTCATCCCCTCATTTTTCAACATAAGTGGGTTCGGGCCTCCAGTCGATGTTACTCGACCTTCACCCTGGCCATGGATAGATCACCCGGTTTCGGGTCTAATTCCAGCAACTGAGCGCCCTATTAAGACTCGGTTTCCCTACGCCTCCCCTAAACGGTTAAGCTTGCTACTGAAATTAAGTCGTTGACCCATTATACAAAAGGTACGCCGTCACCCAACAAGTGGGCTCCGACTGCTTGTAAGCACAAGGTTTCAGGTTCTATTTCACTCCCCTCGCCGGGGTTCTTTTCGCCTTTCCCTCACGGTACTAGTTCACTATCGGTCAGCAGAGAGTATTTAGCCTTGGAGGATGGTCCCCCCATGTTCAGTCAAGATTTCACGTGTCCCGACCTACTCGATTTCACTTTTAAAAGTTTTTCGCATACAGGGCTATCACCTACTATGGCCATTCTTTCCAGAATGTTTTGCTAAACTAAAAAAAGCTTAAGGGCTGGTCCGGTTTCGCTCGCCGCTACTACCGGAATCTCAGTTGATTTCTTTTCCTCTAGGTACTTAGATGTTTCAGTTCCCTAGGTTTGCCTCTTATACCTATGTATTCAGTATAAGATAATATGCTTATGCATACTGGGTTTTCCCATTCGGAAATCTTCGGATCGAAGCTTGTTTACCAGCTCCCCGAAGCTTATCGCAGGTTACTACGTCCTTCATCGCCTTCTGCTGCCAAGGCATCCGCCTTGTGCTCTTCCTTTACTTGATCATATAACCTTAAAAAAGGTTATTTCGCTTTTTGAGAGTACTTAATAAAATATATTAATTACTTTTCTAATTAAATTGCAGTGATCTTATATGTACATAAATGTACATACTAGAAAATTACATACCAAAAATTTTACATATCAGTATGTTCTTTATTCATATTTGATTACTCGTGTGGGCGTTTAAAACCGAAATATCGTTAAGGAGGTGATCCAGCCACAGGTTCCCCTACGGCTACCTTGTTACGACTTCACCCCAGTCATGAAGCACACCGTGGTAAACGCCCTCCCTAAGGTTAGACTATCTACTTCTGGTGCAATCCACTTCCATGGTGTGACGGGCGGTGTGTACAAGACCCGAGAACGTATTCACCGCGGCATGCTGATCC
>CABWZP010000035.1 GCA_902509965.1 uncultured SAR86 cluster bacterium
CGCCAGTTAATGCCTTAATCACACCTAATGAAAGAACCCAAATGGCTGTTATAGGTAAAATGGATGTTACCGATGAGGTTGAGTTTTATTTCTCAGGAATATACAACAGACGTTATTCACATCAAAGATTAGCTCCTGATGCATCTTTTGCTGTTTCATCTAGTGTACAGACTCCAAACAATGGCTCTCAATGGAATGATTATGTTCCTGCAAATAATCCATATAATCCTTTTGGTTCAGTAAATTGTTCTAACACCATTAATCTTTGTGATATTGGTGTGAGAATTAATAGACGATTTGAGGAATCAGGCGGTCGAATATTTGAGCAAACTGTAGACGCGTATGATATTAATATGGGATTTAGATGGGAAATGGCAGGTTATAATCATGATGTTTCCGTTACTTTTGCTGAAACAGAACAGGTTGATGAAACACTCAATTATGGAAGATTTGATAGATGGGCAATTGCTGTTGATCCTGTAGCTTGTGCAGCAACCGCAGCTTGTCCTGATGTATTAAACCCATTTGGAGAATTTGGTAGCATATCAGATGAACAAATGGCTTATTTAACAGCTGGTTCTTTAAAAGATCAGTCTGGAGCAGATTTTAATCAAATTTCATATGTTATATCTGGTTCAAACTTTGCTGTTGGAATCGAGAAAAGGCAAGAGTATGGTTATTTCAAGCCTGATGAGTTTAGCGCTGAGGGTTTAACAACCGGCGGAGCTTCATCTCCATTAACAGGTGGTTTTAGTGTCATGGAGATATTTGGTGAGTACTTGATGGAAGTGTCTGATGATCTTACATTAGATATGTCTGCTAGATATTCTGATTATGATACTGTTGGGACTACAACTAATTTTAAAGTTGGAGCAGATTATGTTCTTGCAGATAACTTAAGATTAAGAGCTTCATATGGTACTGGTTTTAGAGCGCCAAATGTTGCTGAGCTTAATACTGTTGCAAGTACAACGTTTCCTGTCATGGATATGCCATGCGAGCTAGGTGACAGAAGACTAGCTGCTGGAGCAATATCTCAAACCGTTTGGGACAATTGTCAAGCTCTAGGCTTTGATACAACTGACGCTGGAGAGTACGGATTTGCATGGCAGTCTTACCATGAATATTATGCTGAGGGTGATTTAGCACCAGAAGAATCAACTAACTTTGCTGTTGGAATAGTAATGGAAGACGTCCTTATAGATGGTCTTCAGGCTTCGGTTGATTATTGGTCGATTGAGATTGATGATGTTATTGCTTTACCAATAGCTAACTTAATCATGAAAGATTGTTTAGCAACACCTGGTCTTGATCCTGCTAACTGGCCTACATCAGGAAGCTGTTCATTATTTATAGATTACGGTTTAAGTAATCCATTAAATTACTATGGCTATCCTGGTGATCTAGAAACACCATGGGGTAACCAAGGAACATTCTCATCTGATGGTATTGATATAGCGCTTGCTAAATCAGGTGATCTAAATATGGGTATGATCTCAGGATATTCAGTGGGTTTCGACGCTACTATGCATAATTCTTATGAACAAGAATTTATATATGGCGGTGGAAGAGACTATGTGGGAACCGCAGATGGTTTTGGAGTTTATCCTGAATTAAGATATGTGTTATCAATGGGCGTTAATGGTGACGGTTGGAATACAACATGGAATCTGAGACATGCAAGTGAGTCAGATGATGTCTGGAGACATCCATCAGTAACTTCAGATGCTGTAGCGGAAGCTATGACATACCATGATGTTGTCACTACTTTTGATTATGGTAATGCTGTAATAAGAGTGGGTATAAACAATTTAACTGACGAAGAGCCACCATATTTTCATAGTAATTTTAATGGAAATACAGAGCCTGGAGTCTATGATGTTATAGGTAGAAGAATGTTTATTTCAATGACAGCAACCTTCTAATCCTAAATTCTGAATATAAAAGGGTTGCTACGGCAACCCTTTTTTTTTAAGCCTCATTTATATAGCTAAAAACAAGACATTTTTTATTGTCTTATTTATTTGTATTTATTGTATTTATAGTGTCTAATCAATGGTTAAGTGCATATTGCGCAAGCTTTATGCTATAGATAACTATATAAGGGGTAATTATATAATGAGTAATTTATTAAATCTAAGAGGTTTATTAGCTGCTTCCTTAATTTTCTTTGTTTCATTTTCAAATGCTGAAGATGCAACATCAGGAACATTAGAAGCTGCTGTATTAGACCAATCGGGTACAGCTGTTGCTGGGGCGTCAGTCTCTGTTACTTCTGCTGATACTGGCATTTCTAAAAGTGCTGTTTCAAATGCAGATGGATCAGTAAGATTCCCACTTTTAGCAATTGGTATGTACGATGTTGAGGTATCTGCAGGTGGGTATAGCTCTCTTACTGATTCTGTTCAAGTTGCACTAGGAAATTCTGGATACAATTTTGTATTGGAAAGTGCTTCAGGTTCAATGGAAGAGATATTAACTACAGCTGGTGCTATTCAAGCAATTGACTTCAATTCAACAACAACAGGTATATCTATTGATGTTGATGAGTTAATTAAAAACACACCTATTAACAGATCTTTAACTAGTTTAGTGCTTTTAGCACCTGGTACAACTGCTGGTGACTCTGCTTTTGGAAGTCTTGCTTCTATTGGTGGTTCATCTGTTGCTGAAAATGTATACCTAGTAAATGGTCTTAATATCACTAACTTCAGAAATTTCACTGGTTCTTCTAGTGTACCTTTTGAATTTTATGATGTTGTTGAAGTTAAAACGGGTGGATATCAAGCTGAGTTTGGTAAAGCAATTGGTGGTGTGGTTAACGCAGTTACTAAGAGTGGATCAAATGAGTGGAAAGCAGGTGTAAACGTTAGTTACTATCCAGATAGTTTTTATCATGATAAGCCTAATACATATACACAGGTGAATGATCAAGACTCAAGAGACTATTTGGATTATAACGTCTCTGTTAGTGGTCCTATCATTCCAGATAGAGCTTTCTTCTATATACTAGCTAACCCAGTTGATAATGAAACTTCTGACACAAACGTAGCTGGAACAAGATTTGATTCATCATTAAAAGATGATTTCTTTGGAGCTAAGTTAGATTTCTACATTACAGATGATATTCATTTAGAGTATACATATTTTAACGATGATTCCGTTGGAACTACTTTATCTTACAATGCTGATTCTGGAGAGCAGATTGGTACTTCATTTGATAATGTTGGTGGAGACAATGAAATTTGGAAACTATCAGCTGTATTAACAGATAGATTAACTGCTGCAGTTACTATGGGTACTAATGAGTACGAAAGAACTGCTGCTGGTACCGGTGATGCATGTCCATGGGTTTGGTGGCCTTATCCAACAAACAGACCTGGTTGTGCTACTAATGGTCTTGTTTCATCAGGTTCTGATGAAAGAGAAATATTTAAATTTGATGTTGATTACTATATCGGAAATCACCATTTAAGATTTGGTATTGAAAATGAAGACTTAACTGCTGCTGATCAAACTAACTACTCTGGTGATGTTTACTACCGTGGTTATGATGATGATGGTGATGGAACAATCGAAGCTGGTGAGACAGTTAGAATTAGAATCTATAGAAGTGGTGGAACTTTTGATGTAAAACAAGAGGCTTTCTATGTTCAAGATAGCTGGGATGTAACTGACAACTTAAATCTTAACCTTGGCTTCAGAAGATCATCTTTTGATAATAGAAATGCTTCTGGTGAAACTTTCGTTAAAACAGAAGACCAGGATGCAATTAGAATTGGTGCTACTTACGATATCGTAGGTGATGGTTCTAAGAAACTATATTATTCATTTGGTGAATACTTCTTACCTATTGCTGCTAATACCAATATCAGAATGTCTGGTGGTGAATTCTATTCATACCAGTTTTGTGAGTGGGATGGCACTAACGGTAATGGAAGCTTTACTGAAGTTGGCGTAACTAACTGTGGTGACATAGGTTATTATGCTGATGGTTCAGTTCCAGATACAAGAAGTACAACTGATGCAAATCTTCAACCTATGTATGGTGAAGAGACCATCATTGGTTATTCACAAGTTCTTGAATCAGGTGCTTTTGAAGGTTGGGACTTGAATGCTTACTATGTTCAAAGAGAGCTAGCAACGACTATTGAAGATGTTGCGATTGATGCTGCTGTGAATGCATGGTGTGCAGCTGGAAACGGTGATCCAACAGGTTGTGCTGCATTTACCGGTTTCCATCAATATGTTCTTACTAACCCAGGTAATGATATGAATGTATATCTTCCAGAATTTGATCAGTATGTTGATCTTTCTGCTGCAGACTTAAACTACCCTAAACCAGTTCGTGAATACGATGGTGTTACCGTTGAGCTTGAAAAAGCTTGGGACGGTGATTGGGCTTTAAGACTTGCTTATACTAATTCAGACACTGTAGGTAACTATGAAGGTACTGTAAAATCTGATAACGGACAGGACGATGCTGGTATTACCCAAGATTTCGACCAGCCTGGTTTAGTTGACGGAAGTTATGGAAAACTACCTAACCACAGAAAACATATATTTAAAGCTAATGGTTCAAAAATGTTAGCTAATAATCTTGTTGGTGGTATGAATATGTCTGTAACATCTCCTAGATACTATGGTTGTATTGGTGAACATCCTACTGATGTTTATGCTGCAGCTTATGGTGCTTCATCTTGGTACTGTAACGGAGTCTTAACTCCTAGAGGGTCTGTGTCACAAAGTGCATGGGTTATTCAACTAGATGCATTACTTGCATGGAATCCTCCGGTTGCTAATGGTGATCTAACTCTTAGAATGGATGTGTTTAATATCCTAGACTTAGATGCTATTACTGATATCAATGAGTATGGTGAAGATGGTGGTGGAGTTGGAAGTATAGATACTAATTATCTAAGACCAACAAACTATCAGACTGCTAGAAGAATTAGATTTGGAGCTTCTTGGAGGTTCTAAGTTTTAATTAACTTTTTAAAAGGGGTGCTATTAGCGCCCCTTTTTTTTTGAATTATTGAATAGACTTGATTGGAGTTTCACCAGCAATAGTAATTCTATGCATCAATCTTTCATAACCATCATACCCACCTTCGGCCATATGCATAACTGATCTGTTATCCCACATTATTAACATATTCTCATCCCATTGATGTCTATAAATATATTTGTCTTGTGTCATATGCTCAAATAGTTTTGATAAAATTTCAAATGCTTCCATATCATCCATACCCTCAACGCCAATGGTATAAACTGGATTAATAAATAACGATTTTTCCTTGGTATTAATATGCTCTCTAACAATAGGGTGAAGGTGATGTTTATTTGCCAATTTAGACGATTTAATTTTCATTGTTCTTTTTTATTTTCTAAAGCATAAAAACCATCATCAGCATAAGGAAGTTTGGCACTATGTATGCCATTTAGATTATCCACCTTATTTTTAAGCTCATTAGGCAATTCCTCATAAGCTAGTGCTGAGTTACTAAATAATGTATCTCCACCAATTGGGGGCACTATCTTTGAATGCAACATAGTTGCAGCTGGCGGAGAAGGTTGAAATGACCAATCAGAATGCCAACTCCCTCCAAAATGCATTGCTTCTTCAGTTGCCTTTCTTCTAAGCTCAACAATATGAATCTGTGATTTCATTGGTGTTAAAAATGGTTCATCTCCAAAGCTACCAAACTGCATTGCAAAATTATTATATTCAGTATGTGAGAGTCTTTGATTGGGAAATATAGCCACTGCATTCTTAACCCAAAGATCATGAATAGTATTTAACTCATCTTTACCTAATGGTTTGGATATATCCACATCAGTTATCTCAACTCCTATTTGAGAAATCGAATTAGATTCTTTATATTTCATATAATTTAAATATAGCAAATAATAATCATTAGGAACAATGGTGATATATAATTCACCAACTTTGGGGCTATAGCTCAGCTGGGAGAGCGCTTGCGTGGCACGCAAGAGGTCGGCGGTTCGATCCCGCCTAGCTCCACCAATTCTTAGTGCTATTTTTATAATTTATTTAATTATTAAAACTCTGTAATATGAACCTGTAATGAAATATATTTTTATTTTTAT
>CABWZP010000036.1 GCA_902509965.1 uncultured SAR86 cluster bacterium
CAATTTTTGAATTTAATACTTTTTTTGTTCCTGGGGCAGTAATCAATCTTGAGCTTGAGATTTATGAGAATGCTCGTGGAACATGGATCCCTATAAAGGCGCTTTCACAGTCAGATGGAGGCCTATGGTCAGTTTATACAGTTGATAGATCTAATAAGATAAATAAAGAGTTAGTTGAAGTAATTTATTACGAAGGAACTAATGCTTTTGTTTCAGGCACATTAAAAAATGGAGATCAAGTGATCAAAGGCGGAGCAACAAAAGTAATAGAAGGCCAGTTAATTAATTAATAATGAATTTGGTTAACATTTTTATTGATCGACCTAGAATCTTAATACTTACATTAGTATTTATTTTACTTGCTGGTGCCTCTTCTTATATTTCGATACCAAGACAAGAAAATCCCGAACTGGCTCAAAGATGGGCATCTGTAATAGTTATTGATCCTGGATCTTCTGCAGCAAGACTTGAAACTCAAGTTATAACTAAACTTGAATCTGGACTTCAAGAAATCATCGAAATTAAAGAACTAGATGTAAATATTCAAGCAGGCTTTGCCCAAATGCTAGTTGAGCTAAAAGACTCTGTACCCTTTGATTTAATTGAAGCAACTTGGTCCGAAGTTCTTGATAAAATTTCTCTAGTAGAGCCTTCGCTGCCCAAAACTGCTTCTGTAGAGTTAGTACGTTCTTCTGGCCCACCAATTTCAGTTCTCTATGCTTTA
Source organism: uncultured SAR86 cluster bacterium (assembly GCA_902509965.1). Taxonomy (GTDB): domain Bacteria; phylum Pseudomonadota; class Gammaproteobacteria; order Magnimaribacterales; family D2472; genus MED-G78. The sequence continues at coordinate 725 of CABWZP010000036.1, forward strand.
ACTTGGGAAGGTGAGGGCGCAGCACCTATTATTTTGATGTCCAGGCTTGGCGATGAATTAAGAAGAAAATTAGCTTTTGTTGATAATACCGAAAGAACCAATTTATTTGGTTTAGCTGATGAAGAAATTTTAGTTGAAATAGATACTGAAAAATTAGCTCTACTTAATCTATCTCTGGCTCAAGTCAGCCAAGCAATAGGAAACTATGATAGCAAGAGACCTATTGGAAAAACTTCTGATTCAAATAATGAAATTTTATTAAAAGTTAAAGAGAATTTAATAAATGTATCTCAAATCAAAGATTTACCAATTCAAGTTATTGATGGATATGGCGTTATAAAACTACAAGATATTGCTAGTGTTTCAAAGCAACCTTATACCCCTATTGAGGATATAGCCTTAAGTAATGGCAAAAGATCAGTTCTTGTGGAGGCTAAAGCATCTTTTGGGCAAAGGATAGATCTATATGTTGGCCAGGCAGACAAAGTTGCTAATGAATTTAGAGATATTCTTCCAGATGAAATTATTTTAGAAAATATTTATAGCGAATCTTTTTATACCAAAAAGATGTTCAATACATTGACCAATAGTGTGCTTTCTGCAATTGCCCTGGTGCTTCTTATAAGCTTCTTTCTTTTGGGTTTTAGAGCAGCGTTAATTGTTAGCGCAATATTACCTTTTACTATTTCAATGGTATTAATAGGCTGCAGATTCCTTGAAATGCCTCTTCATCAAACATCAATAACAGGAATTATTATTGCTCTTGGTTTATTAATTGATAATGGAATAATCGTTGTTGAAGATTACAGGCATAGGCGATCTTCTGGATTAGAGCCTAGGGACGCAATTAATAAGACTATTCATCAACTTGTTGTTCCATTGTTGGCAGCTACTTTTACTACTGTATTTGCTTTTCTTCCAATTGCAACTGGTGAAGGATCAAGCACAGAATTTGTTGGAGGGATGGCAGTAACAGTTATTTTGGCAATTACTTCATCTTTATTTTTAGCATTAACAATCGTGCCAGTCATGATGGCTTATTTAGAAAAAATAACTTTTTTTAATAAGATATCTTTTAATCAGAATGGCTATTCAAATAAAATGTTACTTGATAAATATAGAGCCTTGCTTTCCTGGGCATACTTCAAACCGAGAAGAGCTATGGGAATAGCATTATTCTTACCTATTTTAGGATTTACCCTATTCAATACATTACCAAGAGACTTTTTTCCTGCTCAAGATAGGAATATGTTTAGAGTGACTATTGAGTTACCTATGAATTCAACTGCTTTAGAAACTGAGAAAAAAGTTTATGAAATTCGTGAGCAGATTTTTAAGACAGGCATAGTGGAAAGTGATGTTTGGTTTATTGGTAGAATGTTACCTCGCATTCTTTATAACGTAGTTGCAGGTGACTCCAAGACCGGATCAAATCATGTTGCTGAAGGAGTATATTTCTCTACTAGCTTTAATGACATGATGCCAATTCTTCCTGATTTAGCAAAGCAACTTTCCAAAGATAATCCAGATATCGAGGTCAGAGTAGATAAATTCTATTCGGGTCCACCAGTTTTTGCAGCTATAGATTATGCAATTAAAGGTGACGATCCAGAGGTGCTTCAACTCCTTGGAGAAAAACTAGAGCTTATTATTAGCAAGGCCCCAAACATAAGCTCAACCAATGCAGCACTCTCTTCTTATGAAACAAATATAGAGATTGATTTAAATAATTCGAATATGGCCCTATCAGCAAAACAAATGGAAACTATTTTAATTGAACTTGCTGCTGCTAATAACGGCATAGTTGTTGGATCTATGCTTGATGGAAATAAAGATCTATCGATAAGAGTAAAAAGTTTAGGAGGAGTTAATTCATCTATAGAAAATGTTGGCATGCTTACATTATCTGGACCAGCTAGTCTTGATTATGTAGAGAGTTTTGGTCAAACCGTTTTAACCAGAACTTCTGAGTTTATTCAACGAAATAATGGAGAAAAAAAGAATAGTGTTCAGGGCAAGATATGGACAGGGAAGCTAGCGTCTGGAGTTGAATCCAGTATTAAAAATGATATAGAAGCTTTCAAAGAATCTTTGCCATCTGGGTATTCTTTAGAATCTGATGGTGAGGCTGAAACTGCTGCTGAATCTCAGGGACAAATTATCTCATCTGCGGCTATATTTTTTGTTTTAATCATTATAGGTTTAGTAGCTGCATTAAATTCATTTACTCAAGCAGGAATTATTCTATCTGTGGCAATTTTATGTGTCGGGCTTTCTTTTGTTGGCTTGGTTGTCGGACAACAAAACTATGGTTTTATTGCTACTGTTGGTGCAATTGGCCTAGCAGGCTTAGCTATCAATGACTCTATTGTGGTCCTGTCACATATAAAAGAAGAAGCAGAAAAAGCAGCCCTAACCAAGGCCCAATTAGTAGAGATTGTAATTCGATCAACTCGACATGTCTTAACAACATCCGCTACTACCATTGGAGGTTTTCTTCCACTTTTATTCGCTAGTTTATTTTTTAGACCTTTAGCATGGGGAATGATAGTTGGAGTTATTGGCTCATCGATAATTGCTGTTTTTTATATTCCAGCTATGTTTATTTTTCTTAAAAAGATTAAAACATAATTATATGTTCAAATTTTTGGTCATAGTCTTTTCAAAAATAATAATTCTGACATACTACACGCCCCAACATATAGAACCAATATGAATCAAAGAGAAGAACAGGCAAACATTAAAATCAAGCATCTACTAGACTGCACATTATTTAATCCAGATATAGCAGATTCAATGAAGTACTTTCAAGAAACTACATACAGGTTCCATTTTCTTTTAGCTTTCATGTACGAAGCATTTAAAGAAAAAGAAATAACTCAAGAAGATGCAATTCAAGTAGTTCCATCACAAATTGCTTCGAGGGCAACTAGGGTAACTGAATTAAAAAAAGCAGTTAGAGCTGGATATATCATCGAAAAGAAATCAACCAAAGACAAAAGAGCAAGAATCTACAAACCTTCTAATGGAATGCTAGAGGATTTTCTTAATCTTTGCGATCAAGTTTTCTTTGCCAAAGTTTAAAATTTTTAAGAACTAGAACCTGGATTCATACCAATAATTGACTTCCATGACCAAGAGGGCTCTTTGTTAAGGTCATTAGTTTTAAATTTAGATTTATTTAAAGCAATAATACTTAGTGTATCTTCGTGAAGTTGAGTATAGCCCAAAGCTAAATATGAAGTTGATAGTATATTAAGTGCCCTTAAATTTTCGCTTGAATTAGGTATATTTTCAATAACATAATTAGCTCTTCTAATAGCTGCTACATATGCCTTTCTTTTTACATAATAGTCTGCTGCTGCAAGCTCACCACTTGCAATGAGATTTCTTAGATAAACAATTCTTTGATTTGCATAAGACGCATATTGACTATCAGGAAATCTTGTAAGAAATTCTGTGAGTTCTGAAAAAGAATCTTTGGCACCTGATATATCGCGAGTTGATAAATCAGTTCCTATAATTCTGACCATAAAACCTTTATCTGCAGTAAAGCTTGATAGACCCTTCATGAAATAGGCGTAATCTATATTTGGGTGTCTTGGATGCAATCTAATAAATCTCTCTGCACTTGAATGGGCTGCTTCATTCTCTGAATTCATAAAATATGCATAAATAAGTTCTACTTGAGCCTGCTCAGAATATTTTCCAAAAGGATACTGACTCTCTATTGCTGTAAGTGAGTCAATAGCACCAAAATAATTGCCAGCTTTCATCCTTCTTTGTGCCTGGTCATAATATATTTTTTCAGGTCGCTCAATTTCTTGCTGGTCACTATTGCACCCAGATAGTATTAATGAAGAGGCAATAACACTTATACTTAAATAAATTATAGAAAAAGTTTTTTTATTCATAATGTGTATTTTACATTTATTATTGGTAATTAAGTTTTAAATTTATTATTTAGATAAAAAAAGTTTACTAAAGTTCAATGACAAATCTACAAAAAGTTTTAGAAAGTGATAATAAAATGCGCTTAGATGTCGTAGCTACAAAAATGTTTCCAGATTTTTCTAGGACTCAAATAAAAAAATGGATTCTCCAAGGAAGAGTGCTAGTGAATGGAGAAATATGTGCACCGAAAGATTCAGTTTATGAGGGTGATGAGATTGAAATTGACCCTATTCAGGAAGTTAAAGTTTCATGGGCGCCTGAAAATATTGAATTTGAAGTGTGCTATGAGGAAGAAGATTTTCTTATTGTAAATAAGCCATTTGGGTTAGTAATGCATCCTGGATCAGGATGTCACAATGGGACTTTAGCTAATGGATTATTAAATAAATATCCTCAATTAGTAAATATACCAAGAAGCGGCATAGTGCATCGTCTAGATAAAGACACTTCTGGTGTTTTAGTTGTAGCCAAAACAGAATCCTTTAGGAATTACTTCATCCAAGAAATGCAAGAAAGAAAAGTTACTAAAAAATATGTAGCTATTGCAACAGGAGAGACTATTGGAAGTTTTGAGATAAATGAGCCAATAGGAAGGGATTCAAAAAACAGGACAAAGATGGCAATAAGGCATGATGGCAAGGAATCTATTTCATTTATTAAATTGATAAATAAATATAACGGATATGCCGTGCTTGACGTTTTAATTGAAACAGGAAGAACTCATCAAATAAGAGTTCATCTTGCCTCAAAAAATCTTCCTATTATTGGAGATTCAACTTACAACCCAAGAAAAAAAATTGCTAAAAACTCGTCATTAGAGTTGATTAAATATGTTCGTGAATTTCCAAGACAAGCCCTTCATGCTGCTTATATTTCTTTTTGTCATCATAAATCAAAAAAGATATTTGAATGGTCAGTTAAGATTCCTCAAGACATGCAGAAATTACAAGAAGCAATC
>CABWZP010000037.1 GCA_902509965.1 uncultured SAR86 cluster bacterium
AATTGATTTTATTGGTATTCCTTCTTCAAGACTAGCAGCTATAGCAGCTGCAGCATTATATAAATTATGTTTTCCAGGCATTGGTAAACTAAATAAATATTTCTTATGAAGAATGTTATTAACTAAATTAAAAATTTGATAATTATTCTTGTAACTAGCATTAGTAACTTGATAATCGCTTTTTGGAGAAAATCCAAAAGAGATTTGTCTTCTTGAAATCTTTTTTGCCACTCCTCTTACATTTTTATCATCAATATTAATTATAAGTGCGCCATAAAAAGGTATATTTTCTGCAAACATTTGAAATGAATTTAATAATTTCTCTATATCATTGTCGTAATAACTTAAGTGATCATTATCAATATTTGTAAAAACTCCAACGTCAGGTTGTAAGTGTAAAAAAGAGCCATCGCTTTCATCAGCCTCAGCAATTAGATGATTGCCACTGCCAAGTTCAGAATTTTTTCCAATACCCAAAACTTTTCCGCCAACAATATATGTTGGGCTCAACAGAGCTTCACTAAATATATTTGCAATCATGCTCGTTGTAGTTGTCTTCCCATGACTTCCAGCAATAGCTATGCTTTCATAGCCTCGCATTAAGCTTCCTAGCATCTGCGCTCTTGGAATAATTGTAATACCTTTTCTTTTTGCAATTCTGTATTCTGGGTTAGAGGTTTTTATTGCTGAAGACGTTACTATAAGATCTGCTTTACCAACATTTCTTTCATTATGCGTATAGAAAACTTTTGCTCCTATTTTCTTTAAATTACCTAAAGATTTTGATTTATTTATATCTGATCCGCTAACTTTATAGCCTTTTCTTAAAAGTAAATATGCTATTCCAATCATCCCTGCTCCGCCAATACCAACAAAGTGAATATGTTTAATTTTTTTTAAAGGATTCATTAAGAGGTGCTCTGCTTTAAGATTGATGAAACGATATTTTTTGCTGCTTCAGTATGATTAATTTGGGATTCTATTTCTTGCCAAACTAAATATTTTTTTTCACTCAAAATAAGATTAATTACTGACTTTAAATTCTCAATCCCATTTTTTTGTTCATGGATTATTCCCATTCCTTTTTCTTCAACATATTTTGCATTAAAAAACTGATGATTATCTATAGCATTAGGCAGAGGTATCATAAGCGATCCTTTATTCATTGACATGGTTTCTGACAAGCTTAATGCGCCTGACCTGGATATTACAAAATCAGACCAATCTATTAGTAAATTAGGATTATCAAAAAACTCTTCCACTTCAACATTCTCAAAACCTTCATATAACCTAACTACTTCTTCTTTTTTACCAGAACCACATTGATGTTTAATAAATATAGGATGACTAATATCTTTCAATATTTTGGGAATATTTTCATTTAAATATTTTGCTCCCTGGCTGCCACCCGTTATATATATATGAATATTTTCATCATATTTTTTTTGTAACAAAGGTTTAAATGCGTTTCGAATTGGATTGCCAACAACCTCTGATTTTTTAAGATTATTGTTATGAAGGGGCATTCCAAGAAAGTTTTTCCTTGAAAAGATTGAGGATATTTTGTTAGCTGAACCTAAAATTGTATTTTGCTCATGGACATATATTGGCTTTCTAAGAATTAGTGCAGCCAAGGAAACTGGAATTGTAATAAATCCACCAAATACAATCACAATATCTATATTATTTTTTTTGATTAGCTTTATTAATGTATAGATATTTAGGGGTAGGTTAAATAATACTAATAACTTACTTGCTAAGCCGTTGCCTCTAAAACCTTTCATTAGTATTGATTCATATTGAATATCGGGTTGATTTTTAAGAGCATTTTTTTCAAGAATATTATTTGACCCTAAAAAGATTACATTATGACTGTTGTCAATGAATTCACTTCCAACAGACACTGCCGGATATATATGACCCCCTGTCTTAGCTGCAGCAATTAAAATATTCATATGTTAATAAAATCTATTTTCATTATTGATTCTTAAAACTATTCCAATAAAAGCCATCATTATTATGATGCTAGTTCCTCCATAGCTTATAAAGGGTAATGTTAAACCTTTTGTAGGAAGAAGGCCTATATTAACTGCTAAATTAAAAAGCGCTTGTATTGATATTAAAAAACCAATGCCAAAAGAGACAAAACCCTGAAAAAATCTCTTAAGTGCTAACGATTCCATAGCAATTGAAAAAATTGTAAAAATCATGAGAGAGTAAAGCGAAATTAAAAAAATAACTCCGAATATTCCTAGCTCTTCAACAAGGATTGCAAAAATAAAATCTGTATGGGCCTCTGGAAGAAATAAATTTTTTTGAAAACTATTACCAAGACCTAGTCCTATCCAATTTGCTTGACCAATTCCAATTAATGAATTACTAAGTTGCCATCCAGCACCTTGTTGTACTAAAAATGGATCCATAAATGACATAACTCTCGTTAATCTAAATGGTGTGAAATATATAGCAATAAATCCTAAAGTTCCCATCAAAAGAATAAGCAGCACAAATTGATAAAAAGATATACCAGCAAAGAACAAGATAGCTACTACTAATGCGCATATTATTGCTGTAGTTCCAAGATCTGGTTGAGATAATATTAGAAAAGAGACTAATCCTAGTAACATTAAAGGTTTTAGAAAACCTCTAAAAGTACTTATTTCGCCCATTCTTCTTACACAGTATCCAGAGGTATATAAGATCATACTAAATTTACAAACTTCAGCAGGTTGAACATTAATAGGGCCAAGTCTAATCCATCTGATACTTCCATTGACCTCAGTTCCAACTCCTGGAACAAAAAGCGCAATAAGAAGGACAATGCTAATGAGTAGAAATAGCCAATCTATTTTTTCTAAAAATATAGATGGTATAGAAAGAAAAATGGTAAATACTAAAATACCGATTCCAATAAATAAAGCTTGTCTAGTTGCAAAGTGGAAAGGGTTTCCAGTTAAATTATCTGCAATATAAATACTTGAAGAAGTGACCATTACTAGACCGAGACTAATCAATCCTATAAAGGAAACTGAAAGAAAAATATTATTTCTATAAATCATTTAAGTAAAATTTCATGAACCAATTTATTAAAATATTCTCCTCTTTCTTCAAAATTTTTAAAATCATCTCCACTTGGATAGCCTGGTGAAAACAAAATATTCTGGTTTTTACTGTTTGAGATTTCAGTTAAAACATCAGGTAAATTTTTATAGAGTTTTTTTTCTGAATGATTAATGCATTTGTTGATTTTATTGGCGTATGATCCAAAGATAAGGATATGTTCAGGACCTTTAGGGTAAAATGTTCTAAAGCCCTCCTTAGCTGGATTTCCACAGATAATTAAATCATATTTATCATCATTAAAATACTGATTTGCCTTTCGGATTGCGTAATCTAATGAATGCATATTTGTTGATTTGAAATCATTAATAATTGATTTTGAAATGATTTCAAATCTAAAAGGTAGATTGTGTAAATCAATTACTTCTGCCTCCTTGCCTGTAATCCATTGAAATAACTTATATGGATTATTTTCATAAGATTTTTCTTTGGCTTCTAGGATCCGCTCTTTAGAAGATTTATATTCTGCAAAGCTTCCGTGATAATCAATATGATCTGGGGCAATATTTAACAAGACGCCATAATCTAGTTTGTTTTCTTTTAGTTTATCTAGCTGCTGGCTTGATAATTCAATTATTGAAAACTCAGCTCCTGTATTTAAGTGATCGAGGACAGGTTCTCCAATATTGCCTATTAAGTTTACATCATAATCTTTACTTAAAAGTTGATGAAGGTGAAAACAAGTAGTGCTCTTTCTGTTGGTGCCAGTAACACCAATTTTTATAGAAGTATCTTCCACCATGAAGACATCTAAATCGGTTAAAACGTCTTCTTTAGCAATGAATTTTAGTTCTTCAAAATCTGCTTTTTTAATACCAGGACTGCAGTAAATGACATCCCAATCGTCTTTAAGATTATTGGTAAATTGATCTGATGTATAAAGATCTTTATTATCATCATATATTTGATAATCAATATTATTTTTTATGAGGTATCTTTCTATTGATTTTCCTGTAATCCCGTAGCCATATATTAAAGACTTCACAAAGCTTGGTATTTACCTAATTTTTAATGTTGCTAACGCAACTAAAATTAAAATAATAGTTATTATCCAAAACCTAACAATTATTTTGGGCTCTTCCCAGCCTTTTAATTCAAAGTGGTGATGAATCGGCGCCATTAGAAAAACTCTTTTTCCTCTTAATTTAAAGGATATAACTTGGATGGCAACACTTAAGGTTTCCATAACAAAGACTCCAGCCATTATTGCAAAGACTAATTCATGTCTTAATATTACAGCAATTGTTCCAAGGATAGCTCCTAAAGTAAGCGAGCCTACATCTCCCATAAAAATCTGCGCTGGATAAGTGTTGTACCATAAAAATCCTATACCAGATCCTATTAAGGCACCACAGAACACAACTAATTCTCCAGATATTTCTAAATGAGGCAAGTAAAGATAATCTGCAATTAAGATATTTCCCATACCATAAGCAATTAACCCTAAAGCCCCTGCTATTAGTATTGTTGGTAATATTGCCAATCCATCTAAACCATCTGTTAGATTAACTGCATTGGATGATCCAACAACAACAAATGAACCTAAAAATATAAATAAAAATGGACTCATGCTTATCAAGAGATCTTTATAAAAAGGAACAATAAAAGCAGTTTCAGGTGATGTCTCAGCAGAGAAATAAAGAAACGTAGTTGCAATAAATGCAAATAAAGTTTGAAGAATAATTTTTTGTTTACTTGATAATCCATCAGAGCTTTTTGATTTAATTTTCATGAAATCATCTAAAAATCCAACAAAGCCAAATGAAATAGTCACAAAAAGAACTACCCAAATATAACGATTACTTAAATCAGCCCAAAGTAATGTTGATATTACGAGTGACATTAGGATAAGCAATCCCCCCATGGTGGGAGTCCCAGTTTTTTTATAGTGACTTTTGGGCCCATCGACTCTGACATGTTGTTCAAACTGAAATCTCTTCAAAAGATTTATAACTAATGGGCCCAATAAAATAGATATAAGAAGAGCGGTAACTGTGCCGCCAATTGTTCTCACAGTAAGATATCTTAAAATATCAAAGCCTGGATCAAAATCTACTAAAACTGTTCCTAAATACTCAAACATCTAAGAATCTCCTCTTTGAGTATTGATGAATTGTTCCATTTGCATTCCCCTTGAGCCT
>CABWZP010000038.1 GCA_902509965.1 uncultured SAR86 cluster bacterium
ACCTCCACAAGCTGAGATAATAAGTAATGCACAAATAGTTATAGCTGGTTTTAAAATATTTTTCATAATTACAATTTTAACATCAAAATGTGAAACAAAAAAAAGAGGGCATAAAACCCTCTTTTTTATATCTAGTTGTATCCTAGAAATCTTTTTGGAATCTAAAGCCAAATGCTCTTGGTGGAGCATACATAGCTCTTACATACCCAGCATTTCCAGCAAAAGAATCTGTTTTAATTAACTCATCGGTTAAGTTAAATACATAAAATTCTAATCCCCATGCTTCTGTTTCATTTACAAGAGTTACTGCAGCATTTGCAGTAGTTGTAGCTTCTTGCCCACTATGGAATGGGGCAACAGCATAGTTAGTCTCATTAAAGAACATTTCTCCAACATGGCTTATGCTTAATGATGGTCTTACAAACCAACCAGAAACTGGGTAAAAAGTATGTTCTACATTAAGAGTAGCTGATACTTCAGGAGACCACATTAAATTTTTACCACTTAGATTATGATCCCCAGCAGCTGCACATGTGTCCTGACCCAACAAAGCTCTCTCAAGACATAGATAACCATCAGCAAATTCTTCAGATCCCCCAGGTTGTGGAGCATCTAAGGCAGCGACCCAGCCATAAACTCTTCCATTTTCCCAAGCGGTCCAATCAAATTCTAATTCAAGTCCTTGAATGGTAGTTTCTGCTAAGTTTTTAGTCATTAGAGTATATATAGCATTTCCGTTATTTTGATCGTAACCAACGAAGCCAAACATTGTTCTTTGCATGTTTTCATACTCAGAAACAAAAGCATTACCAAGAAGCTTAAGATCTCCATCAAGGAATGAAGCTTTAAACCCTAGTTCAAATGTAGTGTTATCTTCAGGTTCGTATGGGAAATTAATAAATACCCCATCTCCTCTATCGACATTATCTCCAAAACCTCCAGCTTTAAAACCAGTTGCTAAAGATCCATAGACAAATAAATCATCATTTACAATATAATCAAAGCCTAATTTATAAGTGCCAGCATCCCATTCAGCAGCATAGCTATTATCAGCTTGAGCAGGCATATTTAAGAAATTAGGATTATAAATTCCATCATTCATACCTAAATCATCAGATTGATAAACTCCGTTATATACAGACCAGTCTACAAAAGTTAAATTACCTCCAGCATCGCTTACAAGTCGAGTGTTTCCAACAAAGTCATAACTTTCAAACCAAAAACAGTCAGCGGCATCAGCACAATACATATTAGGATTTACATAATATCCGTGGGTAATAATTGTTTTGCCTCCAACATCTTGCTTCTCATCCCAAGTATGTCTATATCCAAAAGTAACATTTAATCTATCATCAACTGCATAATCTACCTGTCCAAAAATAGCCATTGATTCAACAGTTCTATTTGGTTGGTAATAAGAAGCAGCATAAGGTCTCATAGTAACCCCATTAAATGGCTGTTCTACATCGTATCTAGAAGAATTATCTTCATCCATGTAAAAAACACCTGCGACCCATTGGAGTTGATCATCAGTATCTGATTTAAGTTGGAATTCAACAACATTTGAACTCATTTCCTGAGTTGTTCTAGACATCTCATCAAACCACATTGGTCTAACATTATTTGCTAAAATAGCAGCCGCCTCTCCTGGTACTAAACCAAGTGCTGCAGCAACTGCATCAAAATCTTGCATCCAAACTGAATACTGACATCCATAAGCATATGAGGCCTCTACAGATCCACCCCAACCCATTTGGCAATTATCGTAACCCATGCTCCATGCAGTATTTTGAAAATACGCATCTCCATTAAATCCAGTGCCATTTGAGCCTTCAACCTTTGGACCCCAACCATACTGACAACCATATATACCACCACAATCGTGATGTCCTCTAAGAGCATTCCAGTTTGTCATCATTGAATCAGGATGTTCTCTTTTAAAGCCATAAGCTGGATGAGATGGGTCAACAAAATTACCACCATCATTATCATTAATTTGATATCTATCTTGTTCTGATATTGAAACCCTTAATTCACCTAAAATATCTTCATTTACTCTAAACTTCAGCTCAGATCTCAAACTAGTAATACCAAAATCTAGCTCACCAGGATTGTTAATTGCTGCATGAAAAGGATCATCAGGACCTTGATCACATGAAAAGTCATAAGCCATTCCTCTTGAAAGCTCAGCTTGCTCACAATCTTTTAAATAAATATTACCTGCGCCATCATCTTGAAAATGATCTAATGAAACATACCATTCAAGATCGAGGTTATCTGCTGGTGCAAATAAGAACCCAAATCTGCCTGCCCAGTTATTTGTATTACCATAAGCATCTGCAGCTTTGACTTCTCTAGCTCTTCTTTGGTCAACGTTTGCTATGCCATCAGCCATAACATCCCTTCCATCCGCCCAAGTCACTGTGCTTTGATCAACACCACCTGGACCTGATGTATTTACACCTATTTTGCCATCTCTATTATAGTCTAGCTCCCAATCATAACTATCAACTGTTTGATCAATATATGAATTAGCTTTTGTAGCTTTAAATGAAGTTCTCATTGCCCATTCACTTGAAATAGGAATATTTATAAAGCCATCGACTTCTTGCATATGTCTATTTCCAAGCCTAATACCATATCTTCCAGTTGTTTCATCACCAAATTCTGGTCTAGCGGATATTACATTGATCGCTCCCGAAGTTGAATTTCTTCCAAAAAGTGTTCCTTGAGGACCTCTTAGAATTTCTATTCTTTCTACATCATGAGCAAGCATTAAGGCTGCTTGAGGTCTAGGTGAATACATTCCATCAACGTGAACTGCAACAGTAGGATCGCCTATTTCTGTATAGTTATTTGAACCAATACCTCTTATAGCAATATTCACACCTGAATCTTCAGCAGAAGTTCCAACTTGCATATTAGGAACTAGATTTGATAAATCTGAGATTCTTGCAATGCCTTGAGTATTCAATTGTTCTTGTGATACAACAGAAACAGCAATTGGTGTTTCCATTAGGTTAGTTTCTCGCTTAGTAGCTGTAACTATAACCTCTTCAATAGAAGCATCAGCTTCATCTTGAGCAAAAGTATGATTAGTGATACCTGCAAATGATATTACAAGTAATGAAAGTAAGTATCTATTAAGATTCATTATTTCCCCTCTATTCTAATAAAAGAATGATTACATCGACAATTTAATGACATCGATGTCAGTTATATGTGGTAGCAATTATATATAAAAAATGGGTATAAATGCAAAAAAAAGTTGGTATGAAATGAAGTTTAATTTCTTGTTTTAAATATATCTGTTTAGATAATTTTTAAATCAAAATAATACACCTCTTATCCTAAAGATAAGAGATATAAAATTTGTTATAAGAAATTAAAAGAGAGGACTATCTAGATTCGCGAGGACGTGATTCGTTAACAACCAACTTTCTGCCTTCAACTTCAGCATCATTTAGAGCTTCAATTGCTTTTTCAGCACCATCGCTCATTTCAACAAAGCCAAAACCTCTAGAACGGTTAGTCATTCTGTCAGTAATAATTTTTGCTGAAGTAACAGTTCCGTGTTCTGCAAAAAGATTTTCAAGATCTTGGTCATTCATTCCCCAAGAAAGGTTTCCAACGTATATATTCATAATTTCCTATTAAGTAAAAAAAAATGCATTTTACATTACATTTCTTCGTCTGAGTAACTTTTTTTAATTATTAACAAATTTAATAGCTGAATCTCCAAACTCAGACCACCAATCCATTCCCATAAGATGTATTCTTTCAAGATTAATTTCAGACGTATCATCAAGTTGTTTATTAACCTTT
>CABWZP010000039.1 GCA_902509965.1 uncultured SAR86 cluster bacterium
GGCTTACCGATCCAGCATTAGCAAGAAATGGTAGATGCTTATTCATATCTTCTTCATCTCTAGCAATTGCAACTCTCATAGACCTATTAATTCCCTCTAAATCTAGTTCGGTTACATTATCATCAGATTTTAGGCGATTAAATTCTTTAAAAGCATTTCTAAAAACACTAGAAGAACCAAATAAAATAAGATCATTATCTTTTACTTCATTGAACAAATTATTAAGATCTTCACCAGACCAAAACTTGTTTTCAAACTCAATATTTAGACTTTTTATTTTTCTGTAAAAAAAGTACCTCTCAAAAATTATGATCCAGGAAAAAAGAGAAATTAATATTAGTATCACCATGACACTTTTAACAACTAGTCCAGCTTCAAGAAATAAGTTAATTGTAGATATATCGTTCATATAAATAGGCCTTTAAAAAATTTTTAATAACTTTTCAGGGAAAGATTTTGGTTTATTTTTAGCTAAGTCCAAGAAACATACCTCAATTTCACCTCGACATATAATAGTATCATTTTTTGGATTAATTATTTGTTGATAGAATAGCAACCTTGCCTTTGAAATTGACCGAACAGTACTCGAAACTATCAGCCTATCCTCAAGCTTTGCTGGAGAGAGATATCTTAAATTAATATCTCGAATTACGAAGGCTAGATTAGATGAAGATAACGAAATTTGAGATATATTCTGATCAATTAAGAATTGAGTTCTAGCTCTTTCAAAAAATTTTAAATAATTAGCATGATAAACAATTCCTTGAAAATCAGTATCTTCGCAAAATACTGTTAATGGAAAATCGTTACACTTGAAATCTTTCTTCATGAAGTTGAATATCTTTCTGAAATAACTCAAGAATAATTTCTATAAAGTCATCCCATAAAAGATCTACTGTTATAAGTTTATTTTGTATTGCTGGGTTGATTGAAGATGCTAGAACTCTAACTTTTATAGGCCTTCTATTAAATTTATAGATCAATGCTGGCATAAGCAATTCTTCAGAGCATGATCTTAGAACTTGCTCCCACCATTCTTTTGGTGGTTCGCCACCATCTCCATATCTTTTACATTCAATACACCATCTTCCAAGCCTTAAATCAGGCAACTCTTTAGTTCTAGTTTGCTCAAGAATTCTTTTAACAGGGTTAGTTAAATTAAGATCTTGTACTAGCAAGTTTCCAATTTCTCTTTCAAAATTTGCACCTTTAGCTCTAGAATTAACTGGCAAAATTATTCCTCAATCTCAAAATCATCTGCGAATTCTCCATTAGTATGAACTTCTTGAACATCATCTAGATCATCCATAAAGTTCATAATCTTTAAGACCTTTTCTGACGCCTCTGCATCTAGATCAACTAAAACATCTGCTCTTGTTGCAACTTCAGCTTGGATTGTCTCTATGTTATGAACTGTCAAAGCTTCTAAAACTTTGCTTAAATTTATTGAACTGGTAATAACTTCATAGCCATCTTCAGAGGACGTCATATCATCAGCTCCAGCATCAAGCACTATCTCCATAACGGTATCTTCATCATAAGAGCTAGCAATATTAATTACACCAATTTTATTAAACAAATATGCAACTGATCCATCTGTACCAAGGTTTCCACCAAACTTTGAAAAAGCATGCCTAACATCAGCAACTGTTCTATTTCTATTATCTGTCATTGTTTCGACTAATATCGCAACTCCATTTGGCCCATATCCCTCAAATGTAATCTCTTCAATTGCTCCCATCTCACCAGTTCCTGAGCCCTTTTGGATGGCTCTTTTAATGGTATCTTTTGGCATATTGGAAGCATTGGCTTTATCTAAGGCTAGTCTTAGTCTAGGATTATCTGCAGGGTCCGGACCAGCTTTTGCAGCAACAGTTATTTCTCTAATAACCTTTGTCCAAACTTTCCCCCTAGAAGCATCCTGTCTTGCTTTTCTGTGCTTTATATTCGCCCACTTGGAATGTCCAGCCATTAATCTTCCTCTGTATAAGTAGACTCAATAAATAATTCTTCCAATTGATCTTCATCAACAGAATTTGGAGCATCTGTTAACAAGCATGAAGCACTTTGAGTCTTAGGAAATGCTATTACATCTCTAATATTAGTGGTGTCAGTTAACAGCATAACTAAACGATCTAGTCCAAACGCTATTCCGCCATGAGGTGGGCAACCTGAAGATAAAGCTTTTAATAAAAAACCAAACTTATTTTGAGCTTCCTCATTAGAAATATTTAAAGCTTTAAAAATTGCTTCCTGCATGTCAGGATTATGGACTCTTAAAGATCCTCCACCAACCTCGTAACCATTTAAAACAATATCATAGGCCTCAGCAATAACATCTTCTGGTGAATTAGCAAGCTCATCTAGAGATGATTTAGGCATGGTAAATGGGTGATGTAATGAAGTTAAATTGCCTTCTTTATTTTTTTCGAACATTGGAAAATCAATTATCCAACATGGTGCCCATTCGAAAGAATAAAGATTAAGATCTTTACCAATCTTCTTAATCAAACTACTCATGCTAAGGTTTACAACATTATTGGAACCTGCGCCAAAGAATAAAAGATCATTAGTTTTAAGATCTAGATTGCTGATTAAACTATTTATAGTATTTTGATTTAAAAATTTTAAAATGGGTGATTGCAGTCCATTTTCAAGATCGTTTACATCATTTACTTTGATGTAAGCAAGTCCCTTAGCTCCAAGTTTTCCAACATATTTTGTATATTCATCAATTTGACCTCTTGATAGTGAGTTCCCATTAGGAATTTTTAAGGCAACAACCCTAGAATCTTTATCATTAGCTGGTCCTGAGAAAACCTTAAACTCTTCATCGGCAACTAATTCAGAAATTTCAACAAGTTTTAATGGAATTCTTAAGTCTGGTTTGTCACAGCCATAATCCCTCATAGATTGATGCCAACTTAATGCTGGTATTTCTTTAATACTATGATTAACAAATTTTTCTAAAAGAAGTTTCATCATTTCAGTTCCGGTAGAAATAATATCTTGCGTATTAACAAAAGAAGCTTCTATATCTATTTGAGTAAATTCAGGCTGTCTATCTGCTCTTAAATCTTCATCTCTAAAACATCTAGCAATTTGATAATATTTATCAAGCCCTCCCATCATTAATAACTGTTTAAATAATTGCGGTGATTGAGGTAAGGCAAAGAAACTTCCAGGATGTACCCTACTTGGTAAAATATAGTCTCGGGCCCCTTCAGGCGTAGCTCTTGTTAAAATAGGTGTTTCAATTTCATTAAAATTATTTAGTTCAAGAAAGTTCCTTATTTCAGCGGTAATTTTAGATCTAGTTACCAATCTATTATTCATTTCAGGCCTTCTTAAATCTAAAACTCTGTTCTTTAATCTTACGTCTTCATTGACATCTTGATAATCATCTAATGGGAATGCCGGTGTTACAGCTTTATTAAGAAGTGTAATATTTTCAGCCTCTAATTCTATTTCTCCGGTGATCATATTGACATTAATAGTTCCATCAGGTCTTTTTAAGACTTTACCAGTTACCTTGATAACAAATTCATTTCTGCAAATATCTGCGGTATCAAAAGCCGCCTTATTTTCTGGATTTACTACAACCTGACATATTCCCTTTATATCTCTTATATCTAAGAAAATAATTCCGCCATGATCTCTTCTTCTATGGACCCAACCACATATAGAAATATTACTATTAAGATCTTTTGATGTAACTTCGCCACAATAATGTGATCGCATAATTATCCTACCTTTTTATCTTTAG
>CABWZP010000040.1 GCA_902509965.1 uncultured SAR86 cluster bacterium
TATTGATTGTGAAAAATTTGTTGGCGAGGTCATATCACCATCAAATTTTTCTAGCGAAAGAATTAAAGATCCATTTTCAATATAACTATTTATAAAATAAGTTTTACATTTTGAACTTTTAACTATTTTATAAGGTGCAATTATGGTCGCAGCATCATTGCCAAAGAATTTTATTATTTCTGAAGAATTCATTCCGTAATCCTGATCAATTGCGTAAAGAACGCTTTTACCAGCTTTTAACCATCGAATGAATTTGATTGGCTGATTTTTATCAGCCGAGTCTTTTAGGCCTTTAAGCCTTCCATTGGATTGAACTGAATCAAAATAATCAGAATTATGAACTCTTTCTACGCCATATACAGGTATATTCATTCCTAAAATCCTTGAATCTAATTCTAGATGTAAAGAGTGTTTAAATATTAGCAATACTCCATTACCTTTCTCTTGTTCTTTAGCTAGACTATCTAAGCCTTTAATAGAATATTTAATAGATCTATTAATTCTTTCATTTGACCAAAACCATGCTATTCCAGTAGTTATAATTACCATTCCAGTATTAAGTATATTTTTCGTATAAATCTTCTTTTTTTGATTGGGAGTTAGATCTTTAAAGCAAAGGTTAATATTTCTTTTACTGTATAAGTTTCTTTTTATAGGAAGAATATAGAAGACAATACCAATTAAATAACCAATAGGTTTATGAGTAAATCTAGGAAGATAAACAAGCATCTTCCATAGATTAATGATTATTATTAATATTTTTTTCTTCATAGCCAATTTCTTCCATGTATTATTACATGTATTAATTTATGAAACTTTTTTTATACAATCTAATACTGCTCATACTGACGCCAATCTTTGGCTTTAGGATATTGTATAAAAGTTATTACGATACAGACTATAGATCTTACTTTATTGAAAGGTTTGGCAAAACAAAAATAATTAGTAGATCAAATAAAGCAAAAAGAGTTATATGGTTCCATGCAGTAAGTTTGGGAGAGGTGATAGGTTCTGAAAATATCGTACAAAATTTGCTAAATGATGCAGATATTGTTTTAACTGTAACAACTCCAACCGGCTTAAGAAAAGCAAGAGAGCTATATAAGGACCGTGATATTGAAATAAAGTATGCTTCATGGGATTTTTATCTCTTTGTATTCAATTTTATTAACAAAACTCAACCTGATTTAATAATAGTATTTGAAACTGAAGTTTGGCCTTCAATGATAAGCATTGCTTCTAGAAAAGATATACCTGTAATTATCTCAAACGGAAGAATGTCAGAAAAGTCTTATCAATCATACAAAAAACTTAGCTTTTTCTCGCGAGATACATTTCAGAAGTTAACACTTGTTCTAGCTCAATCTTCTGCTCATGCATCAAGGTTTATAGACCTTGGAGTTAAAAGTGAATCATTAAAAATAACCGGATCAGTTAAATATGATTTAAAGCCATCCAAATCTTCACAAAGTCCTGATATTCAAAAATTTATAGTTAATAAATTTATATTAGCTGCAAGCACACATAGTGGAGAGGATGAGATTATTTTAAAAGCTTTTACTAATATCACTGAACACTCTCCAACTCTTAAGTTGGTAATCGTTCCAAGGCATCCAGAAAGAGCGGATGAGATCTACCAAATAGCTAAAAACAAAAATATTTCAGCATGCATTGAGTCTAAGGGTATAAATTCTGACTCTTCAGTATTGATTATAAATTCTATAGGTAAAACCTCTCAGCTATATGAGTATGCAGAAGCAGCTTTTGTTGGAGGCACCCTGATCGAAAGAGGCGGGCACAATATTATCGAGCCTGCATTCTTTAATTGCCCAATTATTATTGGCCCATCTATGTTTAATTTTGAAGCTATTGCAGAGGATTTTATAGAGAACAAGGCATGTCGAGTGGTTTCTGATCATAAAAGCTTAGCAAATACATTTACAGATATTATGCTTAATGATGTTGAAAGGTTGTCTATGACTAATTCTGCAAGCATGGTTATTGAGAGAAACAGTGGAGCATCAGACCTTCAGCTCTCTGCTATAATTGATGCACTAAACGGAGTATAAAATGAAGTTAGTATCGGCAATTATTAAACCATTTAAGTTAGAAGAAGTTAGATCTGCATTAGATTCTATTGGAGTTTCCGGAATGACTATTTCTGAGGTAAAAGGTTTTGGAAGGCAAAAAGGTCATACTGAGCTATATAGAGGTGCCGAGTACGTTATTGATTTTTTACCAAAAATTAAAATAGAGATTGCAGTAACTGATGACATTTTAGATAAAGTTATTGATGCAATAACCTCAGCAGCATCTTCTGGAAAAATTGGGGATGGAAAGATCTTTGTTAGCCACCTTGAACAAGCTATTAGAATAAGAACTGGTGAGAAAGACGAAGACGCTATTTGAATTTAATCATAAGAGTTACAAGATAAAAAATCTTAAAAAACCAGTCGTATTACTTTTAGGCCCTACAGCCTCTGGGAAGACTGATCTGGCATTAAATCTTTACTCTGAAATTCCCATAGAAATTATTAGTGTAGATTCAGTTATGGTTTATAAAGACTTTAATCTAGGTTCTGCAAAACCTAGTCTAGAAATCTTAAAAAAATATCCTCATCATCTAATAGATGTCTTAACACCTGAAAGTATTTATACAGCTTCAGATTTTGTACAAGATGCAATAAGACTCATTGAAGAAGCTCATCAAAAAGGTAAATTACCGATTCTTGTCGGCGGGTCTATGATGTATTTTCAAAGTTTATTAAAAGGACTTGATGACTTACCTACAAGAAATGATCATTTTAGAGAAGAGATGAAAGCAATCAAAAAATCCAAGGGAATAAATGTTTTATTTAATGAACTAAAGCTTAAAGATCCAGATTATGCCAACACTTTAAAGGAAAACGACTCACAGCGGATCATTAGAGCCTTAGAGATAATCCATTTTTCAAAAAAATCTTTATCATCTCAGCTTGGAAGATTTTCCAATAATAGTTCTCTAGATGGCTATCATGTTATTCAATTAGGAATCTTTCCAAAAGATCGTAAATTATTACATAAAAGAATTGAGATGAGGCTTGAAAAGATAATAGATGACGGTCTTGTAGATGAGACAAAAAAAAATTATTCAAACTTATAATATTAAAAATGATCATCCTGCTTTAAAGGCAATTAATTACAAACAAGCATTAAGTTTTATAAATAATAAATATGACAATGAGACCCTTTTTTTAAAAGCTTTGTATGCAACTAGACAATTTGCCAAAAGACAAGTGACATGGATGAGATCTTGGGAT
>CABWZP010000041.1 GCA_902509965.1 uncultured SAR86 cluster bacterium
GCGTACCTTCCTCAGCCACAAGACCATTATCAAGGACTAATATCTTATCGGCATCCTCAATAGTTGAAAGTCTATGAGCAATAACGATGGTTGTTCTATTAGTAATTAGTCTATTAAGAGCTTCTTGAATAACCAGTTCTGATTCATTATCAAGAGCTGAAGTTGCCTCGTCTAAAATAATAATAGGAGAATCTTTATAAAAAGCTCTTGCAATAGCTATGCGTTGCCTTTGACCTCCTGAGAGCAAAACTCCATCATCGCCAATTTCTGACTTAAAGCCTTCTGGTAAATTTTTTATAAATTCATCACATCCAGATAAAGAAGATGCCTCTTCAAGCTTATCTTGATCTATAGAATCAGAACCATAGGCAATATTATTCTCAATGGTATCGTTAAATAGTGAAGGTGATTGATTAACTATAGATATAGCAGATCGAAGATGTTGAAGTTTGTAGTCAGTTATAGACTTACCATCAATTAGTATGCTGCCGGTAAAGCTAGAATAAAATCTTGGAATTAAATTTGCTATTGTAGATTTACCAGAACCAGATTTACCAACAATAGCAACGGTCTGGTTGTTATTTGCTGAAAAACTAATGTTATCTAAAATTTGTTTTGATCCATCATAACTAAAGGAGACGTTTTTAAATTCAATTTTGCCCGTAATGTTTGTATCCGATAAACCCTCATCAACTTCATCATTGGAGTCTAGCTGTTCAAATATTTCAACTGCAGCTGCTAATCCCTTTTGAATAACAATATTAATATTAGATAATTGTCTAACTGGTTTTGCTACTAAACCGGCTGCGGTAAAAAATGCTATAAAAGTTTCAGCATCAAGAGAAATACCTAAACTTGATCCAAGCGCAAAATAGGCTATTAAAGCTAAAGAAATTGAAACTAAAACCTGAATAATAGGCGTTGCCATATTGCCTGTTGCTTCAAGTTTTAGATTTTGAGTTTTATTTGCAGTATTAGCTTCAAAGAAGCGACTATTTTCATACTCTTCTGCATTAAATGATTTAATCTCTACATGACCATCCACTGCTTCTGAAGCAATATGAGTTACATCTCCCATAGCTGTTTGAATTGTTGCGGCTAATTTTTTTAATCGTCTACCAGCTATGTAAACTATTAAGGCAATTATTGGAGCAGTAACAATTAATAATGAAGTTAATTTCCAATTAAGAAAAGTCATATAGCCAAGTAACCCAACTAATAAAAATCCTTCTCTTACCAAGGTCTTAACTGAACTGGAAGCTGCTCCTGAAACCTGAGTAGTTGTAAAAGTAATTCTATTTATTAATTGTCCAGACTGATTATTATCAAAATAGGATTTAGGAAGTAAATGTAATTTTTGAAATAACTCAGAGCGCATGTCATGAACAATCCCAAAGCCAACTCTTGACATAAAATAATTACCAACAAAAAATCCAAACCCTCTTCCAATTGCAATGCCAATAAGGGAAAGAGCTAATATGGTATGAAGTTCATTAGAATCAGAATTAATAAAGGCAATGATTCTTCTTAACCATTCAACAGCGGCAATATCTGCAGCAGCAAATGTTAAAAATCCAAATATACTTACAACAAAAGACCATTTATATCTTAAGGTATAGGCAAACAGTCTTCTTAAAGTATTAGGTTTCATTTCTCTATCGTTCTAATTTGAATTTCATTAAATCCATTTCTTTGTAATGAGTCCATCATAGTCACAACCCAAGTGTGATATGAAAACGATTCAGCACTTAATATTACTACTTGAGAAGTATTCTCAAGGTTTAATATAGCATCTTCAATTTGATCATATTTGTTCATATTAAAAGATTTATTATTTATTAAAACACTCCCATTCTCAAAAATTGTTATTTCATGCCCTTCTTGGACAAGATTATATTCAAAGGATTCAGTTTCTGGTAAGTCTAATTCTAGGAGTTGAGATTCTCCAACTTTTGAAGTAACCACAAAAAAAATTACTAATAGAAAAACTATATCAATTAAAGGAGTTATCTCTATAGTAAGAGGCTTTTTTTCAGTTTTTAGGAAATTCATAAAACTTATTTATTAATAAAGTCTATAAACTCAGAAGTTTCAGATTGAAGAATTAGCAATAAATGACTTATTCTTTGCTCAAAATATTTGTGCAGCACTAAGCCAGGAACTGCTACAGATAATCCAAATGCTGTAGTAATTAATGCTTGAGAAATACCAAGAGCCAAAACATCAGAGTCTGCGCTGCCAGTTGCTGTAAGCCCTGTAAAAGCTACTATCATACCAACAACTGTTCCAAGCAGGCCCAATAAAGGACTTATAGTAGCTATAGTTCCAAGCATTGTTAAATTTCTTTCAAGGACAAATCTTACTTCTGAACCAGTCTCATTTAACTTTGATTCTAAGCCTTCTCTATTGAGGTCTTTATATTTGTAAGCTGTCATAAGTAGAAGACCTAATGCAGAAATATCTGCAATATTTTGCCTTTGTTTATTATCTAGCTTTGATCTATTTAATAAATTTGTTACTTGGGACCTTAATCCTTTAGGTGAAACTAATCGCTCTTGAAGGAACCAAAACCTTTCTATACTTATAGCAAATATTAAAACTGAGCAGATTAGAAGTGGGTACATGAAAACACCGCCTGCTGTAATTAAATCACTCATTTAAACCTCTTTAATATTTCTATTATCAATTTTATATACTTTATTCATTTTATTAGCAAAATTAATATCGTGGGTAGATAAAATTAAAGCTATGTCATGTTCATTAGCTATTTGCAAAATTAAATCTTGAACTAAATTAGAATTTTCGTCATCTAAGTTTCCTGTAGGTTCATCAAGAAATAGAAAGGAAGGATTATTAACTATAGCCCTAGCTATCGCAACTCTTTGCTTTTCCCCACCTGATAATTTCCATGGCAAATGCTTTGCTCTAGAACTTAAACCTAATTGATCTAATAATTTTGCAACCTTCCTTGCAGACTTATTGGAATTGCTTCCATATTTGAGTTGTTGCGGAATAAGTATATTTTCATAAACATTTAAGTCTTCAAGAAGATGATGAAATTGATAAACAAATCCAAATGAGTTCAATCTAATTTTCGATTGCTCGATAGGATTAATAGACTGTAAATCTATCTCATCAATAAAAATATTACCTTTTGAAGGCTTATCTAATCCAGC
>CABWZP010000042.1 GCA_902509965.1 uncultured SAR86 cluster bacterium
TGTTGCAATAGTAGCTGTTCTTACAGTTATATATGGACTTCTTTGGTAGAAACTGATCTATGAAAAGATTTATATTTCTTATTTTATTATCTGGAAATCTTGCTGCTTCAGTTGATTGGTCGCATAACGCTTCATGCCCATCGCCTGATATGCAAAGAGTCGAACTGATCTTAAACAGTATGACCCTCAGAGAAAAGGTTGGCCAAATTATCATGCCAGATATTGATGCTGTTACTCCTGAGCTAGCTAAAAAATATAAATTAGGCTCTATCCTTAATGGTGGTGGTAGATACCCTAATAAGAATAAATTTAGCTCAATTGATGATTGGAAAGATTTAAGTAAAGATTACTATGAAGCATCTCCAGTAGTTAATGGTGAAATCATTCCAATTTTATGGGGAACTGATGCAGTTCATGGCCATAATAATGTTATTGGGGCTACAATTTTTCCACATAATATTGGTCTGGGTGCTACAAGAAATCCAGAGCTTATTAAATTGATTGGCCAGGCGGTTGCAAAAGAAGTTTTATCTACTGGCATACCTTGGACGTTTGCTCCAACTATTACTGTTCCTCAGAATGATACTTGGGGAAGAACATATGAAGGCTATTCCGAAGATCCAGAATTGGTTGCTGCATTAGGCCAAGCAATGATCTTTGGTTTGCAAGGTGAAGGTGATAATTTCCTTGGATCTAATCATATGCTTGCAACAGCAAAACACTTTATTGCTGATGGCGGAACAACTGGTGGAATGGATCAGGGAAATGCAGTTATAAGTGAAATTGGGTTAAAGAACCTTCATGGAATTCCTTATTTCAGCGCATTAGATGCATGTGTTCAAACAATCATGGCAAGCTTTAATTCGTGGAATGGAAAAAAGCTTCACGGTAGTAATTATCTTTTAGATAATGTTTTAAAAGGCCAAATGAATTTCGATGGATTGATTGTTGGTGACTGGAATGGTCATGGTCAAGTTAAAGGTTGCACCAATACAAGTTGCCCACAAGCTTTTAATGCAGGTGTTGATATTTTCATGGTTCCGGATGAATGGCAGCAATTGTATAAAACTACTATAAAACAAGTTAAGAGTGGCTCTATTTCTCAAGAAAGATTAAATGATGCAGTCAGAAGAATACTTAGGGTCAAGATGCAGATAGGTCTACTTGATGGCAAAAAGCCACATGAATATAAATATAACTTTATTGGTGATCTTGAGCATATCAAGATTGCTAGAAGGGCTGTTAGAGAATCATTAGTTTTACTTAAAAATAATATGAATCTGCTCCCTTTAGATGCAACAAAGCATTATGTGATAGTCGGGGATGCTGCTCAATCTATAAACAGTCAAATGGGGGGTTGGACTATAACTTGGCAAGCAAGAGAAAATAAGAATTCAGACTATAAAAATGTTCAAAACATCTATAGTGCTTTAGCTTCACATATTCTAAGTCAAGGCGGCACAGTAGAATTCTCCTTGGATGGCTCTTATCAAAAGAGACCTGATGCTGTAATAGTTGTTTACGGGGAAGAGCCCTATGCCGAAGGCGATGGAGATAGAAAAGATCTTCAGTTTTCCAGTAAAGATTCTTCATACTTAGCAATAATGGAAAGCTATAAAAAGCTAGAATTTCCAATTGTCTCTATTTTTCTTTCTGGCAGACCTTTAGAAATTAATAGGCAGTTGAACCTTTCAAATTCTTTTGTTGCTGCATGGCTCCCAGGAACTGCAGTGGAAGGAATTGGAGATGTTATCTTTACTAAAGATGGTCAGATAAATTATGATTTTAAAGGAAAACTACCATATTCATGGCCTAAGAATGCTAATCAAAATCTTAATTTTAAAGATGCAAATTACAAACCATTATTTAAGTACGGATATGGATTAAATTATTCCTCAACTGAGAATCTTTTAACTGTTGAAGAAACTTTAATCATTAAAGAAGATGATGAGATTGCTTTATTTGTAGGAAGTGCTTATTCACCAGGAATTGAATTTGTTCAAGAAGGTGCAAATGTAGAACAGATTCAATCTGATATTTATACCAGCGAACTTCAAAATATTTCTTTGTATAAGTTTGATTATAAGAAACAAGATGATGCAAAGAATCTAAAGTTTTTTAAATCGGATAATTATAATGCTTGGGGAATTTTAGCTAACTCAACTTTGAATATAGACTATATGCAAAACCCTAACTATGAAATAGAAGTTAAGGTTAATAGATTTGGAAAATCACCAATATACTTTGGAGCAACTTGTGCTGGAAATGGCTATGAAATTTGTAGAGGAACTATTGATATAACCAAGTTATTTAAGAATTCAAAACTAACAGAATGGTCTAAAATTAAAATACCTCTATCTTGCCTTACTTCAGCAGGACTTGATTTATCAAATATAGATATTCGCATGTTGCTTTTAACTAATGGCAATTGGGATATTGATATGCACTCAATATATATTAAAGACAACAAGCTCAATAAGTCCATTGACTGTTCAGATCTTTCAGTGGGAATAAACTAATGAGTGAAGTTTTATTAGTAGATATTGGTGGTACTAATATGAGATATGCATATTCGAAGCTTGGATCAACTGACATTCATGAATCAAAAAGAATGTCACTTGAAAATCTAGATAATTTTAATGAGATTATTGAAAGCCTTATTAAACATAAAAATTATAGTGTCAAACATGCAGTTTTCTCTATTGCTGGTCCAAAAATATCTAATACAATTAAAATGACAAACAGATCTTTTTCAGCTAATTCAGATTCTATTAAAGAAAAATTCTTGCTAGAGCAATGCCACTTATTGAACGATTGGGAATCAATTGGATA
>CABWZP010000043.1 GCA_902509965.1 uncultured SAR86 cluster bacterium
TATTTGATTTTACTGTGTGGAAGATTCTATAAAAACCAATAGCTACACTTATTAGAACAGCAGTTACTGTTAAGGCGTCCAAAAAAGCAGACAAAAATGCTGCTGAAAATAAAAACGTAAATGACAATGTGTTTTTGGATTTAATATTTAAAAGAAGTTTAGTAAAAATCGTAAGCATAAGATTTTTCATAAAATAAATACCAGCAACCATAAAGATTAACAAAAGTATCACTTCAAGATTATTACTTATTTCATGATAAACAGATTCAGTTGATGTAAGTCCTAAAGCTATAGCTTCTATAGCCAAAAGTCCACCTGGTTGAAGTGGATAACATTTAAGTGCTAATGCTAAAGTGAATATAAATTCTAATAAAAATAACCATCCCACTATAAAGGATCCATTCAATCCCATTGAGTTAAGAGATAGTAGTAATATCGGATTTAAAACAAGAAAAACTATTATGGTAGACTTGTACCAAATTGGTGAATTACCAAGAAACATTTTTGATAAAATTTGTAATGTATTCATCTAAATTAACTCCACTTATTGTTTTATGCATTTAAAAAGATTTATAGAATTTGATAGCAAAAAAGATAATTCTTTTATTCTTTTTAATGGTGATGCAATTTTATACGATAATCTTAACAAATCTTATTTATTTGACCCAAATTCACTCTATTTAGATACTGATTATAAAAATTATCGAATCGGTTTAGGTATTAAAGATGGGAAATATATATATGCAGTTCAGTTAAAAGAGCTTGGTACAAAAAATATTTCTAATGATGCATTAGAGCAAATTGATCTTCGATATATGTTGCCTCAGTTATCTTCAGCGGAATTTCAACTTGTTAGTAGAGCTAAACAATTACTTCACTGGTTGATATCAAATAAATACTGTTCCTATTGTGGATCAAAGAATATCTTCGAGGAAAAGGAGGAGGCTATGTATTGTCCATGTAATAATATTTTTACGTATCCAACAATTTCACCTTGTATTATTACACTTGTTACCAATGCTAATAAGATTCTTTTAGCTCGAAATAAACTCTTTCCACAAGGCATGTTTAGTGCACTTGCTGGATTCATTGAAGCTGGAGAAACAGCAGAAGAAGCATTAATTAGAGAAGTTAATGAAGAAGTTAATTTAGAAGTTACTAATATAAAATACTTTGCAAGCCAATCATGGCCTTTTCCTAGCCAGTTAATGCTTGGGTATTATTGTGAATGTTTAACAGGTAACCCTGAGCCTGATGGTGTTGAAATAGAAGAGGCAGCTTGGTTTGATATTAATAATTTACCAAACATACCTCCACCAACTTCGATCGCAGGTAAGTTAATTAACTCTTATATCGCGGATCATTAGCAGCTCTGGTTGGAACTTCAGCTTTCTTTTTTGGTTTAGATGCAACAGGCTGTAATCCTTTTGGTTTTTTGCTCCGTTTTTTTTATCATCTACTTTTTTTACAGTCTCTTTATTAACATCAGCCTCTTTCTTTACCTCTTGTTTCTTAGGTAAAGGCTTCTTTGGTTCAGTTTTAGTCACTTGACCCTTAGGCTGCTTTTGTGGTGATTTTGAATCATTCTTTACTGTTTGAGTTTTAGTTTTTGAATGCTTATTTTGAGAATCTTTCTTTTCTGCTTTTACATCATCTTTCTTAACCTGATTCTTAGTTTGATTAGGATTTGGTTTTTTATGCTGAGGCTTACTATTTGGTTTCTTAGCATTGGGATTCCTATTTTGAGTCTTTTTACGTTGCTGATTATTTCGGTTATAAGGTTTTCTTTTAGTGGGTTTCTTTTTTACTTCTTCTTTAGTCTCCATTCCAATAGCCTTTTTAATAATCTGCATCACTCCTGGTCCAGCTTTTTTAGGCATTTTTGGTGGAGTAATTGCATTAACTAATGGCTTCATTCCTTTTGATTGATTTTTATCATCTCTCCAATCCATACTTGGAGTAGGGCTGTCAGGGGTCATATCATAGGAATCAACTGGTTTTACATCCGATGCTTTGATTCTAATAACTTTATAGTAAGGTCTAGCTTTATATGGATCAGCAATAACCCATATTCTAGTTTCAGTTGCTTTTTCAATTCTCGTTAATTCATTTCTTTTTTCATTTAAAAGATAACTAGCGACATCGGATGGAACAAATGCATGAATTTCACCAGTATTTTCTTTAATTGAATCTTCAGAAATAATTCTAAGGATTGATTGTCCTAACGATCTTGGTCCACGAACAAGAACATGTTCTATATCATATGTTTCATTCAAAGATGGTCTTAATCTTTGTCTTGATATTTCCAATAGTCCAAATCTCGAAATACCAGATATTTGAACTCTTGCTCTATCTCCATGAACAGCTTTTCTAAAAGCATTTTCAACTTTTTCTTGATTAGAGGTTTCACTCATGTCAATAAAATCTATTACTATCAATCCGCCCACATCTCTTAACCTAAGTTGTCTTGCAACCTCTTTAGCAGCCTCTAGATTTGTTTGAAATGCAGTATCTTCAATATCTTTACCTTTTGTAGATCTTGCAGAGTTTACATCTACAGCGGTCATCGCTTCGGTAGGATCAATAACTATAGATCCACCAGATGGTAGTGAAATCTCTCTTTGAAATGCTAATTCTATTTGTGATTCAATCTGATATCTATTAAATAGAGGTATTTCCTCATCATAGTATTTAACTTTATCTGCATGATCTGGAATAACAGCATTTATGAATTGTTTTGCTTCATCATAAGTTGCTTGGTCATCTATAAGAATTTCTTCAATGTC
>CABWZP010000044.1 GCA_902509965.1 uncultured SAR86 cluster bacterium
TAAATAAAGAATTATTAGATAGAGTCAATGCAAATAAAACAGTTAAAGATAAACCATTATTAACTTTAGAAGATTACAGATTATTGTTTAAACAAAAGTGTATAGATAGCAATCTAAAAAATTTATACAAGAATGATAAGCATTTATTAAATTATATTTTTTACCCTGAGGTAGCAATTAAGTTTTATAAAGAACAAGAAAGAGCTGCGGAATATGAATTATATGACCTTCAGGAAAGTCTTGGTGTGGTAATTGAATAATCTAATTAAATAAAATATGTCTGATGAATTATTTTATTAGAAATGAGTTTTACGATAAGTAAAAAAACTAAATACTTAACATATCCATAACGATAAGTTGATTATCATAAGATCTCCTAACGAGCTCTATATAACTAGCATCAACCTCTTGTGGAACAACTAGTTTAAAGTTTTTTAGGGGTACATCAAACTGATACTCTTTGTAATCTTCATATCCTATATGTTGAGCTCCAGCCTTAAAGGGGTCTTCTATGCCAATTTGGTATATAAGCTCTTTATCTGCATTTAAGAAATTTAAAGAATAAATATCAGATTTATTAACAAAAGGTCTTCTAATGTCCCTTTGTAAAGGATAATCCATATTAATACCCTTAATTTCAATATTACTAGAGCTTAAATTTAAATTGAATATCTTTGATATTTTGTCAGTTGTTGGAGTTTTTCGAATTAATATTTGAGATTTACCATTGAAAGAACCATCTGACTGACTAGTTGATGAGTTTTGATAATTAAACCAATTAATTTTGTAGGATGCTCCCATGGAACAGCATAGTTCTCCATATAAAAATTGATCTTCATTACTTGAATCTACAGTGTCATCTCTAGCATCACCCAAAGTATCAGAGTACCAACCCCATGAACCAACATAAGGATTAAGAGATGCAATTGGAGTTAAGGCTGGATCACTTTGATAATAATAATTCCTTTCCCAATATGATTCATAAAAATCAAGAGGATTATTAGGATCATTGGGAGCTATTAAGGAACCTGTTAAATCTTCAACTACCCAAGAATATGAGACTGCCCTATTATCACTTGGTCTATTAAAAGTTGCTGTGAGGTTATTTTCTAGATCTGTCTGCTCCTGACCATCTACTAACCATTTAAGCTTTAATTTAGCTTCATCATAAACAGCATCAATTTCAAAAGTTATTGTATCGCCTAAACCAGAAGGATTTGATAAAACGCTAGCACCATCTTCTGAATTAATTTTATAATTTGAAAATCCTTGATTCATAATAGAACCAACAGCAAAACCTTCTATATTTACTTTTCCATATTCTAAGAAACAACACCACATTACACTTATCCATCTAGGCCTATAAGTTTCAATCTCACCATAATAGGTTCCTTCTAAGAGGCCTATTTTAGTCTTACAACTATCATCCTCATTTGTACCTGGGTAATCTTCAGAATCTGGATATTGATTGTAATAACACTCACATTCCTCATAAGTAAGCTCGTCACGATAATAAATAGATCCATCAGAATAGTTATAACAAACATCATAATTAACCCCTGGAACATTATTCATATCATCGATGTGATGACTCCATTTAGCTAATTGCGGATCCTGAACTGTTGTTGTGTTCATAGGAAAGTCTGCATAATAATCTGGGAATGTTCTTTCTCCTCCAGAATCATACTCATCACCCATAAAGCCATGCGAGTGACCTAATTCATGCATAACAACTTCCCTAGTTCTACTTGATAGACCTTGAATATTAACAGAACCCTGAGCAACACCCCTGCCTGAAATAGTTGTAAGAAATGAAGCTACAGTCCAAGTAGGCATTACATCTGTAATCAATGATCTATCTACTTCTCCAATACAATAAATATTTGGATCCCAGTCTGAATAACATCCAATGGCAATATCAAATACTGAAACGCCAGTAAGAGCAACCTCTTCTAGTACAATAATATTAAAATACCCATTAACTACATCAGCGGCATCACTTGCTACAAGCAAGTTAACAGATTCTGCTAATCTTAATCTAAACTCATCTAAGTCAGCAGTCCCAGTTAACTGATCACCAATAAATATATAGTTTGTTTTTGCAGATGAGTTAGGGCTACCAACTAAATAATACAAATGTTGATCTGATTGTGAACAATTAAGGCCATCATTATCGCAGTTATAATCAACGCTTTTGACTTGTTTATTAGAAACAAAATAAGACTCGATTTGCTCATTTGCACATGACTCTGCTGATCCGTCTGAAACACATAAAGACATAGCTAACAAACCAGCAGTATTTAATGTACCAAAGTCTAAAGTGACATATGCAGAATTTATACCATCGCCATAAGTACCATCTACATTCTCATCAGGCATAGCAGCATAGAAATTTAATTCAGAAATTTCATTATCAACATCAGAAACACTAATATTAATATTCAATAAATCATCAAATACTATATTGGTATCTCCATAACTACTAAAATCATTATCGGCAAGAGTTAAAACTGGCGCATCATTAACAGGATTAATGGTCATATCAATGGTTTGAGTTTTGCTTAGAGGTGTGCCGATTGTCTGGCCACTGGAATCCTTTCTAGTAGCTGTAACTCTAATTGTAAAAGTATCTTGCCCATAATAATCCTGATTCGGAATATATGTGAAAGCACCTGAAGATGTTATTGAAGCTTGTC
>CABWZP010000045.1 GCA_902509965.1 uncultured SAR86 cluster bacterium
TCCTGGCCGAGGTGTTTCTGAAATGATTTATACCGGTTTACCTGTCACTCTAGAATTAGCAGTCTATGCAATTTTAATTGCGGTTTTAGTCGGAGTATTTGCTGGTGTATTAGCCGCACTGAAAAGAAATACTTTTTTAGATTTTATTCCTATGGCAATAGCTATGATTGGGATATGTGTTCCAACTTTTTTAATGGGCCCATTGTTGGTATTAATTTTTGGGATAAATCTAGAACTGCTACCTGTATCTGGTTGGGGTAATCTTCCTGGTGACAAAATTTTGCCATCTATAACATTAGGATTTGCTTATGCTGCATACATTGCAAGATTGAGTAGGGGCGGTATGTTGGAAGTTTTAAGTCAAGATTTTATCAGAACTGCTAGAGCAAAAGGTTTATCTGAAAGAGTAGTTGTTACTAAGCATGCTATGCAAGGTGGTTTAATTCCAGTTGTATCATTTCTTGGCCCAGCTGTTGCTGGCTTATTAGCCGGATCCTTTGTTGTTGAAACAATCTTTCAAATACCTGGTTTAGGAAGATTTTATGTTGAGGCTGCATTTAATAGAGACTATACAATGATTCTTGGAACCACAATTTTCTTTTCTGCCATGATTGTATTTTTTAATCTTTTATCTGACATGGCAGTGATGATTCTAAACCCTAGAGCAAGAGATTAATAATGCAGAATAATTCAAGTTTATGGAATGATGCTTATCGAAGACTAGTTCAAAATAAAGCAGCGATGATAGGAGGGATGATTTTAGTATTTCTTATTCTATGCGCTATATTAGCCCCTTGGATTGCACCTTATTCATACTCATATCAAGATTTAGATCTGGGTGCCTCTAAGCCCTCTTGGGATCATCTTCTAGGAACAGATGTAATGGGTCGAGATCTTCTTAGTAGAATTCTATATGGTGCTAGAATTTCACTAATGGTTGGCTTTGTTGCCACAGGCGTTGCTCTTATTATTGGTGTTTCATGGGGCATCATTGCTGGATACTTTGGCGGTAGAGTTGATTCTATAATGATGAGAATAGTTGATGTTCTTTATGGCCTTCCATTCATTATTTTCATTATTTTATTAATGGTTATTTTTGGAAGAAATTTATGGCTACTTTTTGGTGCAATTGGAGCTGTTGAATGGCTTACTATGGCACGAATTGTAAGAGGTCAAGTGATAGGATTAAAAAATCAAGAATTTGTATTAGCTGCTCAAGCAATGGGCGTTAGCAATATGTCTATGTTTAAAAAACATCTATTTCCAAATATATTAGGACCCATAGCGGTATATGCAACCTTAACGATCCCTCAAGTTATGTTGCTAGAAAGTTTCTTGAGTTTTCTGGGTCTTGGAATTCAGCCACCTATGAGTAGTTGGGGAACCCTTATTAAAGACGGGGTTGAATCAATGGAAGAATATTCATGGCTTTTAATATATCCAGGATTAACTTTTACAATAACCCTCTTCGCATTAAACTTTTTTGGTGATGGTTTAAGAGATGCGCTTGATCCTAAAACTTCCTCAGACTAGAAAGCACTTATTATAATTTTAATGATCTGCCCAGGCATTATTGGAGAATTATCTAGGTTATTTAATTCTTTTATATCTATAGCTTCTACTCCAAATAGATCAGCTATTCTGTACAAATTATCTCCTTGCTTAACAGAATAAAGAATAGTTCTTTTCTTTGAATCAATAGTTCTATAAATATTTTTATTACCTATATTTAACTGCTGACCTATTACTAAAATACTATTAGTTTCTATGTTGTTATTTCTAGCTATTTCTCTAACTGATAATTTATATCTAGAAGCAATTTTCCATAACGAATCGCCTTCTGAAACAACATGAACTTCAAATGGAATAAAATTATTGTCTTCAGACTGACTAAGGGGAATCAGAATAGTTTCGTTAAGAGATAATAGGTCTTTTTCAAGAAAATTAATTTTTTTAATAATCTCAACTCGTGTGTCATATTTTCTTGCTAGCTCCCACAAACTATCACCTGGCTTAATTTTGTGAGTTATCCAATTAATTTTATTTTCTGCTAAAAATAAATCTTTATCATTATTAATTAAATTAGCTTTTTCTAAAGGTATATAAAAAATACTTTTTTCACCTGGAGCCGAAGCCCACTTAGTGTACCCAGCATTTAACTTGTAAACGAACTCAGGCTTGAGACCAACAAAATCACTAAATGCTAAGATTTCAACTTGCCCATTAATTTCGACTCTTTCAACGAGTTCCTTATAAGGAATATTGGGCAATTTAATATTATATTTTTCTGGATTCTTTATAATTTCATAGATTGCTACGAATTTTGGAATATA
The DNA here is from genome assembly GCA_902509965.1 of uncultured SAR86 cluster bacterium. Taxonomy (GTDB): domain Bacteria; phylum Pseudomonadota; class Gammaproteobacteria; order Magnimaribacterales; family D2472; genus MED-G78. The sequence continues at coordinate 2,334 of CABWZP010000045.1, forward strand.
ACTTTTAGTTTGAGAGGGGAGTCTAAGATTTTTAAATGAAGGATCTTTATTAAGATTTATATTCCTCTTAATTCTAGATTCTACAAGAGTTGGCCCAGCATTATATGAGGCTAATGAATGAAAAAGATTGTTATTAAATCTTTTAAAAAGATAATCAAAATATTCCACTGCTGCATCAGTAGAAAGAAATGGATCATGTCTATC
>CABWZP010000046.1 GCA_902509965.1 uncultured SAR86 cluster bacterium
TTCAGAGGAATGAAATTTGGCTCGTTAGTCATGGATCTTGTGTTGTTAATTACAGTAAGGACAATCCTAATAATAGAGATAGCATAACTCTAAATAAATTTGATAAGTACTCTATTACTCAAGGCGAATGGCATCAAATAACAAATCCTTTTGAAGAAAAATGCCGCATCATTGAAATTCAATATGGCAAAGAAGTTATCGAAGAGGACATAGAAAGATTAGATTACTACAAACCTTGATAGGCAAATTTACTTCTAAATATTCCTAAAATTTTTTCAAAATCAAATACTAATATACCCATTCAATAACTACATTAATCAATAAAAAGTTAGGGTGTTCTGTGGTAAAATATATAAGCAATTGTGGAACTATTTTCATAATTAATTTTTACCATTTAAGACCCAATATATGAGTGATTTTGCCAAAGAAATAATAAACGTAAATATACAAGATGAGCTTAAGCAATCATACCTAAGCTACGCTCTTAGTGTAATTCATGGAAGGGCTTTGCCTGATATTCGTGATGGGTTAAAGCCCGTGCACAGAAGAATTTTATTTGCTATGCATGATCTAAAGAATACCTATAACAAACCTTACAAAAAATCTGCAAGAGTTGTGGGTGATGTCATTGGTAAATATCATCCACATGGCGATAGTGCAGTTTATGAAGCAATGGTTAGAATGGCTCAAGATTTTTCAATGAGATATATGGTTGTTGAAGGTCAAGGAAACTTTGGATCAATTGATGGCGATCGTCCTGCTGCTATGAGATATACAGAAGTTAGAATGGCAAAAATTACAGACCATATGCTAGGGGACCTAGAAAAAGACACAGTTTCATTTTCACCAAATTATGATGGTAGTGAATTTATTCCTGACGTCCTGCCAACCAAGGTCCCATATTTACTTATTAATGGCTCCTCAGGCATCGCTGTTGGCATGGCTACTAACATACCACCTCATAATCTTACCGAGGTTATAAATGGCTGCCTAAAGCTGGTAGATAATCCAGATTCGTCTATTGATGAACTTATACATGAAATATCTGGCCCAGACTTTCCAACTGGTGGAACTATAGATGGAAGAGCAGGTATTTATGAAGCTTATAAAACGGGAAGAGGAATTATTCATATAAGGTCTAATACTTCTATTGAAGAAGATAAAAATGGCAAGCAGTCATTAATTGTTAATGAGATACCTTACATGGTTAACAAAGCAAAAATGTTAGAAAAGATTGCTGAACTTGTAAAAGAGAAAAAAATAGAAGGAATTACTGAAATACGAGATGAGTCTGATAAGGATGGACTAAGAGTTGTGATCGAAGTAAGAAAGGGAGACTCTGTAGAAGTGCTTGAGAATAATTTATTCGCGCAAACTCAACTCGAGCAATCATTTGGCATTAACTTAACAGTTCTTGTCGAAGGTCAACCCAAAGAAGTCAATTTAAAAGAAATTCTCGAAGCTTTTATAAAACATAGAAAGGATATTATTACAAAAAGAACAATATTTGATCTTAAAAAAGCTAAAGAGAGAGGGCATATAGTAGAAGGCTTAATGGTAGCAATTGCGAATATCGATGAAGTAATTACAATCATTAAGAAATCAAAAGATCCAAAAGTTGCAGCTGAGGCTTTAATTAAGAAGCAATGGAAAGCCGGTCCAGTTGAAGCAATTCTTAAAAAAGTAGGTAAAGACGCCTGTAAGCCTTTAGATATAAAAGCTGAATATGGTTTAAATGGAAAAAAATATAAGCTTTCACCTGAGCAAGCTAAAGCAATCCTTGAACTTAGACTCGGAAGATTAACTGGTCTTGAGCAAGACAATCTTAATTCTGAATTCACTGACATCATTGAGAAAATATTAGAATTTCAGAAAATACTGGATGATAAAGCTACACTTGAAGCACTGCTTGTAGATGAACTAAATGAGATAAAAAATAACTTTGGTGATGAACGCAGAACTCTTATTAATGATACGCGAAGAGGTATTACCAATGAGGATTTAATCCCTGAAGAGACCAGAGTGCTTACAATTTCCAGAAGTGGTTATGCAAAAACTCAACCATTAGATGAATATCGTGAACAAAGAAGAGGTGGACAAGGTAAAGCTGCCGCAGCAGTTAAAGAAGAAGACCTGATTCAAAATTTATATGTATTAAGTAGCCATACCCAAATACTTTGCTTTACCACTAAAGGTAAGGTTTTTTGGTTAAAGGTTTATGAAATTCCAGTTGCTAGCCGCACCTCTAAAGGCAGACCTTTAGTTAATATGCTTAATTTAGATGATGACGAATCTGTAAGTGACATTCTGCCAGTAGGAGAGTTTTCAGAAGATGAGTTCGTCTTCATGGCTACACGAAATGGCACCAC
>CABWZP010000047.1 GCA_902509965.1 uncultured SAR86 cluster bacterium
TCAAGCAGAATTTAGCGGTAATGACTCTTTTCAATTTACAGCTACTGCTGTTGAAAACTCAACTGTTTCAAATCCAGCAACCGTTTCAATTACTATTAACAATGTTAATGATTCACCCGTTGTTCAACTTACTAGTCCACCAGAAGCCTGGGCAGGTAATTCAGATATTTTAATGCCTGAAAATTCTATCTTTGAATTTACTGTAAATGATCCAGATAATGAATTTTCTGAAATTACTTACACTGCAAGCATAGGTGATGAAAGTTTACCCGTTCCTGTAATAGGTGTCTCAGAATCAGGTGCTAATACAATAGCCATAGATTTTACTGGCGTTGCAAATGCTGGTTTTAAAGAAGTAACAATTTTTGCAAATGATGGTAATTCTTCAGGAGAATCATCATTCGAAGCAATAATTCCCTCAAATATAACTCTTACCGAAAACTATAGAACTTATGTGGTTAGTGGAACCAAGAAACAAAACATGCAACCAGGAACAACATATTTGATTGTTGCAGACTCGGTTACAGATATAGAAGATTTTAGAAATAGACTTGGACAAACAACTTATAACCTAATTAAAAGAATTAATGAGGGAAGTTTTGTAGAAGAGTATTTTAATATTTTGGCGGTAGAGCCAATTCTTTTAGATGGTACTGATTCTTTCGTTGGTCTTTATACAGGTTGCTTAGATTGGGATACATCAATATATTGCTGGGATTGGGATGTTTTAGATGCAAATGTAGCTTCAGCTTTTCCAGAAGGTCCTTTACCAGACACTATTTCTATTCTTGCTGGTTTTTATGGAAGAGGAGTAGCAAGAGGCTATGTTAATGCTCAACCTTTAGGTGGTTCAACTTCATATATTGCTATGCATGAGCTTGGCCACAGTCATGCTAACCTTGGAGATGAATACATTACAAGTGATGACAGAGGCTTTGATATGAGTATTTATGCTGACTCATCTCCTAATACAACTACAAATAATGATCCCTATAATGTTAAATGGTCTCATTGGATACAAGATAAAACCAATGTACCTGGTTATACCTCTGGAGCATCAAATTCTGGAGTAGGGCTTTTTTTAGGTACGTATTATTCTTCAGATGCGTCATGGAGGCCTGAAGACTATAACGTAATGTATGGTGGTGACTATAACGGGGGATGGGGAGTTCCTGAAAATTTCATTTCTCAGTATGGCCCTATTAATACAGAAGCATTTGTTGCTCAAACTATTTCTAATCAATGTTTTAATCAATATGATAATTATGATAGTTGCCCTAACGTCTGGGATAGTATTTATTTAGTTGATGCTGATGGGGCTGAAACAGGCATTGATAATCTGCAACAAGATGCCGGCTATACTTCAATAAAATACAATCTTGATGATGTTGAATTTAATACAAATAATATCCAACTTAATTGGTACATTAATGGAGTAATTCAAGAGGATCTTGTTAATCAAACTGAAGTTATATTTACGAAGCCTGAAAATGGCGGAGTAATGGAGTATTCATATAAAGCAATTGATACTTTAGGGTATATGACAGCTCCTGATGATATATTGGTAGACTCAGACAATTATGAAGGGTTTTTTAATAGTGATTATTATTGGAATACTTCTATAGACTGGTCTGGTAGTTATCAAGCAAATCCAACAAATAAATCTGATTATGCTATAGGTTATATAGATGGAACTACTGGCGGCACGATTGGAATCAATTGGAGTAATTTATGAAAATAGTTAAACAAATTCTTTTATCATCACTCATTTTTATTCCAGGCTTTATTATTGCTGAAGATAACGACACTCCGGGCAAGCACCAAATCTTGAAAGAAACTAGAGAAACTAAGAATGATAGTAAATTTCATCAAATAAAACTTTATTTTAAAGATGGTGTTTTTGAATTTAAATCAGTTGAATATAATAAACTAATACCTAGCTATCGTTTTAAAAAAGACCCTATAGAAATAGAGACCTATGAAGCAATATTCCTAGACGCTAAAGGTAAGCAGCTTTATAAAGTAAATATTGGCAATCCGCTTTTAGTTAAAGCTCAACATATTGGGTATGAGGATAGTGAATTTTTCTATGGTTATGATGATCAAGCAAACTTTTATGTGCCTTATCCTAAGAATATTGAGCCGACATCTATAGTGATGTATAAAGTTTTTTTGAATACAAAAGATCAATTACAAACGGTCGTAATTAAGTAACATATGGCAAAGATACTATTTTATTTAATAGTTTTATTCCCTATCTTTACCCATGCTGGCCCTAGGGCTGAATACTTGCAGAGTGAATTAGATACTTATGTTCATAGTGATGATGCATCCTTCAACTATGTAATTAAACA
>CABWZP010000048.1 GCA_902509965.1 uncultured SAR86 cluster bacterium
CTGCTCATATCTTCGGTTTGATTAAAATAACCAAGAATATAATCAAATCTATCAGATATTTCAGATATAAATTTAATTTCAAGGGTATCAGCTGTATCTGTATATTGTCTGTGCGCTGGTGAATAAGGTCGTGAAGGAGTAGCCCATATACCGCCAGCAGTTTGATTATAATAACCAGCTAATGCTGATGTGAAGACGCCTGCTCCTGCAAAATATCCAGTATTATCAGTAATACTTGAGCCAGACTTATCATAAGTAGAAAATGAGACTATTAAATCATATTTATCAGCATCATAAGTTAACTCGGAAGCATAGACTTCAACTTCTCTTTCAGATGGTTCAAGCATTAATGCTCCATTTTCATATTTACCATATGTGCCTGTTGAATAACAGTTTGGATCTAGAAGACTTGTACATGTCTCATTAAGCATATATTTAGTTCCTGTAGATGCTTGGCGCCTTGAGCCTACATCATCATCTTGCATGGTTGCTGAAAACACTAATTCAAGGTTGTCACTAATATCAAACAAAAACTTATGTCTAAAAAATTCTATTCCAACCGTATCTGCATCCTGAACAGTTTTAACAGATGGTGGAGATGTAATAAAATCGGGAAAACCAACTCCCTCTTTCGGTGTAGGTACACCATATGAAGGGTCAACTGGACCAAACCATGAATCAAATCCTGGAATATCAGTAACTCTAAAAACATTTACATAATCAGTAATACCAGGATAGTCTGCATAGGAGTATGCCATTCTATAGGCCATTTTTTCAGAGATTGGGATATTTACAACAACATCTAATGCTGTCCCTAATGAATTAGAGCCTGTAACGTCAGAAGTTGTAACATTAACACTTCCACTCATTTCTCCAATAATAGGATCATTAGTAATATATCTTACCGTTCCACCCAAAGCTCCTGATCCATAGAGAGTGCCTTGAGGCCCTCTTAATACTTCAACTCTTTTCAAATCTTTTAATAAAAAATTTGCAAAAACAGGCGTTTTATCAACATAGGTTGAAACAGATGCAACTGAACTTACAGGATAATCTTGTAACGCAGATGAGTCTACATTCAAACCCCTAATACGTGCACTATTTGTTGTACCAGCATTTCTATATCCCCGGTCAATAGTACTAATTCCTGCAAAATTTCTTAATAGCTCACTAGTATCTTGAATTGTTCTTTCTTCAATATCTGATCCAGAAATTGTAGATATATTATATGGGACATCTAATAAAGATGATTCGCGTGACGTAGCTGTAACAACAATCTCTTCAATATCGGTAACACCATTATTAACAGTTAGTGGATCTTCTTGAGCTATAGTAACTAGAGGTAAGGAAATAAAAAATGTTAGTAATAAAAATCTTGATGAAATATGCATAAATTCTCCCTGTTTAATTGCATTTATGTAATTTAAAAATACCTTAATACAATCATAATATAAATTGAATTTTATCTATCATATTATAACAATAAGTTATGCTAAGTATGATAAACATAAATTAAAACTATACTTTAATAAGATGTATGTTTAATAATGGTATTCATGGAAATATCTAATACCTATATAACTGGTCATTTTGCTGAAGATCAAAATGATAATAAATTTACTCTTTTAAATCCAGGCGATGAATCAATAATAGGAACCTTATTTTGTTCCAGTAAAGAGCAAGTCAGTTCAGCTATAAGAGTTGGTCTTTCAATGGAAAAGGTTTCAGCTAATTTAACCATAAAAGAACGTATATCTATTCTTCAGGAAATTCATGATGAAATTATTATTCGAAAAGAAGATTTGGCTAATGCTATAACTTTAGAGATGGGTGCACCAATTACTTTAACTAGTTCATCCCATATTCAGATGGGTATTGATCATCTAATAAATACTATTAGAACCCTTAAAACTTATAAATTTGAAGAAAATCATAATGACTATAAATTAATTAGGGTTCCAATTGGACTAGTTGCGTTGATAACACCCTGGAATTGGCCATTAAATCAAACCCTTACAAAGATATCTTCTGCTATTGCTGCAGGTTGTTCAATTGTTTTAAAGCCGAGTGAGTACTCATCTCTTAGCAGCCGTATTCTTATTGAAATAATAAATAAAAGTTCTTTGCCTAAAGGATGCTTTAGTTGCATTAACGGTATTGGATCAGATATTGGGCC